>NZ_LT629778.1:1523958-1828750 GCF_900105485.1 Pseudomonas granadensis | reverse complement strand
CCGGCCTTGACGCGCGCCTGCTCCAGGAGTTCCGGCGAAGCCTTCTTGCCGACGGTGAACTGCGCCGCCGTTGCCTCACAGCGACTGTGACCCGCGTCGGTCGCCACGCTTTCCTTTGCCGACTCGCTGGAGCTCGTGCTGCAACCGGCCAACAGCGCAGCAGCCATAAGTGCACCCAGTGTCGCGAACTTCAAAGGCATGAAGCCTCCTTGATTTCAAAATGGTTAAGCTGAGATCGTGCGACCGCCAATCAGGCGTTTGGTTTCGCGAGCAAAGCCGTCACCCGGCCGCACAATCGGAAAAACGCCGAGTGTGCCTGAGCGCACCAACGTTCTCAGCCCGCAATCGTGACTGAATATTAACGGCGCTCAGTAGACGTCGATGTAATCGAAAGGCGGATTCGGCCAGTTGTCCTTGAGCGCGTTGTAGATCTGCATGACCCACACCTCATCACTGGCCGCCACATTGCCTACATATCCCGATCCCTTGGCCCACGTCTCGAGGCGAAACAGCAGATCGTCGATGTCCTGACCACCGGTGACCGTCGACAAATAGGCGATGCCGCCCTTGGTCACGCGCAATTGGGTGTGCACGTCGTCGCTGGCCGAGGCCAATAACTGGCGCACAGCCTCTACCGTCAGGCCGTCGGGAGTGTTCAAATCGATTTGCACAGCACAGCCTCTGGGTCGCTGGAAAAGACCAAGTGTCGCATAGCACCCCGCTCATGCCTAAGTCGCAGTGCCAAGTGCACGACAAAATGGTTAACTCGACGTTCGGACTTTCATCTCTTCGAGCGCCCAATGAACACCATCAACATCAGCATCGACGCCGACATAAAAGCCAAATGGGCAGACGGACACAGCTCTTACAGCCCGGGCACCGCCGAGGAGCTTGCGTTGATTGGCATCGATCTGTTGGTCAAGGCTCTGGGCACCGAACCGGCTCTGCAATTCATCAAGCAGGTTTTTGAGCGCTACCCTGTCGAGGTCACCGCGCAGGAAGTGACTGAGAAGGGATAAAAAAACCCGCAGGCTGGCACCTGCGGGCGGGTCGTTTACTTCAAGCGCTTGAGACGCTCGGTCAGCAGATCAAAGAAACCCTGGGCATCGCCATTCTCGACCCAGTATGCATTTTTCGGCGCCTTCAGGCCGTCGTACCAGTCAACAATAGTCTGACCAAACGTCGGACCTTCACGACTGTCGACCACAACGTTGACCGCGCGACCGGTGAACAGCTCAGGCTTGAGCAGATACGCGACGACGGTGGCGTCATGCACAGGGCCACCCGGAATGCCGTAGTGTTCCATATCGCCTTTGATGTATTCGTTGAGGATGTTGCCGACAATCTTGCTCGCATTGTTATCGAGCGCGGCAATCTGCTTCAGGCGGGCATCACTGGTGAGGATCTTGTGGGTCACGTCCAGCGGCAGATACGTCAGCTTCACCCCGCTTTTTAGCACAACTTCCGCCGCTTGCGGGTCGGCGAACAGGTTGAATTCGGCGACAGGCGTGATGTTGCCGCCGTTGAAATGCGCACCGCCCATGATTACCACTTCCTTGATGCCCTGTACGATCTCCGGCTCCTGGATCAGCGCCAGCGCCAGGTTGGTCTGCGGTCCGAGCATGGCGATGGTGATGCTGTGCGGCTTGGCCTTTTTCAGGGTGTCGATCAGATAGTTGACCGCATTGCCTTCAGCCAGACCCTTTTTCGGCTCGTGCACGGTGACACCCGACAAGCCTTCCTTGCCATGGATGTTTTCGGCATAGATCGGCGTGCGCATCAGCGGCTTCGGCGCACCGGCGTACACCGGCACATCCTCGCGCCCTGCCCATTCGCGAGCCAGTCGGGCGTTACGCGAGGTTTTGTCCAGACGCACGTTGCCGGCCACGGTGGTCAGCGCGCGAATATTCAGCTCGTCCGGCGAGGCCAGCGCGAACAGCAAGGCGACCACGTCGTCAGCGCCGGGATCGGTGTCGATGATCAGGTCGATTTTCTCCGCCGCCTGGGCGCCGGTGGCAGTGATGACGGACAAAAGCAGCAGACTCCGGAGCAATTGGTGCAGTTTCTGAGCATAGCGTTGCATGGCGCATTCCTTGTGCAGATGAAATCGAAAAATCAGAACGTAACTCCCGCGACCAGCACGATGTTGCAGTACGGCTGGCATTCGCCCGTACGAACAATCGCCCGCGCCTGTCGGCTGAGTACCTTGAATTGCTCATGACCGAGCAGATCGCGACGGCCCAGAGCCCCCTCCCCGTTCAACGCTTCGAGCGCACTCAAGGCGCTCGGTTGTTTATCGAAGATTTCCTTGGCGATTGCGTGGCTCTCCACCTGCATCTCGCTGAGCACCACGTTGAGGGTGCTGATGAAATCCGGGACGCCGTGAGTCAGTGCCAGGTCGATCAGCTCGACACCCGGCGGTACGGGCAGCCCGGCATCGCCAATCACTACCATGTCGCCGTGGCCCAGCGATGCGATCAATCGCGACAACGCGATGTTGAGCAAAGGAGTTTTTTTCATACCGGTTCAAAAGCCTGTACGTCGGACATAGTGGGAATGGACGGCTGTGCGCCCGCGCGGGTGACCGACAGCGCGGCGGCGATCTGTCCGTAGCGAATGGCTGAAGCTTCGGATTGCCCTCTGGCCAGAGCAGCGGCAAAACCACCGACAAACGTGTCACCTGCTGCCGTGGTATCGACAGCCTGCACTTTCGGTGCGGGGAAATGCTCGAACCCCTGACCATTGGCAAACAGCGAACCTTGCGCCCCCAGAGTGACAATGACTTTGCCGGCCCCCATGGCGATCAACCGAGTGGCCGCGCTTTCTGCGGTCTTCAGCGAATCCACTGGCATGCCGCTCAAGGCGGCCGCCTCGCTTTCGTTCGGAATCAGGTAATCGATTGCTGCAAACCAGTCCGCCGGCAGCGGGCGACTGGCCGGGGCTGGATTGAGGATGACAATCTTGCCGAGGGCGCGCGCGCGCTTGAGCGCATGCCCTACGGTGGCGTCAGGAATTTCGAGTTGGCAGATAATCACGTCTGCCGCTTGAAGCACCGCGTCGAATCGGTCGATAACGGTTGGCGTCATTGCACCGTTGGCACCGGCGACGATGACAATGGCGTTCTGGCTGTTGTCATCGACCACAATCAGCGCCACGCCACTGGAACCCTCAACGCTACTCACGGCCTGGCAGTCGATCTGCTCGGCCAGCAGCGCATCGCGCAACTGCACACCGTAATCGTCGTTGCCGACACAGCCGACCATCGCCACCTGCGCTCCGAGCCGTGCAGCAGCCACCGCCTGATTGGCGCCCTTGCCACCGGATACCGTGGCAAACGAATGGCCGATCAGGGTTTCACCGCCGACCGGCAGCCGAGGCGCGCGGGTCACCAGGTCCATGTTCAGGCTGCCTATTACCACTACATTTGCGGGCATACATCATTACTCATCAATTCGGTTTCAGCGATATTCGGTGAACACGCCGGACAGCGGTGCGGTGGATTCGCGCAAGACGATACTCGGGGTGACAATGCGTTGATCGGTGCCCAGGTTCGGCGTGGCGATCCTGCGCAGCAGCACCTCGGCGGCCATCTCACCGAGTTGCAGGATCGACTGCCCCACCGTGGTCAGCGCCGGATACACGTAACGGCTCATCTGAATGTCATCGAAGCCGATGACCGACAGCTCGCCAGGCACCCGCACGTTGCGTTCTGCTGCCGCGCGCAACACACCGATGCCGATCATGTCGTTACCGGCAAAAATCGCGCTCGGCGGATTGCTTTCCAGCAGCTTCGCCGCGGCGTTGTAACCGCCCGTACTGGTGAAGTCACTTTCCAGCATGCGCTCCTGCCGCACCGCGATACCCGCCTCTGCCAACGCGCGGCAATATCCGGCCTGACGCATCTGCGCGACACTGGTGCTCGCCGGACCACCGATGGTAGCGATGTCGCGATGCCCCAATTCCAGCAGATGACGGGTTGCGAGGTACGCGCCGTATTCATGGTCGATACGCACCAGATCGGCGTCGACGCCTTCAAGACCGCGGTCGACGATGACCATGGGCGTTTTCACCCCGGCCAGCCCCTGCGCAAGGGCGCTGTCACCGCCGGCAGACGCGAAGATCAGACCGTCGATGCGTTTTTCCAGCAATACACGCAAATAGCTGCGTTGCTTGTCGGGATTGTCGTCGGAGTTGCAAAGGATCACGCAGTAGCCGTTACGCTCGCAGTAATCCTCGATTCCACGCGCCAGCTCGGCGAAGTACGGGTTGAGACTGTTCGGCACCAGCAGGCCGATGGTTGCCGTGGTCTTGGCTTTCAGCGAACGCGCCACCGCGCTCGGCACATAGTCGAGGCTCTTGATTGCCGCTTCGACTTTCAAGCGCACTTCCTTGCTGACCGGCCGGGTGTTGTTCACCACATGCGACACCGTCGTGTAGGAAATGCCTGCCAGCGCTGCCACATCCTTGATCGTTGCCATGTCTTAGCCCCGCCGACTGGCGCGCTGACTGCGGTAAGTGTCGAGCACCACCGCGATCACGATGACGGCGCCGGTGATGATGCGTTTGGTCGGCTCGGTCGCGCCGATCTGCGCCAGCCCCGCCGCCAATACCGAGATGATCAACACGCCGAAGAACGTACTGATGACCGAACCGCG
The DNA here is from genome assembly GCF_900105485.1 of Pseudomonas granadensis. GTDB lineage: Bacteria > Pseudomonadota > Gammaproteobacteria > Pseudomonadales > Pseudomonadaceae > Aquipseudomonas > Aquipseudomonas granadensis. Next base: position 1,824,095 of record NZ_LT629778.1, on the reverse strand, counting down.
CCCGCCCATCAGGCTGGTGCCGCCGATCACCACCGCAGCGATCACCTGCAGTTCCAGACCGGAGCCGGCATTTGGATCAGCGGCTTCCAGACGGGAAATCTGAAACAGCGCTGCGATGCCGGCCAGCAGGCCCATCAGACTGAATACCAGAATCTTGTAGGGCTTCGGATTGATCCCCGCAAGCCGTACCGCCTCTTCGTTGGTACCGATGCCGATCAGGTAGCGACCGAATACGGTGCGCGTCAGTACGGCCTGCGCGACGAAAATCACCAGCAAGGCAATGATGAACGACGGCGAAATACCGAACGCGATCGGGTTCGACAGCCAGGCAAACGAATCACCGATGTAGGCAGTACGCGAGCCGGTCATCTGATACGCCAGACCACGAGCCATTTCCAGCACACCGAGCGACACGATAAAAGAAGGAATCCGCCAGGCTACCGTGATGGAACCGGTGACGGTGCCGGCGAGTGCCGCTACCGCCATGCCGAGCAACGCCGACGGCAACACGCCCCAGCCCCAGCCGAGAATCGCCACGCTGACGGTCGATGCCGCCAGTGCCAGTACCGAACCGACCGAGAGGTCGATGCCGCCGATGATCAATACGAACGTCATGCCGACCGCCAGCACCATCAGATCGGGGATCTGGTTGGCCAGCGTGCTGAAGGTGTTATAGGACAGAAAGTGGCTGCTCAAGACCGAGAACAGCGCAATCATCGCCAGCAAGGCACCGGCCAGGCCCAGATAGGTGCCCAGGCCATAGAAGTTGCCACTACGTTTGCCGGCAGGAGATGCAGTTTTCATGGGAGATCCCTAGGCGCCGCTTCATTGAGCAACGCATCACGTTTTTGGTAGCCGGCGAATGCGGCGGCAAGCAAGTCATCCTGGGTCCAGCTGTCGCGCTCGAAGGTATCGATCAGCCGCCCCGCGGACAGCACGCCGATGCGGTCGCAGATCAGCATCAATTCGCGCAGGTCACTGGACACCACCACCAGCGCTTTGCCCTGCCGCGTCAGCTCACCGAGCAAGGCATAAATGTCGAACTTGGCGCCGACGTCGATACCACGGGTCGGCTCGTCGAACAGCAGCACCGAACAGTCACGTTCCAGCCAGCGACCGATGACAACCTTTTGCTGATTGCCCCCGGACAACTCGGAAACCAGTTGCGTCGGGCTCGAGCTGCGAATGCGCATGGCGTCGATCTGACGCTGTGCGAGGGAGATTTCATCGCCATTGTTGACGAAACCGCCACTGGAGATTTCTGGCATGTTGCCTAGCGCGATGTTGGCGCTGATCGACTGACTGAGCAGCAACCCCTCGCCTTTACGGTCCTCAGTAATCAACGCAATGCCATGACGCACGGCATCGACCGGCGAACGCACACTGACTGCCTTGGCCGGCGAGCCGAGGGCGATGGTGCCGCTGTCGGCCGCGTCCGCACCAAAGATCAGCCGTAGCAGTTCGGTGCGCCCTGCCCCGATCAGTCCGGAAATCCCGAAGATTTCCCCGGCACGCACTTCGAACGAGACATCGCGGACTTTGTCGGCGCGGGTCAGACCCTTGATCGTCAGGGCCGGGGCGCCGATCTTGCGCGGGCCCATATCGATATGCTCGCCCAGTTCGCGACCTACCATGAGCGTGACCAGTTGCTCGCTGTTGTAATTGGCCATCGGCTCGACGCAGACCAGATTGCCGTCACGCAACACGGCAATCCGCTGCGCGACGCGGGCGAGTTCTTCGAGACGGTGGGAAATGTAGATGATCGAGACGCCGCGCGCCTGCAATCGGGTGATCTGCTCAAAGAGCATTTCGACTTCACGGGCCGTGAGCATCGCGGTCGGCTCGTCGAGAATCAGCACATGGCAATCGCCGATCAGGTTGCGGGCGATTTCGACCATTTGCTGATGGCCGATACCCAGCTCGCCGACCAGCGTGTCCGGATCGATCGCATCAAGACCGACCTGCGCCATGGCCTCAATAGCCGCTTTGCGCAGTTGCTTGCGACTGATCCAGCCGCCGTTGCTCGGCAAATTGTCGAGAAACAGGTTTTCCGCCACCGACAGGGTCGGCAACAGATTGAGCTCTTGCATGACCATACGCACACCGAGCTCTTCGGCCTGGGTGCGACTGCCCGGACGATAGTCCTTGCCGTGGAATTGCATCTGGCCGGTGGTCGGCGTAACGAGGCCGCCGATGATCTTCGACAGTGTGCTTTTGCCGGCGCCATTCTCACCGGTCAGCGCCAGCACTTCACCGCGCATCAGCGTCAGATCGATGCCGGTAAGCACCGGTTGCGCATAGGTCTTACCGATACCGCTGACCGAGAGGACAGCGTTCGGGGCGGAAACTGACATAGAAAACTCTCCGTGCGCTCGCCCGGACGGACGAGCGCCATTGTGTCGCCAGAAGCTTACTGAGTGACCAGCTCGACCGGTGTTTCGATCACACCATTGGCACCGCTGTCGACTTTCTCACCCTTGATGATTTTCAGCGCAGTCTCGATGCCGAACACCGCCTGTTTGGCGGCGAACTGGTCAGCCGTGGCCAGCACGCGACCGTCCTTGAGCATCGGCTTGATCGCATTGATGTTGTCGTAACCGACGACCTTCACCTGACCCGCCTTGCCGGCAGCACGGACGGCGGAAACGGCGCCGACTGCCATGCTGTCGTTGCCGGTCAGCAACGCTTTGACGTCCGGGTATTCACTGAGAATCGAAGCGGCGACCTTGTTGCCCTTGTCGATTTCCCAATCACCGGATTGCAGGGAAACAATCTTGATCTGTGCAGCCTCCATCGCATCCTTGAAGCCAGCAGTACGTTGCTGGGCATTGGTGGTCGTGGACACACCTTCAATGATGCCGACTTCGTCCCCGGCCTTGAGCTGCTTGGCCAGGTACTCACCGACCAGGCGCGCACCCTTACGGTTGTCGGGTCCTACGAAAGGGACGCTGATGTTTTTGCTTTTGACGATCGCAGGATCAAGCTGATTGTCGATGTTGATCACGGTGATGCCCGCATCGACGGCCTTCTTGATCACCGGCACCATGGCTTTGGAGTCCGAGGGTGCGATAACCAGTGCATCGACCTTGGCGAGGATCATCTGCTCGACAATCTTCGTCTGCCCTGCGGTATCGGTCTCGTCCTTGATGCCGTTGGAGATCAGGTCGAAATCGGCGGAGTGTTCTTTCTGGTAGGCCTTGGCGCCGTCTTCCATCGTCAGGAAGAATTCGTTGGCCAGGGATTTCATGACCAGGGCGACTTTGGGTTTTTCAGCGGATTCGGCGAACGCCGAGGAGACAGGTAGCGCGGCGGCTGTGGCAGCCAGCATAGCGACAGCAAGAAGACGTCCAGCGAATGGCAGCTTCATGGGTTCACTCCGATCTTATGATTATTGTGAGCAACGCTTGCGCTGGCGTAAGCTACATCGCTTGCGAACGGAGCAACAGCACCGCAGGCAAGCGACGCAAACGTTTGCGTAGAGCGAACTATGCGAATCCCGCCGACATTTGTCAACAATCAGAAATCGTCATTTGTTGTAGGGCGAATCCCTCGAGGCGCCCCTTCTGCGTTAAACCGTGGTGTTCACCACATTGCCGCTGGTTGAACCCTGGGACATTTCCTTGACCAGTGCAGCAGCGACCTCCGTCATTGCGGCGCTGGTTTGCGCGATCTGCCCTTGAATGGACATGACCGCCTGGGACTTGGCTTCGGGTGTCGGGTAGCTCTTGGCCTGGGCGGCGGCCAACTGCTGCTGTTGCTCTTGAAGCTGTTTTTGCAATTCCTGCATGCGCTTCAGGAGCATTTTCACGGTGGTGTTGAGATTGCTGCTGCCTTCGGTTTTGCTCTCTTCTGGCGCAGCGCCGCCGGTCCTGACCTGATTGCTTTTGTCTTTTTCAACGCCCAGGGCCTCGGCAGAAGCGTCCTTGCCCGCGTCGTTCAACGTATTGATCGTTGCTGCGGTTTTACCGCCGATGGTGACAGCACCCGGATTTGCAAAGCCGACCGTCAGTGACATGTGTATCCCCAGATTTCAGATTCCTTGAACACCCATCGGCCCTTCGCCGAATTTCTTTAGCAGAAAATCGAAAATCGGCCAGCCGTCGGGCTCGCCAGCGGTCGTAGTCTCTTTCGGAGAGCCGAACACGATAGCGCGCTTTGTTCGGGAAACCGGATAAACCCATGCGCCCAACTTTTACTTACACCTGAAATGTTGATGTAAATCATCAGGTTAAGCATTTTGGCGGGGCACAGTACGGCTGGTACAGATCCTGCTCCCTTCATCGCACCCCGGGCATTCCAGATCGGCTTGGGGCGCATCTAGATGAACCTGCATCAGCACCGTCTCACTACTAGAGAGAAAAATAATGAAATCTGCTTTCAACACTTTGGTTCCGGGCGCATTGGCCCTCCTCCTGCTCCTGCCCACCGCCCTTCAGGCAAAAGAAGCCGAAACCCAGACCAAGCTCGCCAATGTCGTGGTACTCGCCACTGGCGGCACGATTGCCGGTGCCGGCGCCAGCGCCGCCAACAGCGCCACCTATCAGGCCGCGAAGGTCGGTGTCGAGCAACTGATTGCCGGCATTCCCGAACTGAGCAAGCTGGCCAACGTGCGTGGCGAACAAGTCATGCAGATCGCCTCGGAAAGCATCACCAACGAAAATCTGCTGCAACTGGGCCGCCGCGTCGCCGAACTGGCCGACAGCACGGATGTCGACGGCATCGTCATCACTCACGGTACCGACACTCTGGAAGAAACCGCCTACTTCCTCAACCTGGTGGAAAAAACCGACAAGCCGATCATCGTGGTCGGCTCGATGCGTCCGGGTACCGCCATGTCCGCCGATGGCATGCTCAACCTGTACAACGCCGTGGCCGTGGCCAGCAGCAAAGAAGCGCACGGCAAAGGCGTACTGGTGACGATGAACGATGAAATCCAGTCCGGTCGCGACGTCAGCAAAATGATCAACATCAAGACCGAAGCGTTCAAGAGTGCCTGGGGCCCGTTGGGCATGGTCGTTGAAGGCAAGTCCTACTGGTTCCGCTTGCCAGCCAAGCGCCACACCATGGATTCGGAATTCGACATCAAAAACATCAAGAGCCTGCCTGACGTAGAAATCGCCTATTCCTACGGCAACGTCAGCGATACCGCCTACAAGGCGCTCGCGCAGTCCGGCGCCAAGGCGATCATTCACGCCGGCACCGGCAACGGCTCGGTGTCCTCCCGTGTCGTCCCGGCCCTGCAAACACTGCGCAAGGATGGCGTACAGATCATTCGCTCGTCCCACGTCAACGCTGGCGGCTTCGTTCTGCGCAACGCCGAGCAACCTGACGACAAGTACGACTGGGTCGTTGCTCACGACCTGAACCCGCAGAAAGCCCGCATCCTGGCGATGGTCGCGCTGACCAAGACCAACGACAGCAAAGAGCTGCAGCGGATGTTTTGGGAATACTGATAGACCTTCGCCCGGTCCATTCGTGATCGGGTAATTCACGCATCATCCGTCTAATAAAAGCGGGTGATGCGCTGCTTACCGCCATCGCGCACTTTTCCTACAAAAAATTCGATACCTCCCACACCAAAATCGGAAAACCACTGTCAGAGGATTTTCTTGAAATTTAAGCAGTTGCGAAAACGCTTACAGTTAAATACTGTATGCACGTACAGCTTAATAAGGATAACCTCGTGGCCACCTCCCCTGATGCTCCTGACGCTTACGAACGCATGGGTATGCGCGTTCAGAAAATCATCAATTCCCCCACCGCCCAAAAAGCCAAAGCCGCACTGATCTTCCGTCTGCCAGACGAGCCGATGGACGACTGGGAGCGCCTGCTCGAGGAAATCGACGAGAACGACAATGTCACCCTCGCTTATCGCGACGACGGTGGCGTACAGATTTTTTGGGTTGTGCCGAAGGAAGATTGATTCAATGAGTGTCCGTTGTTTCGCGTTGCTGCTGTTGTTTATCGCCATGGGTGCTCAGGCTGGCGCCCCCCGAACTTTTTCCGAAGCCAAGAAGGCGGCCTGGAAACTCTATGCGCCCCAGTCCACCGAGTTTTATTGCGGGTGCAAATACACCGGGAACCGGGTTGATCTCAAAGCCTGCGGCTACGTCCCGCGCAAGAACGCCAAGCGCGCCTCACGCATCGAATGGGAACACATTGTGCCGGCCTGGCAAATCGGCCATCAGCGCCAATGCTGGCAGAGCGGCGGACGCAAGAACTGCACACGCTACGACCCGGTCTACCAGAAAGCCGAGGCCGATCTGCACAACCTGGTGCCGAGCATTGGCGAGGTGAATGGCGACCGCAGCAATTTCAGCTTCGGCTGGTTGCCAGTGCAATCGGGCCAATATGGCTCGTGCCTGACTCAAGTCGATTTCAAGGCAAAGAAGGTCATGCCCCGCCCCTCGATTCGCGGCATGATTGCCCGAACGTACTTCTATATGAGCAAGCAGTACGGCTTGCGCCTGTCGAAACAGGACCGCAAATTGTATGAAGCGTGGGACAAGACTTACCCGGTGCAGGAATGGGAGCTTCAGCGCAATCAGAGCGTGGCGTGTGTGATGGGACGCGGCAATGAGTTCGTCGGCCCGGTGAACATGAAAGCCTGCGGCTGAATCGGCAGGCACAAAAAAAGCCTCGTACGTGATGTTCGAGGCTTTTTATTGGCTAGTTGGCCGCCTTGTTGTGCCGCCAGTAACCCATCAGATTGAGCGATTCGCGCGGTAGGCCGCAGTCCTTGATCAGGTATCTGCGCAAGCTCATCACCGCTGCAGACTCTCCGGCAATCCAGCCGTAAAATCCATCCGGGGCGGTATCGGCGATCTCCCAGAGAATGTCTTTTTCGATATCAACATCAGCCAGTTCAGGTGATTGGGCGACCGAGGCCGTATGGACTGGCAAAACAGCTGTCCGCACGGCTTGCACCATCAAGGTTCCAGCGGCCGACTCGCTCGCCTGATCGCGAACTAGCCACTGCACCGACAACCCCGGCCAATCGGGAACGGCCAGCATGTCCTGCATGCTGTCCACTTCGAAAAACGCCTGGACTTGCGGCGGCGCCGAAGACATCGCCAACTGATCCAGTATGCCCATTGCGGCCGGCAGCGCTGTCGCATCGGCAACCAACAGCACCTGCTTGAGAGTTTGCGGTGGCTTCCACTCGAAACCGCCCGCCTCCTTCGCCGAGAACTGTCGGTCAGGCGCAAGGATCTGCATGGTATCGCCTGGCTGCGAATGCAGTGCCCAGCGCGACGCCGGACCGGTCTCGCCGTGCAGGACAAAATCGATATCGACTTCGCCTTGCCCGGCGCGCAAGTGGCGGATGGTGTAGGTGCGCATCGCCGGGCGTCGATCCGCGAGCATCGAGCGAAACCGAGCGTACCAGCCGTCCTCCTGCGCGAGCTTCGCGTGCGAACCATTGGCCGCGGGAAAAAACAGTTTCACCCGCTGATCCGGAGCCCAGGTAGCCATTTCTGCCACTGACGGCCCCGCCAATGTGATGCGCATCAAGTGCGGACTCAGCCGGGTCTTGCGTTGCAGGGTTGTATCAAACAGCTTGTACGGATTGGCGGAGGCCATGGGAGCTCCTTCTGGTAATCATCAGCGACTGCAGAAGGAACGAGTCGCGCCTGACAGCCTTTAGGAGGCTCCGCCGAGCGGATCATTTACGGCGCGATCGGATGTTCGACCAGCACCGATTCGATGTTCTGTTTTTTCGCCTTGACCAGCGCCGCGTCCACCTGCACCTTCCGTGCTTCGGCCTCGGCTTTGGAATTGAACGGGCCAATCAGAATCCGCGTTTTACCGCTGCTGTCCTTGATGACCGTCGGCACGAAAGCATGCTCGATCAACCAGCCACTCAGATCACTGACCGCTTGTGGTGTTTCTCCGCGAACTTCCAGATCCCACTGCGGAGCAGCCGCGACTGCCGGCGCTGCGACAGCCGTTTTCGGTGTCGGCAGATCACCTTGCTTGCCCTCTCCACAGCCCGCCAGTACAAGTGCTGCGATTACCCAGACCAATTTGCGCACAACGCTTTCCTCGAAAATCCCAAAGCCGCGATCTTATCATTCATAAATCTTCGCGAGCCCCGCAAAATGGGCACAAAACAACGAGATTGATGCTTGCAGCCTCTGTATAGTTACGCCCTGGGAATTAATGCCGCTTCTGCGCGTCAGAAAGAGGCACCCAAACCGTGAGACTTCGCACTAATCTATACGTACCACCGACCTCTGCACTGTCTGAATCAGGTGCCCTACAAAGCAATCAAGGAGAAGACCATGCTGATACTCACCCGCAAAGTCGGTGAAAGCATAAACATTGGCGACGACATCACTATCACCATTCTGGGCGTTAGCGGCCAACAGGTCCGCATTGGCATCAACGCACCGAAAAACGTGGCCGTGCACCGTGAAGAGATTTACCAGCGCATTCAGGCTGGCCTGACCGCTCCGGACAAGCCCCAAACGCCTTGAGTCGCATCGCAGTCAGTAGCCAGTCCGTTTACCTCGTGGAATGACTGGCTAGAGCTTTACGCGCCGTTTTGCCATCCGCTTCCCACATCGCTGGGCACGGCGCCTGACACGCAAGTCCCACCTTCACTTCAATACGCCATTCCCCCCGTTGCCCGCCAGATACTACCTGCCATCTCAAAGACTGGCTGTCGGACGTTTCCGATAGAGCGCAGGGAATTCGCACCGCTAAACAAATGTCACGCCACGCCCCATTCCGGTCGCTACGATCACCACCAATACCAATACCAACACCTCGACATGACTGATAGGCGCGCCTGTCGCGAGCGCTTCGCCGCGCGCCAAAGCTATCCGTTCGGAAAATCGCGAAACGCGTAGCGTCCTTGTCGAACCGAATCGCCACGAAAGAAAAAGCCAAATCGCAGGCAAAAAAAATCCCAAGCAGCTGATGGAAGCTTGGGATTTAAAAATGCATAAACCGTGGTGGTGAACGCGGGGCGGATGTTACTCAATCCCACCTGCCGTCACAACAATTTTCTGATAACCGGCTGGTTCAATACGACCGTAACCCCTTCAATATCCACATTATTTTAGTGGATGCTGGACTAACGTACCTGAAAGCGAACGGTCGATGCAGGAAATGGTCCTGTGACAAAGGCCCGCGAGGAAGGCTACGCTAACGCCGCTGGCAAGAACCTTGGTCAGGGACAGACCCGGCAACGCAGAAGCAATCCGGAGATTTGAACGTATGGAAATGAGTGAGACTGTTCTCAAAGCATCCCTGAGTGCAGAAGAGCGCTCGGCGATTGCCGAAATCGAAGCAACAACCAATATCTTGCAGCTCGTAACGCGCTTGACCGGAACACGCTTTGCCGGGATCGCAAAATTTACCGAAACCGAATGGATAGTTTGCTCGGCGTACGATCCGATCGAGCTGGGTATCAACGTCGGCGATACCCTGGATCTGGAGACCACGCTTTGCAGCGAATTTCGGCGCGACCCCAAGGTGCTTTTCCTGCCGAAAATCAGTGAAGACGGTCGGCTGTGCTCGCGTCCAGTGGTGAAACAATTTGCGATCGAGAGCTATGCAGGGGCGCCCGTTTTCTTGCCGGATGGCCGGCTGTGGGGTGCTCTATGCGCGCTGGACTCTCGGGCAGTGCTGTTCGATAACCCGGACCTCGCCGAAACACTGACGCTGTTCGCAAGGCTGATAGGCTGCATATTCTTCACAAATCTGGCGGGAGAAGAAAACGGACGCAGTAATCCGCAGAACGCCTGACCGTACACGCTTGAAAGCCCTTTCATTTACGTTGGTCACCAAGCGGACTTGGCAAATTCCAGACAACAAAAAAGGGCCCACCTTTCGGTGAGCCCTTCCAGACCGCCCAGCAGAGCGGATTTTGTTTGGTAGGCGCGATTGGACTCGAACCAACGACCCCCACCATGTCAAGGTGGTGCTCTAACCAACTGAGCTACGTGCCTGCTGTGAGGCGGCATTCTACGGAATTCCGGAGGGGTGTCAACACCTTTTTTTCACCTAACCCTATGAATATGCAAAATATTTAATTTGCCCCCGGCAACACGGTTTTTCCGGTGGCTGGCGGAGGTTTTTCAACTCGGGTAGGATCAGTGCACTCGTAAAATATATTAAACAGAGGCGGCAGGATGGCGAACACCCCTTACCCAGAGTCTTATTACGCTGCGTCGGCCAACGCCGCGCCGTCCCGTCCGGCGCTACAGGATGATGTGGAGACGGATGTCTGTGTGATTGGCGCCGGGTACACCGGACTGTCCTCGGCGCTGTTTCTGCTGGAAAACGGTTTTCGCGTAACCGTGCTGGAAGCGGCCAGGGTCGGCTTCGGCGCTTCGGGGCGCAATGGCGGGCAGATCGTCAACAGTTACAGCCGGGACATTGACGTGATCGAACGCAGCGTCGGCCCGAAGCAAGCGCAATTGCTTGGGCAGATGGCCTTTGAGGGCGGTCGGATCATTCGCGAGCGTGTGGCCAAATACAATATTCAGTGCGATTTGAAGGACGGCGGCGTGTTCGCCGCCCTCACGCCCAAACAGATGGGCCATCTTGAATCGCAGAAGCGCCTCTGGGAGCGTTTCGGCCACACCCAGCTTGAGCTGCTGGATCAGCGTCGTATTCGTGAAGTCGTCGGTTGTGAGCAATACGTTGGCGGCATGCTCGACATGAGCGGCGGGCATATCCATCCGCTGAACCTGGCGCTCGGCGAAGCGGCAGCCGTTGAATCCCTCGGCGGCCTTATTTATGAACAGTCGCCGGCAGTGCGTATTGAACGCGGTGCCAATCCGGTTGTGCATACGCCGCAGGGCAAGGTCAGGGCCAAGTTCATCATCGTTGCTGGCAATGCCTACCTCGGCAACCTGGTACCGGAGCTGGCAGCCAAATCGATGCCGTGCGGCACTCAGGTGATCACCACCGAGCCGTTAGGCGATGAGTTGGCCAAAGCACTGCTGCCGCAGGACTATTGCGTTGAAGACTGCAACTACCTGCTCGACTACTACCGCCTGACGAGTGACAAACGCCTGATCTTCGGCGGCGGTGTGGTGTATGGCGCGCGTGACCCGGCCAATATCGAGGCGATTATCCGCCCGAAAATGCTCAAGGCTTTTCCGCAGCTCAAGGATGTGAAGATTGACTACGCCTGGACCGGAAACTTCCTGCTGACGCTGTCGCGTTTGCCGCAGGTCGGACGCCTTGGCGACAACATCTATTACTCGCAAGGTTGCAGCGGCCATGGTGTTACGTACACGCACCTGGCGGGCAAGGTGTTAGCCGAAGCGTTGCGCGGTCAGGCCGAGCGTTTCGATGCGTTCGCCGATCTACCGCACTATCCGTTCCCCGGCGGGCAGCTGCTGCGCACACCCTTCGCCGCGCTCGGCGCGTGGTATTACGGACTGCGCGACAAATTCGGAATGTAAAAAAAAGGGCCGCTGAACAGCGGCCCCTTTTTCATGAAACGCGACTCAGAGCTGGTCCCGAGGAATCCCGCTACGAATCCGCACGATATCCGCCAGTACCGCCAAGGCGATTTCTGCCGGCGTCTTGCTGCCGAGATTGAGACCGATCGGCGCATGTATCCGCGCCAGCTCGCCCTCCCCCAGACCGCCAATCCGACGCAAACGCTCGAAGCGCTTTTGCGAAGTCTGCAGTGAACCCATCACGCCGATGTAGAACGCTTCGGTGCGCACCGCTTCCATCATCGCCAGATCGTCGATGCGCGGATCATGAGTCAGCGCCACCACCGCGGTATCACGATGACAGCCGCCGTCAGCAATGAACACCGACGGCAACTGCCGGCGAATTTCCACGCCATCGAGTATGACTCCCTCAAGCACTTCATCGCGCGGGTCGCAGAGAATCACCTCGAAGCCCAGACCTACGGCGAACTCGGCGCACGCCTGCGCGACGCTGGAATACCCGGCGAGCAACAAGCGCTGCGCCGCGCCGATACGAATGCGTACCCGATCAAGCTCGCGCTCGATCCGCGCGCCCTGCTCGCGGTCAGCGAACAGACTGCGCGCACCATCGGCCAAATCGACCTCACGAATCAGACGACGCTGACCGAGCAGCGCCGACTCCAGTTCGCGCAGATGCGCCTGCACCTCGCAGTCGGCATCGAGATTCTCCACCAGCACATCAAGAATGCCGCCACAGGGCAGGCTGACTCGCGAACGCGGATCGTCACCCTCGCCGTAACGCACAACGGTGACGGCATCGTGAAACGCACCCTCGGCGACTCGCTGGAGGAAATCTTCCTCGACGCAACCACCGGACAGCGATCCGATCCACTGCCCGCCGTCATTCACCGCCAACAGCGAACCCGGCGCGCGCGGTGCCGAGCCATAGGTCGCCAGCACCGTGCACAGCCAGATGCGCTGCCCGGCCTGTGACCACTCCAGCGCCCGGCGCACCACTTGCAGATCGAGATGCTGCATGTCAGTGCGCCTTGTGCTCGATCGACGGTGCGTCGGCTTGCAGCTTCTGCACCTCGCTCACCGCCAGCTCTGCCGATTGCCCGCCCCAGCCCTGACGCAGGTAGTTGAGCAGATCGGTCAGTTGCTCAGGACTGAGCTTGTCGGCGAAACCCGGCATTGGTTGCATGTGCTCGAACCCGGAAAACTTCTGTTCGCCGATGCCGTCCTCGATCACCCGCAGCAGGTTACGCGGGTCTTCCAGACGCAACGTGGTGTTGCCGCGCATGGCCACCGCGATGTGCGGCTTGCCTTCGCCACCCGCCGCGTGACAACCGGCGCAGACGTTCAGGTATTCCTGACGACCGCGCTGGGCACTGGCACCGAGCTGCGCGACTGGCACTTCAACCAGCGCCTTGGCTGCCGGCGGTTGCTCACCGAGCAGGAAAGTCGCCATGGCCGCCAGATCCGCATCCTTGAGGCCTTGAGTGCTGTTGTGAAACACCGGGAACATCTCGTTGAACATCGTGCCCTGCGCACTCATGCCGTGTTTAAGAAACGCCGCCAGATCCTGCTGGTTCCAGCCGCGCGCAGCCAGATCGGTGGCGAGCAGGCTCGGCGCCAGGTAGCCGTTGAGGATGCCGCCAGTCAAGCGCTTGTCCAGCTGCATTGCGCCCGGCAGGCCGCGTGGGGTATGGCATTCGCCGCAGTGGCCGAGCACTTCGACCATGTACTGGCCGCGCTTCCACGCTTCGCTTTTGCCTTCGGCCGGTTCCAGCTTCAGAGCGCTGCCATAGAGCATGTTCCAGCCCATCAGGCCCGGGCGCACGTTAAACGGAAAACTCAGGCTGGTGACCGGCGCGGCACGCTCGATCGGCTCGATGGTTTTCAGATAGGCATGGATCGCGTCGGAGTCTGCGCGCGGCATCAGGTGATACGAGGTATACGGCATCGCCGGATACAGGTTCGCCCCGTCGCGCCGCTTGCCTTCGGTCAGCGCAGCGAAGAATTCGTCATCGTTGTACAAACCGATGCCGTATTTCTTGCTCGGAGTGATGTTGGTGCCGTAGATCGTGCCGAACGGCGAGACGATCGGCAGTCCGCCGGCAAACGGCGCGCCACCGGCGGCGGTGTGGCAAGCCATGCAGTCGGCAGCGCGGGCGAGGTATTCGCCGCGCTTGATCTGCTCATCGGCGTGGGCGAACAACACTGGCGCGGCAATGCCGACCGCCAGCGTCAGGCGGGTCAGTAAACGCTTCATGTTTAACCCTCCTTGACCAAGCCGAGATCGGTCAGCACGTTGCGGGTGGCGTTGTAATAACGCACGTACCCGGTGCAACGGCAAACGTGATGGCCGAGGCTGTCCTCGATGACCTGTTCCAGCTGGCTTTTGACGATTGGCTGACGCTGCAGCTTTTCCACCAATACCGTCGCGGCGTTGACGAAGCCCGGCGCGCAGTAGCTGCACTGAAAGGCGAACTCATCGACGAAACGTTGCTGGATCGGATTCAGCTCAGTGACCTGGCCCTGCTCGTCACGCTTGGCGTGGGCCTCGATGGTGCGAACCTTTTTGCCCTCGAAATAATGCGCACCAGTGATGCAGGTGCGCACTTCTTCGCTGGTGCCGTCCGGGTTGTCGACGATCACCACGCAGGCGTGGCAGATGCCCTGGCCACAGCCCAGACGCGAACCGGTGAGGTTTTTGTATTCGTGCAGATAGTCGATCATCGGCAGGTCATCAGGGATGTCCACCGGGCCGACGGATTGACCATTGAGGGTCAGTTGAAGCGGACGGTTAGCCATTGAGGGCCTCCTTGATGCGCGCAGCAGTGATGGGCAGGTCGCGAACACGTTTACCGATGGCGTGTGCCACGGCGTTACCGATGGCGCCGACAATCGGGATCATCACCACCTCGGCGATGCCCTTGGACGGATCGCTCGGTGACAGCGGCGGCAGAATTTCCGCGGTCTGCTTCCACACCGCAACGTGACGGGCCATCGGCAAGCGATAACGGTTGAAGTTCCAGTCACCCTCCCCCGGCCCGCCTTCGTACAGCGGCATGTCTTCCATCAAAGCGTGCCCGATGCCCATGGCGATGCCGCCTTCGAGCTGGCCCTTGACCAGTTCTTCGACCAGCACGCGGCCGCACTCGACTCACGAATGGTGGTTGAGCACTTCAACTTCTGCAGAACCTTTATTGACCTTAAGCTCGACCAGCGTGGCGACCGGACTGTAGTAAGTCACCGCGGCGTTATTCAACTGCACCACCGGATAGTTGATGTTCTGGCGATCGAGCAAATGGAAACCGGCGCTGTTCATCTGCGCCTTTTTCGCTTGCGGCGCGCCATCACCGTACTTCACCGCCAGACCGTCAAGCGGCAGGCGCTCGCGTACACCGTCGATGCTGTATTCAGCCTCGGCCCAGCTCCAGCGGTTGAAACCGTGCACGGTAGCGGCGGTGACCAGACCGCGTTCGTGAGCACGCTTGGCCAGTTCCTCAAAGCTCAGCGGCTGCATGCCGTTGGCGGTCAGTTTGCCGTCGACCCAGTGCGCATCTTCGCGACGCACCACGTAAGGGTTGGCCTGGCCGCCATACGGGCCCTGACGCCAGATCTCCAGCGCCGCTGGCCACAATCCATGATTGAACAGCACGCGCGCCGCTTCACGGGTGGCGTGGCTGAAGTAGTAAGCCGAGTTGGTCGCGGACGATGCCGAAGCCAATTTGCCGACCCAACGCGGGTTGCGCAGCAGGTTGTCCTGCTCGGCCTGGCTCATGATGTAAGGGTTGCCACTGGTGATCAGCTGCATTTCCTTCCATTCGGTTTCGCCGGTTTTCACTTCATGGGCCGGGCTGCCGAGGAAATCGGCAACCACCAGCGCTTGCGAGGTGGACATGCCAGTGCCGATTTCGATGCCGATGTGGCGAAGGCTGATGCGCCCGTCAGCGTTGAACTCGACGCTGGCCATCGGCGCTTCGGAACCGGTGCCGAAGTCTTTCTGGCAAATGGCAAAACCGACGCCGTACCAGTTGTCCGGGTCGGCCGCTTCGCGCTGCTGCTTGATCGCCTCGCGGTTTTTCCAGACTTGGTGCACCGCGGCCTTGTCGAGAATTTCGTGCAGGCGCAGTGCACCGGCAGGAATCGCGCCCTGAGTGTTTTTCATGCCCGAACGCAGGGCGTTCTTGCGCCGCAGATCAATTGCGTCGACGCCGAGGCGATCGGCGATTTCATCGACCATCATTTCGGTCGACGCCATGCTCTGCAATGTGCCGTAACCGCGCATCGAGCCTGCTTCCACCGCACGTGAGTGGTACGCCGTGACCTGCAGATCGTTCTGCGGCATGTAGTAGATCGACTGCGCCGCTGTTGCACCAACCGCCGCCACCGACGGGCTGTAGTTGACCCGACCGCCACCGTCGACGCTCATTTCAGCGCGGAAGATCTTGAAGGTGTAGTCGTTCTTGTCCACGGCCAACTGGTAGCGGATGTCGAACGGGTGACGCTTGATGCCGCTCTGAAATTGCTCGTAGCGGTCGTTGGCCAGACGCACCGGCACCCCAGCGCCATACAGCGCAGCGAGGGCTGCGTAGTAGACGAAAATGTTGTGGTCCTTGGAGCCATAACCGACGGTGTAACCCGGGTGCATGTTCAGATTGGCGAGGCCAAAACGCGACGGCGCGATCATTTTCGCCGTCTCGGTCGCCACTTCCAGCGGGCACTGGGTGGCCACGACGAAGTGCAGGGTCTTGGTCTGCGGATCGTACCAGCCGTTGCCGTTGTCCGGTTCCAGCGCGGCCGGCTCGATCGATGGGGTCTTGTAGCGCTCGTCGAACACCAGCCAGTTGTCCGGCGGCGTATCGATCTCTTTCTTCATGCGCTCGGCGTAGAACAGGCCGCGCTCGGTCAGGTTGCCGTGCAGGTCCGGCTGGGAATTCCACACCGGGCGACGGTTTTTGAGCATCGGGAACAGGATCGAGTCCTTGAGGCTGGCAAACTCGTCTTCATCCGCCGACGTCGGGCCGCCGACACGTACGTAGCGGAAGCTGCCGTAGGGATCGCCTTCGTAGAACGGCACCTTGTCGCCGTAACGAATCGCTTTGTCGTTGAATTTGAGCTGGTTCTTGGCCTGACGGAAACGCTCGAAATCGTTCCAGATCAGGATCGCCACCGGGTGGCCGATGAACATCGGTACCTTGCCTTCCGGCAGCAGCGGATCAGGGGCGTGCTCTTCGGGGAAGACGATGCCGTCCTTGTCCAGGTCAGCGGCGGTGACGATGCGGTCCGGCTGCAACTCGGTGCCGAGCCAGGACAGGTCGAAGCCGTTGTAGATTCGGTCAGCCTTGATGGTTTTCAGCAACATGGCGTGGCCTTGCTGGTGCGGCCAGCCCGGCATGTCTTTGGAGCGGATGTCGCGGGCAAACACTTTGCTGCCGCAGACCTTGGACAAGGCATCGTTTCGCTGACGCGCCTTGCCATTGTGGCCGAGCCACTGCTCGGACGGCACCGTAACGCTGTTTTCCATCAAGGCAGCCAGCGCCTGACTGCTGAGCGGCGTGAGCGTGACGCTCACACCCGCCACCAGCCCGCCCTGGAGGAACGAGCGCCGGGATATTTCACGGTTGGACATGGATCATCCTCTGGGCGGTTATATATCCGCCCTTGTGGTTATCTACTGGGGATCTCGAGTCTTGCAGAAGCCCTTTCTGGCGAAGCAAAGAGCTGTGTTGACAGTGCAAAGCTGACCGAAAGGTTAACTTTAAAGGTTTCCGAGGCCGCAGCAAACAACCAGACACAAAAAAGCTGACTAAATAATCAAAAAATCAATGCGGCGTGGTACCGCAGCAATTGATTTGAAAATCGAATCCTGTAGGAGTGAGCCTGCTCGCGATTGCGATTCTTCAGTCACAAAGTTGGCGACTGGACTACCGCGATCGCGAGCAGGCTCACTCCTACAAGGGATTTGCGCTGGATTCAGGAGGGAAGATCAAATTTCAGACACAAAAAACCCCGGTCTTTCGACCAGGGTCTTTGCTATCGATTCCGAATCAACCGTTGGCTGACTTCGGTGCCTCAAGGCGTTCAGTGGTCCTTGGAGCAGATATGGCGCAGCGGACGGGACTCGAACCCGCGACCCCCGGCGTGACAGGCCGGTATTCTAACCGACTGAACTACCGCTGCGTATCGCTTTGAGCTTGCGCTCAAGTAACTCGTTTTGACTGCAGGCTTCGGTGCCTGGCAGTCGCGAACCAGATTGCTCTGACTCGTAAAATATGGCGCAGCGGACGGGACTCGAACCCGCGACCCCCGGCGTGACAGGCCGGTATTCTAACCGACTGAACTACCGCTGCGCGTCGGTGCAGGCACTTTCAGCCTACGTTCTTGCTTGCGCAAGTTCTCGGGAGTGGTGGGTGATGACGGGATCGAACCGCCGACATTCTGCTTGTAAGGCAGACGCTCTCCCAGCTGAGCTAATCACCCGTTTGCATCTCCGAGGCCGCGAAATTTACGCAGGTAGCGAACCTAAGTCAATAGCAGGATTGGAGTTTTTTTCAAAAACAGCTTTTAGCTGCAAGCTATCAGCCACAAGAAAAAGCATGAACACCCACAGCAGGTACACCACCATGCTTCAACTTGCAGCTTGAAGCTAGAAGCTGCCTCTCGCTACGTGTAGACCATTTTCTTGGTCATGCCGCCATCGACGACGAATTCCTGCCCGGTGACGAACCCGGCATTCCTCGACAGCAGCCACGCCACCATCGCCGCGACATCTTCGACCGTGCCTACCCTGCCCGCCGGATGCTGGGCATGATCGGCATCTGCCAAGGGTTCGGCGCGCCGCGCAGAGGGGTCGCGCGCATCGATCCAGCCGGGGCTGACGGCGTTGACGCGAATCTCCGGGCCGAGGCTGATTGCAAGTGCGTGAGTCAGCGCCAGCAGCCCGCCCTTGCTTGCCGCATACGCTTCGCTATCTGCTTCGGACTGACGGGCTCGGGTCGAGGCCAGATTGACGATCGAACCGTTGTGCGCGCGCAGGTACGGTGCGCAGTGCTTGGCCAGCAGCATCGGCCCGCTGAGGTTCACCGCCAGCACGCGATTCCAGTAGGCCAGATCAAGGCTTTCCAGAGTGATGTTGTGCGGATCAGCCACAGCGGCGTTGCAAACCAGCGCATCGAGCCGGCCAAACTGCCCAAGCACCTCAGCTACGCCGAGGGCGACCTGATTTTCGTCGGCGACATCCATGGCGATGAACCAGGCATTCTCACCCAGCACCTTCGCCACTTTCGAGCCGCGCGTGCGATCGAGATCGGTCAGCACCACTTGCCAGCCTTCGCTGATCAGCCAGGCAGAGATCCCCAGACCAATGCCGCGAGCGGCCCCCGTGACCAGCGCAACGCGGCCATGGGTGCCTGCGGTCGGCGTAGACAATTCGATCACAACGCAGCCAGACCGCGCGCCAGATCGGCCTGCAGGTCAGCCACATCTTCCAGACCGACCGCAATGCGGATCAGGCTGTCACGAATACCCGCCGCTTCCCGCTCCTGCGGCGCCAGACGGCCGTGGGAGGTGGTGCTTGGATGGGTAATCGTGGTCTTGCTGTCGCCCAGGTTGGCGGTGATCGAAATCAGTCGAGTGGCGTCGATAAAGCGCCAGGCGCCCTCCTTGCCCCCCTTGACCTCAAAACTCACCACCGCACCGAAGGCCTTCTGCTGGCGCTGTGCCAGTTCGTGCTGCGGATGGCTTTTCAGACCGGCGTAATGGACCTTCTCGATGCCTACCTGCTGTTCCAGCCATTCGGCCAGCTCCTGCGCGTTGGCGCAATGCGCCTTCATGCGAAGGTTGAGGGTTTCCAGACCCTTGAGGAAAATCCATGCATTGAACGGGCTCAGCGTCGGCCCGGCGGTACGCAGAAAGCCGACAACTTCTTTCATTTGCTCGCTGCGGCCAGCGACTACACCGCCCATGCAACGACCCTGGCCGTCGATGAATTTGGTCGCCGAATGCACGACGATGTCCGCGCCCATCTTCAGCGGCTGCTGCAACGCCGGGGTGCAGAAGCAGTTGTCGACCACCAGCATAGAGCCTTTGGCGTGAGCGATTTCCGCCAGCGCGGCAATATCGACCAGCTCGGCCAGCGGATTGGAGGGCGACTCGACAAACAGTAGCTTGGTGTTGGACTTGATCGCCGCATCCCACGCCGACAGGTCAGCGAGGGGCACGTAATCGACTTGCACACCGAAGCGCTTGAAGTACTTCTCGAACAGGCTGATGGTCGAACCGAACACACTGCGCGAAACCAGCACGTGGTCACCGGCACTGCACAGGCTCATGACCACTGCCATGATCGCCGCCATGCCGGTGGCGGTCGCAACGGCCTGCTCGGCACCTTCCAGCGCAGCAATGCGCTCTTCGAATGCGCGCACGGTCGGGTTGGTGTAGCGCGAGTAGACGTTGCCCGGCACTTCTCCGGCAAACCGTGCGGCCGCATCGGCGGCGGTACGGAACACGTAGCTGGAGGTGAAGAACATCGGATCGCCGTGCTCGCCTTCCGGCGTACGGTGCTGACCGGCGCGTACGGCCAGAGTATCGAACGCTACGCCTTCGAGGTCGCTGTCCAGCCGACCGGCATCCCATTCCTGACTCATGCTGTCACTCCTTGCCCTGTTCTCGAAAATTGACTATCAGATACAAAACCGGCCCCTCAGGGCCGGTAGAAACTCAGTTGTTGTACAGATCGATGATCGCACTGACCGCCTGGGTCTTGACCTTCGAGGCATCGTTGCGTGCCTGCTCGATCTTGTTCAGGTAGGCCTCGTCGACGTCGCCGGTGACGTACTTGCCGTCAAACACCGCACAATCGAACTGCTCGATCTTGATCTTGCCGCCACCGACCGCTTCGATCAAGTCCGGCAGATCCTGATAGATCAACCAGTCAGCGCCGATCAGATCCGCCACGTCCTGAGTCGAACGGTTGTGTGCGATCAGTTCATGCGCGCTCGGCATGTCGATGCCGTAGACGTTCGGGAAGCGTACCGCCGGTGCCGCCGAGCAGAAGTAGACGTTTTTCGCGCCGGCTTCGCGGGCCATCTGGATGATCTGCTTGCAGGTGGTGCCGCGTACGATCGAGTCGTCGACCAGCATCACGTTCTTGCCGCGGAATTCCAGCTCGATGGCGTTGAGCTTCTGGCGCACCGACTTCTTGCGTGCCGCCTGGCCAGGCATGATGAAGGTCCGGCCGATGTAGCGGTTCTTGACGAAACCTTCGCGGAATTTCACACCCAGGTGGTTGGCCAGTTCCAGTGCCGCGGTGCGGCTGGTGTCCGGAATCGGGATGACCACGTCGATATCGTGCTCCGGACGCTCGCGCTGGATCTTTTCGGCGAGCTTCTCACCCATGCGCAGACGCGCCTTGTAGACCGAAACGCCATCAATGATCGAATCCGGACGCGCCAGATAGACGTGCTCGAAGATGCACGGGGTCAGCGACGGGTTGGTCGCGCACTGACGGGTGTGCAGCTTGCCGTCTTCGGTGATGTACACCGCTTCGCCCGGCGCGAGGTCGCGAATCAGGGTGAAACCGAGCACATCCAGCGAAACGCTTTCCGAGGCGATCATGTACTCGACGCCTTCGTCGGTGTGACGCTGGCCGAACACGATCGGACGGATGCCGTGCGGGTCGCGGAAACCGACGATGCCGTAACCGGTGACCATGGCCACGACCGCATAACCACCGACGCAGCGGTTGTGCACGTCAGTCACGGCGGCAAACACGTCTTCTTCGGTCGGTTGCAGCTTGCCGCGCTGGGCCAGCTCGTGGGCGAATACGTTGAGCAGCACTTCCGAGTCGGAACTGGTGTTGACGTGACGCAGATCGGATTCGTAGATCTCTTTGGCCAACTGCTCGACGTTGGTCAAGTTGCCGTTGTGCGCCAAAGTGATGCCGTAAGGCGAGTTGACGTAGAACGGCTGGGCTTCGGCCGAAGTCGAGCTGCCCGCCGTCGGGTAACGGACGTGGCCGATACCCATGTGGCCGACCAGACGCTGCATGTGACGCTGCTGGAACACGTCACGCACCAGGCCATTGTCCTTGCGCAGGAACAACCGGCCATCATGGCTGGTCACGATACCGGCAGCGTCCTGGCCGCGGTGCTGGAGCACGGTTAGCGCGTCATACAGCGCCTGATTGACGTTCGACTTACCGACGATACCGACGATGCCACACATGCGACGCAACCCCTACTTAATGGATCTGAACTGAACAACACTCACTGAGGCGTTTTCGCCGCCGGCAAGAGTTGCTCCTTGAACGGAATATCAGCGGGTACGCTGATTCCGCTGGCAAGCCACTGACTGCTCCACCCGAGAATCAGGTTTTTGGACCAGTCGGCGACCAATAGAAACTTGGGTACGAGCTGTGATTCTTTCCACCACCCGTCCTGCTGTACCGGCCCCAGGCTCAACAGCCCGACCGCCACGACCACCAGCAACACGCCACGCGCTGCGCCGAAGGCCATGCCGAGGAATCGATCGGTCCCGGACAACCCGGTGACGCGAACCAATTCGCCGATAAGATAATTGATCATTGCGCCCACGATCAGTGTGGCGACAAACATGATGGCACAGCCCGCGATCACGCGAGCCGATGGAGTTTCGATGTATCCGGCGAGGTACTCGGACAATGAGCCACCGAACATCCAGGCGACGGCTCCTGCGATGATCCAGGTCACCAGCGATAATGCTTCCTTGACGAAGCCGCGGCTCAGACTGATCAAAGCGGAGATGGCGATGATTGCAACGATCGCCCAGTCAACCCAGGTAAATGGCACAGTGCAGCCTACAGACGGATAAGGCGGCGCATTTTAGCAGAGCGCATGCCTCTCGGTAAGCTGCGATTTCCTGTGCTTTTCAATCGAGGCGATAGTTTTTAACCGCGCTCGGGCTGGAAACGCACAACAAAGCCTTTGAGGTTCTGCTGGCGACTGAGCAGATCGCGCAGACGATCGGCTTCGGCACGCTCGATCAGCGGGCCGACGAACACCCGATTCTTGCCGTCGGCAGAACGGATGTAGGCGTTATAGCCCTGACTACGCAGATTTTTCTGCAGGCTTTCGGCGCTGGCGCGGCTCGACAGACTGGCCAGTTGCACCGACCAGCTCACGGATAGACCGTTGGCATCGACGCGACTTTGCGCCGGATCAGGCTTGGTCGACGATGAAGTGATCGGCTGCGCCGGTGCCGGAATCGGCTTGGACACCGCAGGCGGCGCTGCCGGCTTGGCGATGGCGATAGGCGCAGCGGGTGCCGGCGCTTGTGCCGCGGGCGCTGCTGGAGCTGCCGTCGTCGTGTCTGCGGCGACCTCTTCATCGGTTGGCACAGGCTCTTGCGGCAAGGCTTGTGGTTCCGGCACGGCCACCGGCTCCATCTGCACCTGCGGCACGACCGGCGCTTGCGGCGCAGCGGGCGCATCGACAGTCACCTGGCGCTGCTCGTCCTGACGCGAAAACAGCATCGGCAGGAAAATCACCGCCAGCGCCACCAGCACCAGTGCGCCAACCATGCGCTGCTTGTACGCTTTATCCAGCAAAGCCATTTGCCGCCTCCTCCGTGGAGCGCCGGGACAGCCATTCAAGGGCCTCGGCGACACAATAAAATGATCCGAACAACAGAATCTCGTCGTCAGCGGTCGCCAGCGCGCACTGCCCTTCCAAAGCGGCCGCAACACTGGCGTAAGACGTGACCGAGGCGCCAAGCCCCTGCAGCGCCGCGTGCAATTCGGCAACCGGACGCGCACGCGGCGAATCCAGCGGCGCCACCGCCCAGTGCTGGACACTAGCATTCAATTCGCCGACAACACCATCCAGATCCTTGTCGGCCAGCAGACCGAACACCGCCAGACGCTTGCCGAGCGGCGGACGCGTGGCCAGGCGACCTGCCAGGTATTCAGCGGCATGCGGATTGTGGCCGACATCGAGCAACAGGTTCAGACGCTTGCCGTTCCACTCGAAGGTCCGCCGATCGAGGCGCCCGACCACGCGCGTTGCCTGCAACGCGGCCACGATCTGCTGCGCATCCCAGGGCAACCCAAGTAACAGGTACGCCTGCAAGGCCAGCGCGGCGTTCTCCATCGGCAGATCGAGCAGCGGCAAATCGCGCAGCTCAACCACTTGCCCCTGCGCATCGGTCCCGCGCCACTGCCAGAACCGGTCAGTGACACCGAGATCGAAATCACGCCCGCGCAAGAAGAACGGGCACGCCAGTTCACGTACCTTGTCGAGCAGCGGTTGCGGAGGATTGAGATCGCCGCACAAGGCGGGCTTGCCCTGGCGGAAGATACCGGCCTTCTCGAAGGCCACGGACTCGCGGGTATCACCCAGATAATCAGCGTGATCGACGCCAATACTGGTCACCAGCGCGATATCGGCATCGACCACGTTGACCGTGTCCAGCCGCCCGCCCAGGCCGACTTCCAGCACCACCGCGTCCAGACCGGCCTGTTGAAACAGCCAGAACGCCGCCAGCGTGCCCATTTCGAAGTAAGTCAGGGAAGTGTCGCCACGCCCGGCCTCGACGGCGGTAAAGGCCTGGCACAACTGTGCATCAGTGGCTTCGACGCCATTGAGCTGCACCCGCTCGTTGTAACGCAGCAGGTGCGGAGAATTGTAGACACCAACGCTCAGGCCCTGCGCACGCAGCAATGCAGCCACGAATGCGCAGGTGGAACCCTTGCCATTGGTGCCGGTAACCGTGATCACCCGAGGCGCCGGCTGGCCCAGCCCCATGCGGGACGCTACCTGTTGCGAACGCTCCAGCCCCATGTCGATGGCCGATGGATGCAACTGCTCAAGGTAGGCGAGCCATTCGCCAAGGGTGCGCTCGGTCATAGGCCGGCAGGGACCGGCGGCACGACGATCGGCTCGACGGGCGCAGCGACAAATTTGGGCGTCGGCTTGCCAGTCATTTGCGCCAGCAGGTTGCCCAGACGCGGACGCAGTTCCTGACGATGGATGATCATGTCGATCGCGCCGTGCTCCAGCAGGAACTCGCTGCGCTGGAAGCCTTCCGGCAGTTTTTCCCGCACGGTTTGTTCGATCACGCGTGGACCAGCGAAGCCGATCAACGCTTTCGGCTCACCGACGATGACATCGCCGAGCATCGCCAGACTGGCGGAAACGCCGCCGTAGACCGGGTCGGTCAGCACCGAGATGAACGGAATGCCTTCTTCGCGCAGACGCGCCAGCACGGCCGAAGTCTTGGCCATTTGCATCAGCGAGATCAGCGCTTCCTGCATGCGCGCACCGCCGGAAGCAGCGAAGCAAATCATCGGGCAACGGTTTTCCAGCGCATAGTTGGCAGCGCGGACAAAGCGCTCACCGACGATGGCGCCCATCGAACCGCCCATGAAATTGAATTCGAAAGCCGAAACCACTACCGGCATGCCCAGCAGCGTGCCGCTGACGGAAATCAGCGCGTCTTTTTCGCCGGTCTGCTTCTGCGCTGCGGTCAGGCGGTCTTTGTATTTTTTGCCGTCGCGGAATTTCAGACGGTCAACCGGCTCCAGATCGGCGCCCAGTTCATTGCGACCTTCGGCATCGAGGAAAATATCGATGCGCGCGCGTGCGCCGATGCGCATGTGGTGGTTGCACTTGGGGCAAACATCCAGGGTTTTTTCCAGTTCCGGGCGGTACAGCACAGCCTCGCACGAAGGGCATTTGTGCCACAGTCCTTCAGGCACCGAGCTCTTCTTGACCTCCGAGCGCATGATCGAAGGGATCAGTTTGTCTACTAACCAGTTGCTCATGCTTTCTTTCTCCAGTACCGGCGGCCCGAACGCTCTGGTTCGCAGCCCCGCGTATGCCCTTGAGCTAAATTCATGTGTGTGGCGATGATTGCCGCTAGCCACGATCAGCGCGAAACATGACCTGCGTGCGAAACGGCAACCCTCAGCCGCGCCTGCTGTGTGCAGGTGCATTGATGGACGGCGGCAGACTGCCAGCCGTCACATCCTTATGGTGCTTTGCGTACCGCCTCGATGAATGCCCGAATCTTTGCGTGATCCTTGATGCCCTTGCTCTGCTCCACCCCGCCGCTGACATCCACCGCGTAAGGTTTTACCCGTGTGACCGCGTCGGCAATGTTCTCGGGAGTCAGCCCGCCCGCCAGAATCAACGGTTTGCTCAAATGCTGCGGGATCAGTGACCAGTCGAATGCTTCTCCGGTTCCGCCGGGCACGCCTTCAACGTAAGTGTCGAGCAGCACGCCACTGGCGCCCGGATAGGCATCGCAGGCCGCCGCGACGTCATCGCCCACCTTGACCCGCAGCGCCTTGATATACGGACGATGCCAGCCTTCACAGTCCTCGGCGGCTTCGTCGCCATGAAACTGCAGCAGGTCCAGCGGCACCGCATCGAGGATTTCCCCGAGCTCGCAACGGCTGGCATTGACGAACAGGCCGACCGTAGTGACGAAGGGTGGCAGCGCCTGGATGATCGCCCGAGCCTGCTGCACGCTGACCGCCCGCGGACTCTTGGCGTAGAACACCAGGCCAATCGCGTCGGCCCCGGCTTCAACCGCGGCGAGCGCATCTTCGATGCGGGTAATCCCGCAAATCTTGCTGCGAACGGCTGACATGTGGAAACACTCCGAGGCTAAAACCGGGAAAGTCCCGGATGGTAACAAAAGCGTTCGAAGGCGTCAGCCGTCAAGTTCGGAGAAACCCGTAAGGAAATGTGGCCCGATGAAACGTTCCGGCAGCGGGAATTCATCGTGGTATTCGACTTGCACCAGGTACAAGCCGTAAGGATGCGCGGTCACCCCGCCGGAGCGCCGCTCGCGGCTTTCCAGCACTTCCTTCATCCACTCGACCGGGCGCTCGCCCGCACCGATGGTCATCAGCACACCGGCGATATTGCGCACCATGTGGTGCAAAAAGGCATTGGCGCGGATATCCAGCACGATCATTTTGCCGTGCCGGGTCACGCGCAGGTGATGCATCTTCTTGATCGGTGACTTGGCCTGGCACTGGCCGGCACGAAACGCACTGAAATCGTGAGTACCAATCAGGTACTGCGCGGCCTCGGCCATGCGCTCGACGTCCAGCGGACGGTGATTCCAGGTGATTTCTTCATTGAGATGCGCCGGGCGGATCTGGTCGTTATAGATCACATACCGATAACGCCGGGCGATCGCTTTGAAGCGTGCATGAAAATGCGCCGGCATCACCCGCGCCCAGCTGACACTGATGTCATGGGGCAGATTGATGTTGGCGCCCATGACCCAGGCCTTCAGCGAACGATCGACCTGAGTGTCGAAATGCACCACTTGCCCGCAGGCATGCACGCCAGCATCGGTACGCCCGGCGCATTGCAGGGAAACCGGCGAGTTGGCAACTTTCGACAAGGCCTTTTCGAGTTCTTCCTGCACCGTAGCGACACCCGTCAGTTGCCGCTGCCAGCCGCTGTAGCGCGAGCCTTTGTACTCGACGCCCAGCGCGACGCGGTAAAAGCCGTCGGGGGCCATTTCGGCGACCGGGTTATCTATGTTTGCCAAGGTGGGACAGCCTGCTGTGTTTGCAAAGGCGGGCATTATAAGGCGGTGGTTCAGGGATGCCAGAATTCTCTATCCCCATCAACGGCCCCATCGCGAGCAGGCTCACTCCTACAGGGGAACGCATTCCAAATGTAGGAGTGAGCCTGCTCGCGATAGCAATAGTCCAGACAACACATCATCGGGCACAAACAAAAACGGCAGCCTATGGCTGCCGCTTTGCTTCAACGCAGAACCTACGCCAGGTTGGAAAGCATCTCCTTGGCCTCGCTCCGCTGGGTTTCATCACCCTCGGTCAACACTTCATTGAGGATGTCGCGCGCCCCGTCGGAGTCGCCCATGTCGATGTAGGCTTGAGCGAGATCGAGCTTGGTCGCCGCTTCGTCAGTACCGGCGAGGAAGTCGAAATCGTCTTCGCCCAGATCGTCACCCAGCGCCGCGTCGGCTTCGGTGAAGGTCGGCTCGGCGATGCTTTGCGACAAGCGATCGAGTTCGGCGTTGACATCGTCCAATTCGGTGGTAAAGGCGTTCGACTCGGTCGCCGGGTTGCTGTCCATTTCGTCAGCCAGCGACAGATCGAAGTCGGCCGGCAGCTCCAGATCATCCTGCGGTACGTCGGCCACCACTGGCGCTTCGACTGGCGGCAGATCCTTCACACCTTCATCCAGATCAAGCAGGAACTCGTCTTCAGCCAAAGTCGCTGGCGACGGATCGGCACCGAGATCCATATCAAGATCGAAGTCCGACAGGTCGTCGAGATTCTCTTTCACTTCGGTCTGCTGTTGCAGCACCGACTCGAAACTCAGGTCATCGTCGGCCGGAAACGCGTCCAGCTCGACCGGTGCTTCAGGCTCGACCACTGGCGCCGGTTCAACCGGGGTGATGTTGTCGAGATCGTCCAGGCTCAGGTCAAATGCGCTGTCCAGGTCATCTTCAGCCGGCGCAGGCGCTTCAGGCTCGTCCAGCAGCAGGTCCTTGACGTATTGCGCGTCCAGCTCGGCGGCGACCGCCGCAGCGGCCAGACCGCCCGCAGCCACCAAAGCCATCGCCGGGAAGCGGCTCTTCAGCGCTTCAACTTTGGCGAAGTTGTCGCCGTTGGCCACCAGTTGGCGCTCCTGCGCGACGAACGCGTCACGATCGCCCTGCTGACCGTAGACTTCCATCAGTTTCAGACGCAGGTCACTGCGCTCCGGCTCGAGGCTGACGCCCTCCTCCAGCAGCGCGGCCGCCTGATTCAGGCGACCGGCATTGATATGCGACTGAGCCTTGTCGAGGACGTCATCGGAGCGATCCGCGGCCGGCGCGATCAGCGGCGCGGCAATCGGCTCGGCCATGACCACCGGCGCCACGATCGGCGCAGGAGTCGGCGCGGGCGCAGGTGCCGGGGTATTGAGTTTGACGCTCGCCGCCGGTGTTTCCAGACCTTCAAAGCTGCTTTCCGGCAGATCTTGTTCGGCGGAGAACTCCTGCTCTTCAGCCAGCGCACGAGCCATGCGCACATGCTTCTCGGCTTCCTGCTGGGCTTTGCGGCGACGGGCCAGCAGCAACAGCAGAAGCAGCAGCACCACTGCACCACCACCGATCAGCCCGAGCAGAATCGGATTGGTCAGCAGTTCATTGAAGGTCTTGTCGCCATCAGCGGCCGGCGTGGTTTCGACAACCGGCTCGACCACTGGCTCGACTGGCGTCTCTGCCGGTGGCGCGATGGCCGATTCCGGAGTGGGCGATGCCGAGGCGGCGTCAGCTGGAGTGGCTGGCGGTGTCGCCGCCAATTCAGCGGTGATTGCCGGTACCGGCGGCACCGCGCCATTAACCCCAGGCGCAGCGCCAGGAGCAGCAACAGCGCCGTCGGCCTGCATCTTCGCCAGTTGATTGTTCTTCAGCTCGATCAGCTTTTGCAGTTTGTCCAACTGGCTTTGCAGATCGGCCATGCGGCTTTTCAGTTCCTCATTGTCACGACGGGTCGTGTCGAGGTTTTCCTGAGTGATTGCCAGTTTGTTGCTCAGCGCCTGAGCGTCGCCGGCGGGACCCTTGCGGCCAGCCTTGGCGCTTTCGGCGGAGACCAGGCTCAGGTTGTCCTGCGCGTTCGGCGCAGCACCGGTATTGCCGCGACCGCGATTGGTCGCATCGAGTTGCTGTTGACCGCTGCCCGGCTTGGCCACATAACGCCGGCCCTGACGCCAGGCTTCGTTCTGCGCCGCGACTTCAGCGATGGCTGCGGACTGCGGCAACGCCGTGCTTTGTACTGGATCTGGCAGACGCAATACCTGACCGGTTTTCAGGCGGTTGATGTTGCCACCGATAAACGCATCCGGGTTCAGGGCTTGAATGGCCAGCATGGTTTGCTGCACCGAACCGCCGTTACGCGCCTTCGCGGCGATTTCCCAGAGGGTATCGCGCGGCGTGGTGGTGTATTGCCCGCGGTGCGTGGCGCCCGTGGTCGGTGCCACGATGGTTTGCGACGGCGCCGGTTGGGCTGCGGCGTCAGCGGTCTGCGGCGAGAATTTCGATGGATCCAGCAACACGCTGTAATCGCGCAGCAAGCGGCCGTTCGGCCACATCACCTGCACGAGGAATTTCACCATCGGTTCCGACAGCGGTTTGCTCGAAGTCACCCGCAAAACACTTTTGCCGCTGGCGTTGAGCACCGGGGTGAACGTCAGATCATTGAGGAAAGCCTGGCGGTCAACGCCGGCCTTGGCGAAATCTTCAGGTGACGCCAGGCTCGGCACCACTTCTGCCGCGGTGAGGTCCTTGACATCGAGCAGCTCGATTTCAGCCACCAGCGGCTGGTTCAGGGTCGACTTCAGGGTCAGCTCCCCGAGCCCGAGGGCATGCGCCATACCGGAGGACAGCGCCGAGGCGGCCGCTATTGCTAACACCAGTTTGCGAACTTGAACCATAGCCTCATCCTTTGTTTGAACGTTCCTCGGCCAGCGAGAAGCTTTTGAATAGCGCTGCCGTAAGGCATTGCGCGCGACGACGACAGATGTCGCGCGCGATCATTTCTTTGATGCCCCGGAAAGTCCCGGAGGGCTGACACGTCATCGACGTTTCGGATCAAGCATAGCGCTGACCTAGAATCAGTCGACAAATTGTTGCCAAGTATCTTTTACAGCAGGTCTTTTATCAACAATTCAGCCACCTGCACAGCATTGAGCGCTGCACCTTTGCGTACGTTATCTGACGTCAACCACAGATTTAGTTCCGCCGGATCGTCAACACCGAGGCGCACGCGACCGACATACACCACATCCTGCCCCACCGCGTCGCCGACGGCGGTCGGGTAATCACCGGCCTCGACCAGCTCGATACCCGACGCCGCTTCCAGCGCAGCGTTGACCTTTTCCAGGTCAACGGCCCGTGCGGATTGCAAGGTCACGCTAAAGCTATCGCCAAAAAACACCGGGGCTTGAACGCAAGTTGCGGAAATCTTTAGCGAAGGCTGCGCGAGCACCTGACGCAACTCGCGCACCAGACGCTTTTCCAGCAGCGTGTGGCCCTGCGCATCAGGCGTACCGACCTGGGCCAGCAGGTTGAACGCCATCTGCCGATCGAAGAAGGTCGGCTCAAGCGGACGCATGTTCAACAGCTCGGCAGTCTGCCGCGCCAGCTCGGACACGGCTTCGCGACCTTGCGCGGAAACCGCCAGATTGGCGGTGACGTTGACGTATTGCAGATCGAGCAGATCAAGCAATGGCGCCAGCACCACGGCCAGCGACGTCGCCGAAGGGCTTGGGCTGCTGACCTGGAACGGCGCGCTCAGCGTGGCGAGCAGCTCGACATTGGCTTCCGGCACCACTTGCGGCGCCTGATCGGCCGGCAAGGCGCCGGACAGGTCTATCAACGAACAACCAGCGGCATGCGCGCGGGCCGCGTAGCTCAGCGAGACCGCTGCGCCAGCGGCGAAAAACACCAGCTTGACCTTGCTGAAATCAAACTCGTCGACTTCCCGCACGCGTACGTTTTTATTGCGAAACAGCACCGAGCTGCCAGCCGATTCACTGCTGGCCAGCAGGTGCAGATTACCGACGGGAAAGTCGCGCTCTTCAAGGATTTGCACGAGGGTTTCGCCGACAGTACCGGTGGCGCCGATCACGGCAATATCTAAGGTCTGGGTCATGCTGCGAGCCTCTGGTGAAACGGGGGGAGCGGCACTTTACCGGGTGGCTGGCGTGCAGGCAATTTCTGCCAGCGATCGCTCAGGCAAATGCCTGACTCAGTCCGAAAATCAAAAGCCCCTCACCCTAGCCCTCTCCCGGAGGGAGAGGGGACTGACCGTGGTGGATGCAAGAGCAACGCCGGCCTGAATACCGAGTCGAACACAAATTCTGAAAAGCACAAAGATCGGCTCCCTCTCCCTCGGGAGAGGGCTGGGGTGAGGGGCAGCCCCACCACAAATCCAAAGCCAACCACCCGCTTCTAACCACTCAACAATGAGCGTTAGCTCGCGTGCTCTTGATCTTGCTTTTGACTCACCGGCGACATCGGAAGGCTGAGCGGAGGGATTGATCCAGGCGTGGGAGCGCAGCGACCGTCTGGCGCAGCCAGACACAGCGGAAGGAGGTGCAGCGAAGCAAACCGTAGCCGCTGCGCCCGGATCGATACCGGAGCGAAGGGACCCGAGCTTGCGAGGGCCGTACGTAGGAGCAAGCGTTTTTTGCTTACTTTTTTTGGCGTTTGAAAAAAAGTGAGTCGCCGTAAGGGCGAAACCATAAGAAGCCGTTACCGCAGCAACGGATATGTACTCTTCAAACACCAGACAACCGAAAACCCCAGGCATAAAAAAACCCGCGACTCAAAAAGGCGCGGGCTTCTTCATCACATCAACCAATCAACGCTCAAGCAAAATCCGCAGCATGCGACGCAGCGGTTCCGCCGCACCCCACAGCAACTGATCGCCCACGGTAAACGCACCGACAAACTGCGAACCCATGTTCAGCTTGCGCAGACGCCCAACCGGAACATTCAGAGTGCCAGTGACCTTGGTCGGACTCAGCTCCTGCATGCTGATCTCACGGTTGTTCGGCACCAGCTTGACCCAAGGGTTGTGCTGGCTGATCAGCCCTTCGATATCAGCGATCGGCACGTCCTTGTTGAGCTTGATGGTCAGCGCCTGACTGTGGCAACGCATGGCGCCGATGCGCACGCAGATACCGTCGACCGGGATCGGGCTCTTGAAGCGACCGAGAATCTTGTTGGTCTCGGCCTGGGCCTTCCACTCTTCGCGGCTCTGGCCGTTAGGCAGTTCCTTGTCGATCCACGGGATCAGGCTGCCGGCCAGCGGAACGCCGAAGTTCTCGGTCGGATACGCTTCGCTGCGCATGGCATCGGCCACGCGACGGTCGATGTCGAGGATCGCGCTGGCCGGATCGGCCAGTTGATCGGCGACTGCAGCATGGGTTGCGCCCATCTGCTTGATCAGTTCACGCATGTTCTGCGCGCCGGCCCCGGAGGCCGCCTGATAAGTCATGGCGCTCATCCACTCCACCAGACCGGCCTCGAACAGACCGCCCAGGCCCATCAGCATCAAGCTGACGGTGCAGTTGCCACCGATGTAGTTCCTGGTGCCGGCATCGAGTTGCTGATCGATGACCTTGCGGTTGACCGGGTCGAGAATGATCACCGCGTCATCGTTCATGCGCAGGCTTGAGGCTGCGTCGATCCAGTAACCCTGCCAGCCGGCTTCGCGCAGCTTGGGAAATACTTCGCTGGTGTAGTCGCCGCCCTGGCAGGTCAGAATCACGTCGAGGGTCTTCAGCTCGTCAATGCTGTAAGCATCCTTGAGCGGAGCAATGTCCTTGCCCACGGACGGGCCTTGGCCACCGACATTGGAAGTGGTGAAAAACACCGGCTCGATTAGATCGAAATCCTGCTCTTCCAGCATCCGCTGCATGAGCACGGAACCGACCATCCCGCGCCAACCGATCAGACCTACACGTTTCATCGCAACTACACCTTCTTGAAAAGTGGGCCGCTGCTTTGTATTGAATTTCGCAGCGGGCCCGAGAGATTACAGATTCCGCAGCGCGGCGACTACTGCGTCGCCCATTTGCTGCGTACCGACTTTGGTACAACCGGCCGAATGGATATCGCCAGTGCGCAAGCCCTGATCGAGCACGACGCTGACGGCTTTCTCGATGGCATCGGCGGCATCGTGCAGATTGAAGCTGTAACGCAGCATCATCGACACCGAGAGGATGGTGGCCAACGGGTTGGCAATGCCTTGGCCAGCGATGTCCGGTGCGGAACCGTGGCAAGGCTCGTACATGCCCTTGTTGTTGGAGTCCAGCGAGGCCGACGGCAGCATGCCGATGGAGCCGGTGAGCATCGACGCTTCGTCGGAGAGAATGTCGCCGAACATATTGTCGGTGACGATCACGTCGAACTGCTTCGGTGCGCGCACCAGTTGCATCGCGGCGTTGTCGACGTACATGTGGCTCAGCTCGACTTCTGGATAGTCTTTGGCCACTTGCTCGACCACTTCGCGCCACAGTTGGCTGGACGCCAGCACGTTGGCCTTGTCCACCGAGCACAGCTTCTTGCCACGGACCATGGCCATGTCGAAACCGACGCGGGCGATGCGGCGGATTTCGCTTTCGCTGTACGGCAGGGTGTCGTAGGACTGACGCTCGCCGTTGTCCAGCGTACGGGTGCCGCGCGGCGCACCGAAGTAGATGCCGCCGGTCAATTCACGAACGATCAGGATGTCCAGACCGGCAACGATCTCCGGCTTCAGGCTCGAAGCGTCAGCCAGTTGCGGGTACAGGATGGCCGGACGCAGGTTGCCGAACAGGCCCAGTTGCGCTCGGATTTTCAGCAGACCGCGCTCAGGACGAATATCGCGCTCGATGGTGTCCCATTTCGGGCCACCGACGGCGCCGAGCAGCACGGCATCGGCAGCGCGGGCGCGGTCGAGGGTTTCGTCGGCCAATGGCACGCCGTGCTTGTCGATGGCCGCACCACCGATCACGTCATGGCTCAGCTCGAAGCCCAGGCTGTACTTGTCGTTCGCCAGTTCCAGCACCTTGACCGCTTCGGCCATGATTTCCGGACCAATACCGTCACCTGGGAGAATCAGAATCTGCTTGCTCATGCTTTCCTCGTGTCTTCAATCGGTGCGCCTTCACCGGCGCGCCCGGAAAAATGCTTATCGCTCGGCCATCAATACGATCACATCGATACTGAAGGAGCCATCGGCCTCAATTTCGAAATATTCGCGCACTTCGTTGCCCATCGATTGCTGCAACTGAACAATCGCCGCACGCATCACCTCGGGTGTGCGCATGCGCTCAACCCAACTGGTGTACTCCAGCCGCAGACGCTGACGGGTGGTGCTGCGCACATGCAACCCGGCCTCACTGACCTGGCGCAGCCATTCGGCGGCGGAATAATCGCGCACATGACTGGTGTCACGCAGCACTTCGACGCTTTGCAGGTAAGTGTCGAACAGCGGGCTGCCCGGTGACAACACGTCCACGAAAGCTGCGACACCGCCCGGCTTCAGCACCCGACGCACTTCACGCAGGGCCACACCGAGATCGCTCCAGTGATGCGCCGAATAACGGCTGAACACAAAATCGAACTCGCCATCGGCAAACGGCAGACGCTCGGCGGCGCCGTTGACCGTAGCGATATTGTCCATGCCGCGCTCGGCCGCCGCGGCGGTGACCACGTCGAGCATCTGCTGTGACAGGTCATAGGCCACCACTTCGCTGACCAGCGGTGCGACATGAAAACTCACATGACCGGCACCGCACCCCAGATCGAGCACCCGCGCCCCGCCCTGCCCGGCCAGTTCAGCTTGCAGCAGGGCGAATTCGCTGCCCTGCGCGTGAACGGCGCTGCTCAGGTAGGCGGCGGCCTGTTCGCCGAATTGCTTCTGGACGACCTGGGTGTGTTGGGCGGTGCTGTTCATGGGACTTTCCTGTTCAGTCTTTCATTGCTTTTGAGGGCCTCATCGCGAGCAGGCTCACTCCTACAGGGGGATGCATTTCAAATGTAGGAGTGAGCCTGCTCGCGATAGCGTCATCCGCCATACGCAAAATCAGGCGTCGCGAAACAACCACGGCTGACTCACCCGGTGCTTCGCTTCGAACGTGGCAATCGCATCGCCGTCCTGCAGGGTCAGGCCGATGTCGTCCAGACCGTTCAACAGGCAATGCTTGCGAAACGCATCGATCTCAAAGCGGTACACCTTGCCATCAGGGCGGGTCACGGTTTGCGCTTGCAGATCGACCTGCAATTGATAACCCGGCTCGGCCTCAACCTGCTTAAACAATTCATCGACTTCAGCATCGCTGAGGATGATCGGCAGCAAGCCGTTCTTGAAGCTGTTGTTGAAGAAGATATCGGCGTAGCTCGGCGCAATGATGCTGCGGAAACCGTATTCTTCCAGCGCCCACGGCGCGTGCTCACGGCTGGAGCCGCAACCGAAGTTCTCGCGGGCGAGCAACACGCTGGCGCCCTGATAACGCTCGGCGTTGAGCACGAAATCCTGGTTCAGCGGGCGCTTGGAATTGTCCTGATACGGCTGGCCAACGTCGAGGTAACGCCACTCGTCGAACAGGTTCGGACCAAAACCGGTGCGCTTGATCGACTTCAGGAACTGCTTGGGAATGATCTGATCGGTGTCGGCGTTGGCACGATCCAGAGGCGCGACAAGACCAGTGTGCTGGGTAAAAGCTTTCATGCTGCGCTCCTTTTAGATCAATTCACGAACGTCGACGAAACGACCGTTCACCGCTGCGGCCGCGGCCATGGCCGGGCTGACCAGGTGGGTACGGCCACCGGCGCCCTGACGGCCTTCGAAGTTGCGGTTGGACGTCGAGGCGCAATGCTCGCCGGACTCCAAACGGTCCGGGTTCATCGCCAGGCACATCGAGCAACCCGGCTCACGCCATTCAAAACCGGCGTCGAGGAAAATCTTGTCCAGACCTTCGGCTTCGGCCTGCGCCTTGACCAGACCCGAGCCCGGCACGACGATCGCCTGCTTGATGGTCGATGCCACCTTGCGGCCCTTGGCGATCACCGCTGCCGCGCGCAAGTCTTCGATCCGCGAGTTGGTGCAGGAACCGATGAATACGCGGTCGAGCTGAATGTCGGTAATCGCCTGATTGGCGGTCAAGCCCATGTATTTCAGGGCGCGGACGATCGAGTCGCGCTTGACCAGATCCATCTCCTTGGCCGGGTCCGGCACATTCTGATCAACGGCCAAAACCATTTCCGGCGACGTGCCCCAGCTGACTTGCGGCTTGATCTGCGCGGCGTCGAGTTCAATCACGGTATCAAACTGCGCGTCGGCGTCGGAAACCAGCTCTTTCCAGGCTTCGACGGCCATGTCCCACTGTGCGCCTTTCGGTGCGAACGGACGGCCCTTCACGTAATCGATGGTTTTCTGGTCCGCCGCCACCAGGCCCACGCGGGCGCCGGCTTCGATGGACATGTTGCAAATGGTCATGCGGCCTTCGACGGACAGATCGCGAATCGCGCTGCCGGCGAATTCGATGGCATGGCCATTACCGCCGGCGGTGCCGATCTTGCCGATCACCGCGAGGACGATGTCCTTGGCGGTGACGCCGAACGGCAATTGCCCTTCAACGCGCACCAGCATGTTTTTCATTTTCTTGGCAACCAGGCACTGAGTGGCCAGCACGTGCTCGACCTCTGAAGTGCCGATGCCGTGAGCCAACGCGCCGAAGGCACCGTGGGTCGAGGTGTGCGAGTCGCCGCAGACGACGGTCATGCCCGGCAAGGTCGCGCCCTGCTCCGGGCTGATGACGTGGACGATGCCTTGGCGCACGTCATTCATCTTGAACTCGACGATGCCGTATTCATCACAGTTGTCATCGAGGGTCTGCACCTGCAAACGCGAGACCTGGTCGGCAATGGCTGCGATGCCGCCCTTGCGTTCCGGGGTGGTCGGTACGTTGTGGTCCGGGGTCGCGATGTTGGCATCGATGCGCCACGGCTTGCGCCCGGCCAGACGCAGGCCTTCGAAGGCTTGCGGCGAGGTCACTTCGTGAATGATGTGACGGTCGATGTAGATCAGCGCAGAGCCATCGTCGCGCTGCTTGACCAAATGCGAATCCCAGAGCTTGTCGTACAGCGTTTTGCCGGCCATCAGACGGTTCCTCATCAGCTTGTTTCTATGCCCTGGGCTTATCAATAACCCTTTGGCTTGTGAGGCCGATCCTATGGGGTTAGATTAAATAACTCAAATTCATATTTTTTATGCTTTGGATAACCGACTGGAATACTGAATGGATCTGGCCAACCTTAATGCTTTTATTGCCATCGCCGAGACCGGCAGCTTCTCCGGCGCTGGCGAACGCCTGCACCTGACCCAACCCGCGATCAGCAAGCGCATCGCCGGGCTGGAGCAACAACTGAAGGTGCGCCTGTTCGACCGTCTGGGCCGTGAAGTCGGCCTGACCGAGGCCGGCCGCGCCCTGCTGCCGCGGGCTTACCAGATTCTCAACGTGCTGGATGACACCCGCCGCGCCCTGACCAACCTGACCGGCGAAGTCAGCGGTCGCCTGACGCTGGCCACCAGTCATCACATCGGTCTGCATCGATTACCACCCTTATTAAGGGAATTCACCCGCCGCTACCCACAAGTCGCGCTGGATATTCAGTTCCTCGATTCGGAAGTGGCCTACGAAGAAATTCTTCACGGCCGCGCTGAACTGGCAGTGATCACCTTGGCGCCGGAGCCTCACGCGCTGGTCAAGGCCACACCGGTGTGGGACGACCCGCTGGATTTCGTGGTCGCCCCAGAGCATTCGCTGATCAATAACGGCGCCGTCAGCCTGATCGACATCGCCGGCCATCCGGCGGTATTCCCTGGCGGCAACACCTTTACCCACCACATCGTCCAGCGTTTGTTCGAGGCCCAGGGCCTGACGCCGAACATCGCCATGAGCACCAACTATCTGGAAACCATCAAGATGATGGTCTCGATCGGCCTCGCCTGGAGCGTGTTGCCGCGCACCATGCTTGATGAGCAAGTGGCAAGCATCGCATTGCCGGGCATACAGCTCAGTCGCCAGCTAGGCTATATCCTGCACACCGAACGGACGCTCTCGAACGCGGCAAGAGCCTTCATGGCCTTGCTGGATGCACAAATCGATCTGCCAGGGACTTGAGGCCGACTTGTGCTACTCCTGTAGAGCCGCGATTGCTGTGCCTAACGCCACCATCCGCTCAAGGCCTGTCCACAATGCCGAAATCTGTTGACCGAATTCCGCCGATGCCGCGTATCCAGGCGATTGACCCGCGTCATTCCGAGCAGAGCTGGGAAAGCGCGCCGCAATTACTGGCGGCGCTCAACGGCGCCCGGCTCGGCGCCTGGTACTGGGACATCGAGCGCGGGCAGATCAGTTGGTCGCGCGGCACCCAGGCGTTGTTCGGCTTTGATCCACGGCAGCCGCTGCCCGAAGATCTGGAATATCTTGATTTGCTGCCACCGGAAGACCGGGCAAAAACCGTTCGCGCCTTCCATGCAGTGATCGCCGGCGCGCCGCTGGAGCAGGCGATGCACCACCGCATCCGCTGGCCCGACGGCAGCCTGCACTGGCTGGAGATCAATGGCAGCCTGCTGCCGGACAAAAATGGCCGCCCCCGAATGATCGGGGTGATTCGTGAAATCACCCACCAGCGCCAACGTGAACAGGCGCTGAGCAGCTCGGAGAAACGTTTCGCCACACTTTTCCACCTGTGCCCCAACATGGTGCTGCTGACCCGCCAGGAAGACGGTTTGATCAGCGAGGCCAATCAGTATTTTGAAAGCCTGTTCGGCTGGCCGGTACAGAATGCCATTGGGCGCACCACCCTCGAACTTGGCCTGTGGGTGCATCCCGAACAACGCGCCGAACTGGTGAAAAAAACCAAGGCCAAGGGCGACCTGGTCAGCATGGAAGTGCAGTTTCGCGCCAGCAACGGCCAGGTGCATGACGGCATTCTCAGTGCGCAGAAAGTCGAACTCGAAGGTCAGCCGTACCTGCTCAGCACCTTTCTCGACACCACCGAACGCAAAGCCGCCGAACTGGCCTTGAAAGACAGCCAGGAACGCCTCGACCTGGCGCTGGATTCGGCGCAGCTCGGCACCTGGGACTGGCACATCCCCAGCGGCATGCTTTACGGCTCGGCGCGCGCCGCGCAATTGCACGGACTCGACCCGATACCGTTCCATGAATCATTCGAGGCGTTTTTCGAGGGTGTGCCCGGCGAAGAACGCGACAGCATGCGCGATGCCTACCGCAGTCTGCGCGAAGGCCCGGCGGGCAACTATCAACTGACCTATCGCGTGCAATTGCCGGACGGCAGCTCGCGCTATCTGGAGAGCCGCGCGCGCCTGTATCGCGATGACAACGGCGCGCCGCTGCGCATGGCCGGGACGCTGCTGGACATCACCGATCAGGTTGAACGCGAACAGCGCCTGGTGGCCTCGGAAGAGAAGTTCGCCACGCTGTTCCAGGTCAGCCCCGACCCGATCTGCGTCACCCGTCAGGAAACCGGTGAGTTCATCGAGATCAACTCCAGCTTCACCCAGACATTCGGCTGGAGCACGGCTGACGTGATTGGCCACACCGCCGAAGAAATCGGCCTGTGGGACGCCTCGGCAAAAAGCCTGCAACGCATTGAGCGGGTCATTCGCGAGCAGGGCTTGAGCAACGTCGCGATCATCGTCCAGCACAAGGACGGCCAGTCGCTGACCTGTGTGATTTCCAGTCGGCAGATCAGCGTTGGCGATCAGCCGTGCATCGTCACCACGTTGCGCGATATCACTCAACAACAACGCTCGGAAGCGGCGCTGAAGGCCAGCGAAGAGAAGTTTGCCAAGGCGTTTCACTCCAGCCCCGACGCGATCACCATCACCGAACGCGACACCGGACGTTATCTGGAGGTCAACGACGGCTTCTGCCGCTTGACGGGCTATCGCGCCGAGGAAGTGGTGGGCAAAACGGTGTATCAGGTCGGCATTTGGGCCGAGGAAAAGCAGCGTTCGGCGCTGTTGGCTGAATTGCAGATCAAGGGCCGCGTGCACCATCAGGAAATGCTTGGGCGCAACAAGCGCGGGGAGATACTGACTGTCGAGGTCTCGGTCGAGCCCATCACCCTCAACGAAACCGCGTGCCTGCTGCTGACCGCGCGGGACGTCAGCCTGCTGAAAAACGCCGAAGCGCAGATCCGCCATCTGGCCTATCACGACCCGCTGACCAACCTGCCCAATCGCGCCCTGCTGATGGATCGCCTGAGCCAGCAGATTGCCCTGCTTAAACGTCACAATCTGCGCGGCGCTTTGTTGTTCCTCGATCTCGATCACTTCAAGCACATCAACGATTCGCTGGGGCATCCGGTCGGCGACACCGTGCTGAAAATCATCACCGCGCGGCTCGAAGCCAGCGTACGCATGGAAGACACCGTGGCGCGCCTCGGTGGCGATGAGTTCGTAGTATTGCTGAGCGGCCTCGAAGGCTCGCGCAGTGAAGTCAGCGAGCAGGTGCGCGCGCTGGCCGACACCATTCGCGAACTGCTGTCCGAGCCGATGTTTCTCGACGGCCAGCGCCTGCAAGTGACGCCAAGCATCGGCGTGGCGCTGATCCCCGATCACGGCTCGACGCCGACCGACCTGCTCAAACGCGCCGACATTGCCCTGTATCGGGCCAAGGATTCCGGGCGCAACACCACGCAGATGTACCACAACACCATGCAGAAAGCCGCGAGCGAACGGCTGCGCATGGAGACCGATCTGCGTCTGGCGCTGTCACGCGGCGAATTCAATGTGCACTTTCAGCCGCAGGTCGATGCGCGCGACAACCGCATCATCGGCGCCGAAGCCCTGGTGCGCTGGAACCATCCGCAACTAGGTGCGCAATCGCCTGCCGAGTTCATCAAGGTTCTGGAGGACAGCGGGCTGATTCTCGAAGTCGGCACCTGGATCCTCGACGAAGCCTGCAATGCCTTCAAGCAACTGATCGCGCTGCGCCTGGTCAACCCGCTCGCTTTCAGCCTGTGCGTGAACATCAGCCCACGGCAGTTCCGCCAGAACGATTTCGTCGAGCGCATCGAACACAGCATGACCAGCCACGGCTTGCCCTGCTCGCTGCTGAAGCTGGAAATCACCGAAGGCATTGTCATCCAGAATCTTGAAGACACCATCGGCAAGATGCGCCGTTTGAAAAAGCTCGGCGTCAGTTTTGCCATGGACGATTTCGGCACCGGTTATTCATCGCTCACTTACCTGAAACGCCTGCCGGTGGACACGCTGAAAATCGATCAGTCATTCATTCGCGACGCGACCACCGACCCGAACGATGCCGAGATCATACGCGCGATTGTCGCGATGGCACGCAGTCTGGAGCTAGAGGTGATTGCCGAAGGCGTGGAAACGCCGGAGCAGTTGGCGTTTTTGCAGGGGCTGGGCTGCCATTTGTATCAGGGGTATCTGCACAGCCGACCGGTGGCACTGAGCGATTTGAAGGTGCTGCTGGAATGACGCGCACAAAAAAGGGCGCCATTGGCGCCCTTTTCGTTACTCGGCGTTATTGCAGCGCCGGCTGCTGCGCACCATTGATTGGAATGCGCTTGGCTTTCGCCTCTTCAGGGACCACGCGCAGCAGGTCGATGCTCAGCAGGCCGTTGCTCAGGTCCGCGGCCTTGATCTCGATGTGATCGGCCAGACGGAACGACAGCTTGAACGCACGCTGGGCGATGCCCTGATGCAGGAAGGTCACACCTTCGTTGGCGTCACGCTTGCCACCACTGATGGTCAGCACACCTTTCTCGACCTGCAGTTCCAGGTCTTCTTCCCGGAAACCGGCGGCGGCAACGACGATACGGTATTGGTCATCACCGTGTTTTTCGACGTTGTAAGGTGGGTAGCTGCTACCTGGCTCGTTGCGCAGGGCGGTTTCGAACAGGTCGTTGAAACGGTCGAAACCTACCGAGGAACGGAACAGTGGTGCGAGAGAAAATGCAGTACTCATGATTCAAATCTCCTGAAAACAATCAGCAAGTTTTTGTGTCTCCGCGACCCGAATTCGGCATCGCGTAACCCTTAGATAGGGACCGCTGTCTGGTTTTCAAGAGATTATTTTCAGATTTTTCAGGCGGCCTCGACGAGCGGCAAACCGAGCAGACGCGAGACTTGATCAGGCTCGGTTTCGCGGCGCAAAACCGTGAACAGCTCGGTGGCTTGCGGGTAATTACGCGTCAGCATCGCCAGCCATTGCTTCAAGCGACCCGGCGATTGGCGCGCGGTCATCTGCGCTTTGGCTTGCAGCCAGAAATCCTGAATCAACGGCATCAGCTCCGCCCAGGTCATCTCGACCACCTCTTCGCCGGCGCGGGCCGCAGCGATCTGCCGGGCCAGATCCGGACGCGACACCAGTCCGCGACCGAGCATGATGTCTTCGACGCCGCTGATCTCGCGGCAACGCCGCCAGTCTTCGACGCTCCAGATATCGCCGTTGGCGAATACCGGCACCTTGACCACGTCCTGCACCCGCGGAATCCACTCCCAGTGTGCTGGCGGTTTGTAGCCGTCCATTTTGGTCCGCGCGTGAACCACGATGTGCTCGGCGCCGCCCTCGGCCAGCGCCGTGGCGCAGACCAGCGAGCCGTCGGGGCTGTCGAAGCCCAGGCGCATCTTCGCAGTGACCGGAATGTGCGCAGGCACCGCGCGACGGACGTGCTCGACGATCTGGTTGAGCAGTTCCGGCTCCTTGAGCAGTACCGCGCCACCCCGGGACTTGTTGACGGTCTTGGCCGGGCAACCAAAGTTGAGGTCGATCACTTCGGAGCCAAGTTCGCAGGCCAGCGCTGCGTTTTCCGCCAGGCACACAGGATCGGAACCGAGCAATTGCACGCGCAGCGGCACACCGGCTGCGGTGCGTGCACCATTGAGCAGCTCAGGGCCGAACTTATGGAAATAGGCCGGTGTGAGCAACTGATCGTTGACTCGAATGAATTCGGTCACGCACCAGTCGATGCCGCCAACGCGGGTCAGCACGTCACGCAGGATGTCGTCGACCAACCCCTCCATG
Source organism: Pseudomonas granadensis (assembly GCF_900105485.1). Lineage (GTDB taxonomy): Bacteria > Pseudomonadota > Gammaproteobacteria > Pseudomonadales > Pseudomonadaceae > Aquipseudomonas > Aquipseudomonas granadensis. The sequence goes on along the minus strand of NZ_LT629778.1, from coordinate 1,781,089 downwards.
GGCGCCAGAGCAATTTGCATGGGAATACACTATTTGAAGGAAAAACGTGCGGCAGTTTACTGGATTACGCCCAAAACCGCAGAACAACACAAATCCCTTGCAGGAGTGAGCCTGCTCGCGATAGCGGCGTGTCAGTTACACACAGGTGACAGACACACCGCTATCGCGAGCAGGCTCGCCCCTACAGTTTAGATTTGAGCAGATTCCGGGAGCTGGATCGCCGGGCCATAGCCTTCGATGAATTCCGCCGGCATGCGTTTGGGCTTGCCGGTGGATAGCTCGATGCAGACAAACGTGGTCTGCGCACGCAACAGCGTGGCGTTGTCGCTCGGGCGCTTGAGCTGGAAATGCCGGGTCATTTTCAGGCGCTGGTCCCAATCGACGATCCAGGTCGCCAATTGCAGTTCGTCGCCCTCGTAGGCAGCGGCGAGATAATCGATTTCGTGGCGTACTACGGCCATCGCCCGATCCAGTCGCCGGTACTCGACCAGGTCCAGACCCAGGCGCTGCGAGTGGCGCCAGGCGCAGCGCTCGAGCCAGGTCACGTAAACCGCGTTGTTGGCGTGACCCAGTCCGTCGATGTCCTCGGCGCCTACTTGCAGATCAATGGTAAACGGCGTTGCCCGATCCCAGCCCATGCCCCACTCCCGGTCGATGTATTGAACCGGGGCAGTGTAACGGATGCCTACGCCGATTGGCGCGCCTGAAGGCTGCGACCGGCCAGTAGTGATAACACGCCATCAATCACCCGAGGGTCGGCCAGCACGCGCTGATGCCCGCCGCTTTCGAGGCGCAGCAAGCGGCTGTCGAACCAGGCCTCGTGGATCAACTGCGACTCTTTTACCGAAACAAAATTGTCGTCCTCGGCATGCACGATCAAGCCCGGCATATCCAGTTGATAGCGCGCCACATCAAGTGTCGCGGCGCGCATGCCGACGTCCTGTTCGACTTGACGAATGAACGCCGAGCGCGCTCGCGGCGGCATGCCGACCATGCGCGCGAAACCCCGCAGCACACCGAGAATACGTGCCGGCGCGGCGATGCTGACGAGGGTTTCGGTGCGCAAGCCCATTTGCACAGCGAGCATCGCGCTGGCGCCGCCCATCGAATGGCCGATGACGGCTTGCAGCGGCGGCAGCTCAGCCGCTGCCTCGAGCATGGCTCGGGCAAACAGCACCACATTGGCTTCGCGCCCCGGCGAACGACCATGGGCTGGGCCATCCAGTGCGACAACGGTATAACCGGCATCGACCAGCGCCGTGGTCAACGCGGCGAACTGGGTTGGCCGCCCTTCCCAACCATGCATCAGCAGCACCGCCGGGCCCTGGCCCCAGCGCAACGCGGAGAGGCCGAAGCGCAAGGTGATGCGCTCGGCACTGGCCAGCATCGGTAGTTCCCAGTCACGCAGGGGCAGCGCGCGCGGTGTCATGAACACCAGACGCATCTTGCTCGCCACCCGTTTCGGTGCAATCCAGCCCAAGGTGCCGTTAACGCCACGAACCCACTTCAACGCGTTCATCGCTCTCTCCTAAGGCCGGATGCCTTCAGGTCAACGCACCGCCGACTTGGCGGCGCGCAGCAATCGATCGGATAACTCTCCAGGGCCGAGCGCGCGTGCCAGCGCCAGACCGCCCACCATCAACGCCACATCAGCCAGGGCCTTGTCGGTGTCTTCGGGGCTGGCCGCCAGTTGCGCGACCATCAGCTCTAAATGCTCGTTCAGCGCCAGGCGGAACGACTCCGGCAAACGACCCAGCTCACCGATCGAAGCGGGAATCGGGCACGCCGCCTCGCTGGAATCACGGTGTTTGCGCGACAGGTAAAACGCGGCAACCAGGGCGCGACGCTCTTCGCCGGTCAGTTCGGCATCCATGTCGGCAATCAGGTCGCGACGCCGACCCAGCAATTGCTTGAACGCTTCGAGCATCATTGCGTCCTTGCTTTCGAAGTGCGCGTAGAAGCCGCCGACGGTCAGGCCGGCCGCGCCCATCACTTCGCCCACACTGGGATCTGCCGGGCCACGCTGAATCAGTGCGGCGCTGGCAGCCTTGAGGATGCGTTCGCGGGTTTGAGCTTTTTTATCGTTCATCGTTGCCTCCGAATATTACGACTAGAATATTATTCGCATAATAATATTCCGCAAGTCAAGGATATGACCGCTGGTCTGAAGCACAGTGTAAGGAAAAAGGAGAGTTGGCCGAACGCCAGACAAACAAAAGGGCCATTCAATAATTGAATGACCCTTATAAAATCCCGCAGAGCGGGTAATCGTGGCGTCCCCTAGGGGACTCGAACCCCTGTTACCGCCGTGAAAGGGCGGTGTCCTAGGCCACTAGACGAAGGGGACACAAACCCTTCTATACAACTGATCAGTGCTGAGTGCTGATCGATTCAAGGCCGGTGTGGCCAGACCTTGAACTGTAAAATTGGTGGAGCTAAGCGGGATCGAACCGCTGACCTCCTGCATGCCATGCAGGCGCTCTCCCAGCTGAGCTATAGCCCCGGATTTTTCGCCTCGCGGCGGAGCGACATTTTGCAACATCGCTTCTGTAAAACTGGCGTCCCCTAGGGGACTCGAACCCCTGTTACCGCCGTGAAAGGGCGGTGTCCTAGGCCACTAGACGAAGGGGACGCAAACCCTTCTGTACAACTGATCAACGCTGAGTGTTGATCGCTTCAAGGTCGGTGTGGCCAGGCCTTGAAGTGTAAATTGGTGGAGCTAGACGGGATCGAACCGTCGACCTCTTGCATGCCATGCAAGCGCTCTCCCAGCTGAGCTATAGCCCCTCATCGTTGATGTCATCGCTGAGGACGGGGCGAATCTTAATGGCGCATCGAAACCCTGTCAAACTTATTTTTGAAAAATTTCAAAATTTTTCGTCGGGATAACAATCACTTACCACCCTCCCCCCGTAAATCAGCGAGAAGCGCCAAAGGCCGGATCAAAAGATCGTGGCCTTCGGCTGCCGTCACACTGGGTCAGACCTGCTCAAGCAATGGCGCCCAGCAGCTTTTCCCACTCCTTGTTTTCTTTCTTCGACACGCCGCCCAGCAGGTCGATCGCCTGACGCAGACGGAAACGGGTCAGGTCCGGCCCGAGAATTTCCATCGCATCGAGCACCGACACCGAACTGGCCTGGCCGGTGATCGCCGCAAACATCAGCGGCATCGCATCGCGCAGTTTCAACTCCAGCGACTCGACCACCGCCTGAATTGTCGCGGTGATGCTGTCCTTTTCCCACTGACGCAGGCTTTCCAGTTTCCACAGGATCAGCTGCATCAACTGGCGCACCTGATCGCCGGAGAGCTTTTTCGACTCGAACAGTCTGGCGTCCGGATTGACCCCACCGGCAAAGAAGAACCCGGCCAATGGTGCCACTTGGCTGAAGGTTTCGACGCGGCCCTGAACGTGCGGCGCGATCTTCATCATGTATTCCGAGTTGAACGCCCACTTCTGCACGCGCGCGGCAAATTCTTCCACCGGCAGATCACGCAGCCACTGGCCGTTGAGCCATGACAGTTTCTCGATGTCGAAAATCGGCCCGCCGAGGGACACGCGCTTGAGGTCGAAGTTATCGACCATTTCCTGCAGCGAGAACTTTTCGCGCTCGTCCGGCATCGACCAGCCCATGCGACCCAGGTAGTTGAGCATCGCCTCGGGCATGAAGCCCATGCGCTCGTAGAACGTCACCGAAGTCGGGTTCTTGCGCTTGGACAGCTTGCTCTTGTCCGGGTTACGCAGCAGCGGCATGTAGCACAGCTCTGGCTGTTCCCAGCCGAAGTACTCGTAAAGCAGGATCAGTTTCGGCGCCGACGGCAACCATTCTTCACCGCGCAGCACGTGGGTAATGCCCATCAGGTGATCGTCGACCACATTGGCGAGGAAGTACGTCGGCAGGCCGTCGGTCTTCATCAGCACTTGCATGTCCATGCGATCCCACGGGATCTCGACGTCGCCACGCAGCATGTCCGGTACCACGCAAACGCCTTCGCTCGGGACTTTCATGCGGATCACGTGAGGTTCGCCAGCGGCCAGGCGCGCGGCGACTTCTTCTTTCGACAGCAGCAGCGCGCGGCCGTCATAGCGCGGGGTTTCGCCGCGAGCCATTTGTTCGGCGCGCATCTGGTCGAGTTCTTCAGCGGTGCAGAAGCACGGGAAGGCATGGCCCATGTCGACCAGTTGCTGGCAGTACTTCTGATAGATGTCGCCGCGCTCGCTCTGCCGGTACGGGCCGTGCGGGCCGCCGACATCCGGGCCTTCGCTCCAGTCGATGCCCAACCAGCGCAGGGCGTCGAAGATCTGCTGTTCGGACTCGCGGGTCGAACGCAACTGGTCGGTGTCTTCGATGCGCAGGATGAACTCACCGCCATGCTGCTTGGCAAAGCAGTAGTTGAACAATGCGATGTAAGCGGTACCTACGTGGGGGTCCCCGGTAGGCGATGGCGCGATGCGAGTGCGGACGGTGGTCATGGCATGTCTCGAAAAGAATGAAAAGCAGAACAATCAAGCGGCGAATGGTAACAGGCGAGACCCGCCCGGCTCCAGCGGGCAGGGTATTTAAGCCGGACATGGGGTCGTACTGATACCGAGTCGCCGCATTCGCTAGCAGGGCTAGCTCCCACAGAGTTTTGTGGCGGGCACGATTCCTGTGTGGGAGCTAGACTGCTAGCGATGAGGCCAGCGCAGCCCCTACAGATCAGACGGTCAAAAGACGCTCACGCAATTTGGCAATCTCGTCACGCATCTGCGCGGCGGCTTCAAACTCCAGATCGCGCGCCAACTGGTACATCTTCTCTTCCAGCGCACGGATGCGTTTGGTGATTTCGCTTGGCGAGCGCAGTTCGGCTTCGTACTTGGCGTTTTCTTCGGCAGCCTTGGCCATGCCTTTGCGCTTCTTGCTGCGCGAGCCCGGCACAGTGGCACCTTCCATGATGTCGGCGACGTCCTTGATCACGCCCTTCGGAGTGATACCGTGCTCAAGGTTGAAAGCGATCTGTTTCTCGCGGCGGCGTTCGGTTTCGCCAATCGCCCGTTCCATCGAACCGGTCATGCGATCGGCATACAGAATGGCCCGGCCATTGAGGTTACGTGCCGCGCGGCCGATGGTCTGGATCAGCGAACGCTCGGAACGCAGGAAACCTTCCTTGTCGGCATCGAGAATCGCCACCAGCGACACTTCCGGCATGTCCAGGCCTTCGCGCAACAGGTTGATGCCGACCAGCACGTCAAACACGCCAAGGCGCAAGTCGCGGATGATCTCCACGCGCTCGACGGTGTCGATGTCGGAGTGCAGATAGCGCACGCGCACGCCGTGGTCGGCGAGGTAATCGGTGAGGTCTTCGGCCATGCGCTTGGTCAGCGTCGTAACCAGTACGCGCTCTTCCACCGCTACGCGCTTGGTGATTTCCGAGAGCAGGTCATCGACCTGGGTCAGCGCCGGGCGCACTTCGACCTGCGGGTCGACCAGACCGGTCGGACGCACCACTTGCTCGACCACGCGCCCGGCGTGTTCGGCCTCGTAATTGCCCGGCGTCGCCGAGACGAAAATAGTCTGCGGGCTGACCCCTTCCCATTCGTCGAAACGCATCGGCCGATTATCCAGCGCCGAAGGCAGACGGAAGCCGTATTCGACCAGGGTTTCTTTACGCGAGCGGTCGCCCTTATACATCGCGCCGACCTGCGGCACGCTGACGTGGGACTCGTCGATGACCAGCAAGGCATCGGCCGGCAGGTAATCGTAAAGGGTTGGCGGCGCGGCACCGGCCGGACGCCCGGACAGGTAGCGCGAGTAGTTTTCGATGCCGTTGCAGTAACCCAGTTCGAGAATCATCTCCAGATCGAAGCGAGTGCGTTGCTCCAGACGCTGGGCTTCGACCAGTTTGTTGTTGCTGCGCAGGTACTCCAGACGTTCCTGCAATTCGACTTTGATGCCTTCGATGGCGTCGAGCAAGGTCTCGCGCGGCGTCACGTAGTGACTCTTCGGATAAAAAGTGAAACGCGGCATCTTGCGAATGACTTCGCCGGTCAGCGGGTCGAACGCGGAAATGCTCTCGACCTCGTCATCGAACAACTCGATACGGATCGCCTCCAGATCGGATTCCGCCGGGAAAATATCGATCACATCGCCACGCACACGGAACGTCGCTCGGGCAAAATCCATGTCGTTGCGGGTGTATTGCAGATCGGCCAGACGCCGTAGCAGCGCGCGCTGATCGAGTTTGTCGCCGCGATCGACGTGCAGCACCATCTTCAAATAGGTTTCCGGACTGCCCAGACCGTAGATGCACGACACCGTGGTGACGATGATCGCGTCCTTGCGCTCCAGCAACGCTTTGGTCGCGGACAGACGCATCTGCTCGATGTGGTCGTTGATCGACGCGTCCTTCTCGATGAAGGTGTCCGACGACGGCACGTAGGCTTCCGGCTGGTAATAGTCGTAATAAGAAACGAAATACTCGACGGCGTTGTTCGGGAAGAACGCCTTGAACTCGCCATACAACTGCGCGGCCAGGGTCTTGTTCGGCGCCAGTACCAGCGTCGGGCGCTGCACCTGGGCGATGACGTTGGCGATGCTGAAGGTCTTGCCCGAGCCGGTCACACCGAGCAGCGTCTGGTGCGCCAGCCCGGCCTCGATGCCTTCGACCATCTGGCGGATCGCTTCCGGCTGATCGCCGGCAGGCTCGAAGCGGGTGACTAGCTGGAATTCCGACATACACACCTCTGGAATCGCGGCGTTCCGAGTCAGACGGATTACCACGGGGACGACCGCAAACGACCGATGTCGCGCAAGAAAAAACCTGGATTGTCCGTAATGTGGTGGCGATTGCCTGACCTTTCAAGGCAAACGTCCTACATCCGGGTAAAGAGTCTGACAAAGACAATCGACTAACGGTCAAGAAATAATCGGAAAAACTTACCGGAAAAACCGATTCGCCTGTCGCCATTGCGCGCTGATGGCCTCTATACTAGCTCCCCGTTTGTGCACCGCTCTAGTGCATCCGGCTGGAGCGCGACACGTCCCTCCATATCCCATTCAGAGCCGCCGCAATAATGAGCCTGTTCTCCGCTGTCGAAATGGCACCCCGCGATCCAATCCTGGGCCTCAACGAAGCATTCAACGCCGATACCCGGACCACCAAGGTCAACCTGGGCGTGGGTGTCTACTGCAACGAAGAGGGGCGAATTCCACTGCTGCGCGCGGTGATCGAAGCCGAGTCGATTCGCGTCGCGCAACACGCTTCGCGCGGTTACCTGCCGATCGATGGCATCGCCGCCTACGACCAGGCCGTGCAAAAGCTGCTGTTCGGTAACGACTCGCCGCTGATCAGTGCTGGCCGCGTCATCACCACTCAGGCCGTCGGCGGTACCGGCGCACTGAAAATCGGCGCTGACTTCCTCAAGCAATTGCTGCCGAACGCCGTTGTGGCAATCAGCGATCCAAGCTGGGAAAACCACCGCGCGCTGTTCGAAACCGCCGGTTTCCCGGTGCAGAACTACCGCTACTACGACGCCGCCACGCACGACGTGAACCGTGCCGGCATGCTCGAAGACCTCAACGCCCTGCCGAACGGTTCGATCGTTGTCCTGCACGCTTGCTGCCACAACCCGACCGGCGTCGACCTGAGCCCGGCGGACTGGAACAACGTACTGCAAGCGGTCAAAGCCAAAGGCCACGTGCCGTTCCTCGACATGGCGTACCAGGGTTTTGGCGACGGCATCGACGAAGACGCCGCTGCGGTGCGCCTGTTCGCCGAGTCCGGCCTGACCTTCTTCGTTTCCAGCTCGTTCTCCAAGTCGTTCTCGCTGTACGGCGAGCGCGTTGGCGCGCTGTCGATCATCAGCGAATCGAAGGAAGAAAGCGCGCGCGTGCTGTCGCAAGTCAAACGCGTGATCCGCACCAACTACTCCAACCCGCCAACCCATGGCGCGAGCATCGTCGCCGCCGTGCTGAACAGCCCTGAACTGCGTGCGCAGTGGGAAGCCGAACTGGCGGAAATGCGTCTGCGTATTCGCGGCATGCGCACGCAAATGGTCGATCTGCTGGCAGAGAAAGCGCCGGGCCGTGATTTCAGCTTCGTCGGCCGTCAGCGCGGCATGTTCTCCTACTCGGGCCTGACCACTGAACAGGTTCATCGCCTGCGCAACGAGTTCGGCATCTACGCTCTGGACACCGGTCGCATCTGCGTGGCGGCGTTGAACCAGCGCAACATCAAGGCTGTGACGGATGCGATTGTTCAGGTCATCTGATCACGCAGCTTGATGAAAAACGGGAAGCCTTCAAGGCTTCCCGTTTTTATTTGTCTCTGACAACGCCCCGTAACCTCTAGACTGCACACAATTCCAACTGCAGGAGTGAGCCTGCTCGCGATAGCGGTGTGTCAGTCATACCTGTTCAGGCTGAAAAAACGCTATCGCGAGCAGGCTCACTCCTACAGGGTTTTGTGTACATTCGAGAATTTTGTGAGAAGCCCATGAAAAACGACAACCTGCGCGCCGACCGTGACGATCTGGATGATTTCATCCCGCGCGCCTCGGCCAAACGCGAAAAGAGCCTGGTGCTGCAAGTCGCCACCGGGGTATTCCTCGGTGGCCTGGCCCTGTGGCTGGTGCAACTGGCGGCAACGGCGGCCTATGCCAAGCTGATGCTGGGCACGATTACCTTCGGTAGTTAAGCCAGTTCATCCGAGCGCTGAGCGGCGGCATCGTCGTAAATTACATACAGCGATTCGGCCACTTGGCTCTTGATGGTCTTGCTGCTTTCAAGCCCGAGGACGAACCCTTCGGCCTTGCCGCCGGCGCGGTTCAGTTCTTCGGCAGTGCTGGCCCCGGCGATTGCATCGAAGAGTTTTTCCGCGTGCGGGCCGATCCCTTTTGGCAGGCTGATTTGTGCAGTGCTCATGCGAGCACCTCGATATTGCGAGTGATTTGAGGCATGGCGCGTACCTTTGCGGCTGATGGCCGGCAGCGCGTGTGACCACTTCCGGGCGGTCATGGTAGACCTTGGGGGCTTTTCTGGTAACCGCCAATCGCTGACAAATCACCGTCCGTCCCGAAGATTCCTGCAATTTTGCATCAGGCGCTTGACTAGTCTTTTTAAATCAGTAACATACGCACCAATTCCGCAATAGCTCAGTTGGTAGAGCAAATGACTGTTAATCATTGGGTCCCTGGTTCGAGTCCAGGTTGTGGAGCCAAATAGCAAAGCCCCTGAATCGAAAGATTCAGGGGCTTTTTTGTGGGCGCTCGAAAAGCCCCAATGAAAAGGGCCGATCTGTCCAGGACAGATCGGCCCTTTTCTATTCAGTCGCCGCCGTCAAACGTGTTCGCTGCTCTTGATCTGCACTTTCGCTGCACCGTGCCCAGGGTCGTGTTCATCAGGCTCGATCACCGGCACTTCCTTGCCATCGCAATCGTGCAGCTTGCCATCGCTGAAGTAGTCACCTTCACGCAGCGCGGCCAGATCGCGGTAGCGCAAGGTGCGCTCCTCCGCTGCGGCAAACACCGATTGCTGATCCGAGTTACCGGCAGTGAAGTGGTTGAACGCCAGGTTGAGCAGGATCGCCATGATCGCCGACGAACTGATACCCGAATGGAAAATCGTCGCGAACCAGCTCGGGAACTGGTCGTAGAAACTCGGCGCGGCAATCGGGATCATGCCGAAACCGATCGAGGTGGCGACGATGATCAGGTTGACGTTGTTGCGGTAATCCACCTTGGACAAGGTGCGAATGCCACTGGCGGCCACCGTACCGAATAACACGATACCGGCCCCACCGAGCACCGAAGTCGGCACCGCGGCAATGACCCGGCCCATGAACGGCAGCAGGCCGAGGATCACCAGAAACAGACCGCCCGTGGCCACCACGTAACGGCTCTTGATGCCGGTCACCGCCACCAGACCGACGTTCTGCGCAAAGGCGCTCTGGGTGAACGAACCGAAGATCGGTGCAAACATGCTCGACAGCATGTCCGCGCGCAAGCCATTGCCCAGGCGCTTGGAATCGACCTTGGTGCCGATGATCTCACCGACCGCCAGAATGTCCGCCGAGGTTTCCACCAGCGTCACCATGACCACGATGCACATCGACAGAATGGCGGCGAAGTGGAAGGTCGGCATGCCGAAGTGAAACGGCGTCGGGAAGCCGAACATCGGCCCGGTGGTGACGCTGGAGAAATCCGCCATGCCGAGGAACACCGCCAGCACCGTGCCGATCACCATGGCCAACAGGATCGACAGGCGCGAAATGGTCGCACTGCCCACCTTGCTCAGCAGCAACACGAGTACCAGCGTGACCGCCGCCAGACCGATGTTCTGCATGCTGCCGAAGTCCGGCGCATGACTGTTGCCGCCCATCGCCCAGCGCGCGGCCACTGGCATCAGCGTCAGGCCGATGGTGGTGATCACGATGCCCGTGACCAGCGGTGGAAAGAATTTGGTAATGCGCGAGAACACCGGGGTAATCAACAGCCCTATCAAGGACGCCGCAATCACCGCGCCGAGCACCGACTGGAAGCCGCCCTCCCCGCCACTGCTGACGATCGCGACCATGGTCGCCACGCCGGAAAACGACACGCCCTGCACCAGCGGCAACTGACAGCCAAAAAACGGCAGACCCAGGGTTTGCAGCAGCGTCGCCAGCCCCCCCGCAAACAATGAAGCAGCAATCAACAAACCGATGTCCGCCGGCGACAGGCCGGCCGCCTGGCCGATGATCAGTGGCACCGCAACGATACCGCCGTACATGGTCAGCACATGTTGCAGGCCGTAAGCCATATTCGCGCCGACCCCGAGATTTTCGTCCTCGGGCCGTGGGTGTGAAACATGGGGCGTTTTCATGGTGGGGGGTTCCCTGGTTTTTGTTATGCGCACACTGTATTCAATACCCGTGACAAATGTCCATAGAGTTGTATACAACTTGTCAGTCACATAATGGTTAGTTAGCCACCCAACCTTCTAGCCTGCGGCTTCCGCCCTCACAAATCCGGTAACAAATCCCCGACAGCGTCCGTGCCCATCACCACCAGGCTGAAGTGTTCATGGCGACCGGCGGTGCGATCGCGCTCCTTTTTATACATATAAAGTATGCATGATGTCGTTTGAATCATTTCTGCACGCCTCGCCACACCAAGCGAGCGACGTGCCTGTTTTAAGGAGGCTTGAACCCTGCGAGACGAATATGACTTTTCCCCGGGCAAACGCGGCGCAGTGGCGCCCAACAAAGGCAAGACCCGCATCACCATCATGCTGGATGACGCGGTAATCGAAGCGGCGCGTACGGCTGCGGAACATGAGGGGTTCGGCTATCAGACGGTCATCAACAACACGCTGCGCCAAGCCTTGCTCGACACCGCCCGCCAGCAACAGCCGGATGATTCAGGCCTGAGCGGGCAATTCAGAAAAGGCATTACGGCCAGTGATTTGAAGAGTCTGGAAAGGAAGCTTTCAGCCGCGATCGGCGAAATCCGTCGCGTGCTCGAACCGGACGTCAAACATTAGGCTGCGACAGGCATCATCACCCGCACCAGTGCCTGGCGAATGCGCGGCAAATTACTCACATCAAGGCCAAACTCGCGTTGCAGCACGTCAATTAACTCGTCAACCTCGGTCACCTCGCGCCGCTCACTCTCCGCGCCCATGTGATGGATAGCGAAGCTGCCGTTGTTCAGCGTCTTGCGCCAGCCATCGCCAGTACGGGCAACCATCAGCCGCTGAGTGAACGGTGATTCCGGATGCGTCGAGACGTACCAGTTGCCGACGGTGTAATCGATGTCCTCCTGACGTTGCAGGTCGAACAGGTACATGGGCCGCCACTCGCCGGCCACGTTGGCACGGAGCATGTAGCCACCGGCCTGGTGTTCGAGGCGATAGGGTTCGTGCGGGGTCGCTTGTTCGGTTTCGGTGTCGAGCAGTAAAGGTGCGGTGGGGACCATGCCGCCGAAGCCGACGTCCGTGATGTAGCGCTCGCCGTCGATTGTCACCAGGCTCAAACGATGGGTACGTGCCGTCCAGCTGCCTTCGGGCTGATTCATCACCACGCGCCCGCTGATTGCCCGTGCGTCAAAGCCCAGCTCCAGCAACAGCGCGAAGAACAGATGATTGAGTTCGTAGCAATAACCGCCGCGACCACCTAGCAGGATTTTCTGTTCAATGGACGGCAGATCGATCAGCACTGGCGCGCCGGCGATAGTCGCCAGATTCTCGAAGGGAAACACGCCGGTATGACGCCACTGTAATTGGCGCAGCGTTTCCAGCGTCGCGGGCGGCGCTGAATCGAACCCCAGGCGTTGCAGGTACAGTTTCAGATGGTTCAGGCGTGGCGCGCTCATTGCTCGATCCTTATGCAGGGAGGTCGCAGATCACTGCGTTGCTGCTCGCCATGTATACGGATCGCGCGCACTTTTCGACAATTGATTTCGCCAATCGCCATCAGCGCTTCTTGCGCGAGCCAATACGGATCCACGTGGGCGCATGGTCGCTGGCATGCGGCTCGTTACGCACCCAGGCGTCTACCCCGGCATCATGCAGATACGGACTCAGCGCCGGGTTGAGCAGCAGATGATCGATGCGCAGGCCGGAGTTGGTCTGCCAGTGCTGGCGAAAGTAGTCCCAGAACGTATAAATGCGTTCCTCGGGATACAGATGACGCAGCGAATCGGTCCAGCCTTGATCGAGCAGCCGTTGGTAGCACTCGCGACTCTCGGGTTGCAGCAAGGCATCCTTGAGCCATGAGCGGGTGTTGTAGATGTCCATGTCGGTGGGCACGACGTTGTAGTCGCCGGCCAGCACCACCGGATGATCGCCGCTTTGCAGGTCTTTGGCGTAGGTGATCAGCCGTTCGAACCACGCCAGTTTGTAATCGAATTTTGGCCCCGGTTGCGGGTTGCCGTTGGGCAGATACAGGCAGCCGACCAGCACGCCGTGCACCGCCGCTTCGATGTAGCGGCTGTGGGTGTCATCGGGGTCGCCCGGCAGCCCGCGCCGACTCTCCAGCGGTTGCGCATCGCGCGCCAGAATCGCCACGCCGTTCCACGATGCCTGGCCCTGCCAGATCGCGCCGTAACCGGCCGCTTCCAGCTCGGCGGCGGGAAAGGCGCTGTCCACCGATTTGAGCTCTTGCAGGCAAACGATGTCCGGTTGCTCGCGCTTGAGCCATTCCAGCAGATTCGGCAGCCGCGCACGCATGCCGTTGACGTTGAAGGTGGCGATCCGCAGGTTTTTCATCGTCTGCAACTCCGGCCAGTGGGTATGCCAATAGTGACCCCGGGAGCGCCGCGCAGGTTGCATTCGATAACAGCGGTGACCTCAGGCGCGATTGCGCAGCCATTGCAGAAAGCCGCGTTTTGGCGCAACCGCGGGGACTTCCTCGGTCAGCGCTTGCGCCTTGTGCAGGCGGAAATCGAGCAAGGCCTGCATTGCGTCGTGGATGTCGTGACGGGCATCCAGACAAGGTTTCAGATAGGACTTTTCAATGCGGTACAAGGCGCAGAACGTCTTCGCCGAGAAGTCCGCCGGCAGCGCGGTGTCAGACAGGATACCCGCTTCGCCGATCACCTCGCCGGGGCCCATGCGTCCGGATTCGAACGTCGCGCCGTGGCGCTTCAATGTCACCGAGACCACGCCGGACTCGATGATGAACAAATGATCGCTGACCTCCCCGCCCGCCAGAATGATCTCGCCGGCGCGGAAGGTTTGCAGGCTCATGTTCTGGCTGAAGGTGTCCTTCTCTTCCTCGCGCAGGGTCGAGAAGATCGGCGAACTGTCGAGCAACGCCCGCGGGCGCGACAAGTGCGGCGCGATGCTGGTTTCATTGCTCGACAGCAGATTGACTCCGGACGCCTGCAAATGCCGATACGCCAGATCGAACAGCTGATTGCGCACCACACGCTTCTCGCCCATCGACGCGACAAACCCGCTGATTTCATACTCCGCGCCAGCGCTGGCTGAGTTTTTCAGTGCCACGCTCGGTGCCGGCGTGTCGAGCAATTGCCGACAACCCTGCATCGCCCGCTCCAGCGCCTCGATCACCGCACTGGGTCGCGCATGCGGGCTGACCTGCACGCTGACCGCGACGCCGAACATATTGCTTGGCCGGCTGAAATTGATGATCTTGGCTTTGGCCGCCAACGAGTTGGGAATCACCGCCATGCTGCCCTGGCTGGTTTGCAGACGCGTGGCGCGCCAATCGATATCGGTCACCCGGCCCTCGGTGCCGTCAATGGAAATCCAGTCATCCAGCTGATAAGGCTTGGTGGTGTTAAGGACAATCCCCGAGAACACGTCGCTGAGCGTGCTCTGCAACGCCAGACCGACAATGATCGCCAATGCACCAGAAGTCGCCAGCACGCCTTTGACCGGCAGATCGAGCACATAGGCCAGTGCCGCAATGATCGCGACCAGAAAAATCACCGCCCCGAGCAGATCCTGCAACAGCCGCCCGGTATGCCCGACCCGCTGCATCATCACCGCACCGATCAACACCGTCAGCGTTCGTGCGCCAAACAGCCACCAACCGATCTGCAACCCGGTCGCCGCCAGATGCAACGGCACATTCTCCGCCCACGGCGCCGGCTCCATCGGATTGAGCCCTTCGTTGAACAGCAACACACTGAACAACGCAAAAATCACCACCCGCACCAACAGCTTCCACTCACTGCCACGGGAACTGATCAACCGCCACAGACCAAGATCGAGCAGGATCAGGATAAACGCGCTAAACAGCGGATGTTCGGTCAGCAGAGACAGCATCAAACAACTCCGACAAAGGCCAATCGCGAGAAGATCGCACAGATTGGCACAGTGTAGGAGCAAATGATTTCGGCGCTGTTTTGATCTTGGTTCAGCGGTGATGTCGGGAGGTTGAGTGATGCTTGAAGTCAGCTGAAAATCAAAAGCCCCTCACCCTAGCCCTCTCCCGGAGGGAGAGGGGACTGACCGGGTTGGATGCGAAAGATCTGCCGACGTGAAATACCGAGTCGAATGCAAAACTTCGAAGCCAACCAAAATCGGCTCCCTCTCCCTCGGGAGAGGGCTGGGGTGAGGGGCAGCCACACCACAAATCAAAAGCCAAACACCGCTTCTAACCACTCAACAATGAGCGTTAGCTCGAGTGCCCTTGATCTTGATCTTGCCTAACCGGCGACATCGGAAGGCTGAGCGCAGGGATTGATCCGGGCGTGGGAGCGCAGCGACCGTCTGGCGCAGCCAGGCACAGCGGAAGGAGGTGCAGCGAAGCAAACCGTAGCCGCTGCGCCCGGATCAGTCCCGGAGCGAAGGGACCCGAGCCTGCGAGGGCCGAACGCAGGAGCAAGCGTTTTGGGTTACCTTTTTGGCGTTTGAAAAAGGTGACCCGCCGTAAGGGCGGAACCCTAAGCAGCCGTTACCGCAGCAACGGATATGTACACAGGCTCGCTCCCATAGCGGTTCAACCCTGCATCCGCCCAAACCGCCCCGACTGAAAATCCACAAACGCCTGATGAATCTCCGCCTCCGAATTCATCACAAACGGACCATGCCCGACAATCGGCTCATCAATCGGCTCGCCGCTGAGCAACAACACCACCGCGTCCTCATGCGCCTCAAGCGACACCGCCCGCCCCGCGCGCTCGAACAGCACCAACTGCCCGACAGACGCCGACTCCCCACCATTAACCCGCACCGAGCCCTTCAACACCACCAACGCGGTATTGCGACCCTCATGCAAATCAAGCGTCAGCAACCGGCCAGCGTTCAGCCGCAAATCCCACACATCAATCGGCGTAAATGTGCGTGACGGGCCTTTATGCCCCTCGAACTCACCCGCAATCAAACGCAGGCTGCCAGCGTTGTCCTTGAGCGCGATGCGCGGAATGTCACTGTCGAGAATGGTCTGATACCCCGGCGCAGCCATCTTGTCCCTGGCCGGCAAGTTGACCCACAACTGCACCATCTCCAGTTTGCCGCCGGTTCTGGCGAAATTTTCCGAGTGAAACTCTTCATGCAGAATCCCCGACGCAGCCGTCATCCACTGCACATCGCCGGGGCCGATCAGCCCGCCACTGCCGGTCGAATCGCGGTGCTGCACTTCGCCGTCGTAAACAATCGTCACAGTCTCGAAACCGCGATGCGGATGCTGGCCCACACCGCGTTGTTCCGTGGTCGGCGTGAATTCGGCCGGGCCGGCATGATCGAGCAGCAGGAACGGGCTGATGTGTTTGCCCAGATTGTCGTAGGAAAACAGCGTGCGCACCGGAAACCCATCGCCGACCCAATGGCCGCGCGGGCTGGTATAGATACCGATAAGGTTCTTCATGGGGGTCTCCAATATGGATAAAAGCATTGGATTAATCCTAACCGCCTGACCAATATCGGACTAGAGGTCGAAAACCGGCTTCAGCGTTCCATCAGGGGAACAGTGACCTGCCTACAGAATCTGCGGTGCTGCGATCGCCAGCAGGCTGGCTCCCACAAAAACCGAAACGCCGCTATCAGGTCAGCAGGCGTTGCGCGAGGCTGTCCATGGCCTCGCGCAACGCCTCGATTGCTGTGTTGGACAGCGGCGTTTGCCCGTCAGCGCAAGCCAGTTCCAGGTCGACACAGGCCGCCACCACCCGCGCCGCGCCGACCATCTGCGCGCCACCCTTGATGTGATGCGCCAGATCGCGCAACCCGGCGCGGTCGCGGTCATCCTGCAACACCGCCAGAAGTTGCCGGTCCAGACGCAAGCTGTTCAGCACTTCCTCACGCAGGCGTTCGATCAGGCCGTGATCATCGCCGGCCATTTGCTCCAGCGTACTCAAATCGACTTCTACCAGCGCAGCCGTTGCAACGTGATCCGCGGGCATCTCGAAGTGGCTGGCGGCGGCCAATGCCTGCGCCAGATCATGCAAGCGAATAGGCTTGAACAGGCAGTCATCCATGCCGGCAGCCAGACAGCGAGCACGTTCCTCAGCCTGTGCATTGGCGGTGAAACCCAGCAGCAAACACGGTGTACGTTCGGCCAGCGGCTCTTGCTCACGGATCGCCTGCGCGAGCTGATAGCCGTTGCGCCGCGGCATGTTGCAGTCGGTAATGACCACATCGAACGCCTGCGTCCGCCAGCGCTGCAGGGCGTCGTCGCCGTTGTCGGTGTCGACCGTCCGATGGCCGAGTTCACTCAGTTGCCAGCACAACAGCAAACGGTTGACCGGGTGATCATCGACCACCAGCACATTCAGCGAACGCGCCGCCGTGACAATCGCGACGGGAACCGACGGGGCTTGCGCAAGCGCCGCCAGCAGCGACAACTCGAGATTGACCTCTACCTGCGTGCCTGTACCCGGCACGCTGTCCAGTCGCAGTGTGCCGCCCATCATCTCGCACAGGTTGCGGCTGATCACCAGGCCCAGCCCGGAGCCGCTGCGCGCCGATTGCGCGTGATTGCTCGCCTGCACGAACGGGCTGAACAACCGTTGACGATCCGCATGACTGATCCCCACGCCACTGTCTTCGATCAGCACCTTCACTGCCAAGCGCTCGGCCGGCGCAGCGCCGACCACCAGATGCAAGCTGACCTGGCCCTCGTCAGTGAACTTGATGGCATTGCTCAGCAGGTTCGACAGCACCTGCTTGAAACGTGTCGGGTCAATCAGCACGTCGACGTTACTCCGGGTATCGAGTTGCAAATGCCAGAGCAAGTGCTTCTGCCGCGCCAGCCCCTCGAACACCCGACACACCGAGAGCACCAGTTCACGCAGGTTGGCACGTTCGGGCGCGAGGGACAGATGCCCGGTCTCGATCCGTGCGATATCGAGGATATCGCCGATCAGCGCCAGTAACTGTTGCCCGGCGTTGGACGCCACCTGTATCGCCAGACGATCGGTAACGCCCTCCTCCGCGCGTTTCAAGGCCAGCTCGAGCATGCCAATCAAGGCGTTCATCGGCGTGCGGATTTCATGGCTCATGGTCGCCAGAAATGTGGACTTGGCGCGATTGGCATCGTCGGCTGCATCCTTGGCGTCCTGCAATTGCTGCAGCCACTGTTGGCGGCGGCGCAACTGACGGCGTTGCCAGACGATCCAGCCCAGCGCCAGCGCCAGCAGCAGCGCCGCCGCCGCAAAGCCGAGGAGAATTTCGTGGCGATGACGCAGCCAGTAACTGTCATCGACCACCACCTCGTGGCTCCAGCGCTCGACCAGTTCGTCCATCTGCTGCGGGGCGATGCTCAACAGTGCCTTGTTCAAGATCGAATGCAGCGCCGCCATGTGCGGCGCAGTGGCCAAGGCGATACGCGCCGGTTGATCGCCGACTGTGCCGGTAATGCGCAGCCGTTCGCGGTAATGGCGGGCAATCAGAAAACGCGCCACCACCAACGAACTTACCGTGACGTCGACCTGACCCTTGAGAATCATCGCCATGCCGTCGGCCGGGCTCGCGGTTTCGACCAGACGCAAGCGCGGCACGCGGGCCAACAGATAACTGCGCAACGGATGACCGCGGTAGATTGCCAGCCGCTTGCCCGCCAGTTCGTCCAGCGGGAGCGGCCCCTGCCAGGTGCTTGCGCTGACCAGCACGAACGGATTGTTCAGGTAGGCGCGGGTGAATTGCAGCTCGGTTTCGCGCTCGCTGCTCGGCGTTACCACCGGCAGCAGGTCCAGTTCGCCGGCCTTGAGCTGTTCGATCTGCCGGTCCAGCGAAGTTCCGCGCACGATCTCGAAGTTGAGCCCGCTGCGTTGGCTGATCAGGCTCAGCAACTGCGCCGACAACCCGCTGAGACGGCCATCGGCATCGAAAAACGTCAGCGGCGCGAAATCTTCGATGGCGCCGACGCGCACCACCGGGTGCTGGTCCAGCCATTGCTGCTCGCTGGCGCTGAGCTGCACCTGCGATTGCTCCGCCATTTCCGCCAGACCGGCGCTCCAACGCTGTTCGATGCGTTGCCGGCGCTCCATGGGTATGGCCGCCAACGCCACATCGACGATGCGCTTGAGGCGCGCATCACTGCGCAGCAGGGCGAAGCCGAACGCATTGGCGTCCAGGCCCGACGGGCCGGCCAGTTGCAGGTCGTTGCGATAGTTGGTGTTGATCAGGTAGTTGGCACTGATGACATCACCGAGGTACACGTCGTCCGCGCCGAATGCCACCGCACCGAGTGCGTCCATCGCCGACGGGTAACGCTGCACCTGAGCCTGCGGATAAAAGCCTTGCACGGTCGCCAGCGGCAAATAGTCCTCGACCATCGCCAGGCGTTTGCCGGCAAGATCGGTCGGCAATTGCTCGTCGAGGCGAGTGACCAGCATCGGTTGATCTTCGGCGTACGGCCGGGACAACACAAAGGCCGGATCGGCGATTTCGAAGCTGTTGGAGGTGCCGAGCAGATCGAGCTCGCCACGCTTGAGCGCGGCCATTACCGCCTCCCGGTCGGCAAACCGGCGCACCTCGATGCGGATCCCGAGCAACTGCGCCAGCAGATCAGCGTAATCAGCGGTCAAACCTTCGAGTTCATGCTGGTTGCGGGTCAGTTCGAATGGCGGGTAATCCGGCCCGGAAATGCCCATGCGCAACAGCGGGTGCTGACGCAGCCATTGCCGGTCCTGGGCGTCGAGGCGCAACTGGACATTTTCCAGGCCGGTACGGGTCAGCACTTCCAGCACCTGCGGTGGTTCACTCGCCGCGCATAGCGCGGTCAGGCTCAGCCACAGCCCGACGATCCAGCCTCCCTGGCGCATGGTCGCGTGCTCAGATGACGTGATTGCGCTTGGCGAAATCGCGCAAGTGCACCGCTGAATTGACCCCGAGTTTTTTCATCAATCGGGTCTTGTACGTGCTGACGGTCTTGTGGCTCAGGTGCATGTCCTCGGCAATAGACTTGTTGGACTTGCCCTGCCCCAATTGTTCGAGAATGCTCAGTTCACGGTTGGAAAGCTGATCGATCATTTCCTTCTCGGTGGTTTGCACCGCATTCAGCACGCTGGCGGTATCCGACAACGCGGAAAAATAGGTGTAACCGGACATCAGTGCCTGAATGGCTTTGTGCAACTGCTGCAGTTGATTGGTCTTGGTCACGTAGGCCATTGCCCCGGCCCTCAGGCAGCGCTGCTGGTAAAACAACGGATCGTGAGTACTGAATACCAGCACGCGGCAATTCAGATCATTGGCCTTGATCCGTGCCAGCACTTCCAGTCCGCCGAGCGCCGGCAGGTTGATGTCGAGGATGACCAGTCGCGGCTGGTGTTCACGAATCAGCGCCAGCACCTCGTTGCCCTGAGAAGCCTCGTAAATCAGTTTGAATCCTTCAGCTTGCAATACGATCCGGATGGCAGCGCGCACCACCGGATGATCGTCGACGATCAGCGCTGACATCTCGGGCTTCATGGCCACTCCCAGTGCAAAGCCGGACGAACAGCCCACCGGTGCGGGCGGATCCGGACTCGGTGGCTGCGCCGGGACTGTTACACGGAACGACGGGCAAATCACCTGTCAGGTCTGACAGTTGTGCACGTTGATTCTTTATGCATGGGTTGCCCTGCGCACCGTCGCAAGCGGCTGCCGGGCCAACGTCTCGCACCGGATGGCCGGCGTCTCGACCATTGCCATCAACTGTTTGATCGCCGGCAGTCCGGGCAACGCCAGCGGGCTGATTTGCACATTGTCCTGAGCGAAACCTGCAGCGCACTGCAATGGCGCCGTGCGCTCGTTATAGATCAATGCCTGCCGCACCTGTGGGTTATCGAGGAAAAACCCCGGCAGGTCGAGCCGACCCGCCAGATCGGCATTGATGATCACCGCATCGAACGGCTCGCAACCGTAGTCGACCAGCGTCAACAGCTCGGCGAGGCTTTGCACCGGCGCCACGCGGTAATAATCGAGGCTGTTGAACAGGCGCTCGATTTTCATCCGGTGAAAATGCTGGGTATCGGCGATCAGGATTCGCAGGGCTTTGTTGATCATGGTCATTCTCCCTCCAGGGCTTCTGGGTGGGGCAAGGCTACGCAATTGCGTGTACCGGGCTCTGTAGGACTTTTCCTAAAAAATTGATCATTCGTCCGAGGCCGTCCGGGCGCGGCGCTGTTGCAGCCCAGTGCCGGGGTGCTGCTGATGGCGGCGCGGCAACGCGTTACCTCGGGCGGGCCTGAAATCAAAAGCCACGTCAAAAGCCCCTCACCCTAGCCCTCTCCCGGAGGGAGAGGGGACTGATCGTGGGGGATGTGGGAGATATGCTGAACTGGGATATCGAGTTGAACTCAAGTTCTGAAGCCCCCACAAATCGGCTCCCTCTCCCTCGGGAGAGGGCTGGGCGGGCGGCGTTCCGATGAGGGGCAAATCCACCGAAAATCTCAAGCCAAGCGCCGCTTCTAACCACTCAACAATGAGCGTTAGCTCGAGTGCCCTTGATCTTGATCTTGCGTCACCGGCGACATCGGAAGGCTGAGCGCAGGGATTGATCCGGGCGTGGGAGCGCAGCGACCGTCTGGCGTAGCCAGACACAGCGGACGTAGGTGCAGCGCAGCAAACCGTAGCCGCTGCGCCCGGATCGATCCCGCAGCGAAGGAACCCGAGCCTGCGAGGGCCGTACGCAGGAGCAAGCGTTTTGGGTTACCTTTTTGGCGTTTGAAAAAGGTGACCCGCCGTAAGGGCGGAACCCTAAGTAGCCGTGACCGCAGCACCGGATATGTACCCAAAAAACCAACACAGCACAGACCAATCATTGCCAGCCAAACCGCCGAACATAAAAGCCCTTCACCGCCTGAGTCAGCCCCATATACGCCAGCAGAATCACCGGCAAAAACACAAAATACAGCGACGGCAATGCCTGCAACTTGAAGTAATGCGCCAACGGCCCCATCGGCAGAAAAATCCCGACCGCCATGATAATCCCGGTCATTACCAACAGCGGCATCGCAGCACGGCTTTGCAGAAACGGAATCTTCGGCGTGCGAATCATGTGCACGATCAACGTCTGGGTCAGCAACCCGACCACAAACCAGCCAGACTGGAACAGCGTCTGGTGATCCGGCGTATTGGCATCGAACACGTACCACATCAAGGCAAACGTGGTGATGTCGAAAATCGAACTGATCGGGCCAAAAAACAGCATGAAACGCCCAACATCGCCCGGCTGCCAGCGCTGCGGTTGTTTCAGCATGTCCTCGTCGACGTTATCGAACGGAATGGCAATCTGCGAAATGTCGTAAAGCAGGTTCTGCACCAGCAGGTGCATCGGTAGTATCGGCAGAAACGGAATGAACGCACTGGCCACCAGCACCGAGAACACGTTGCCGAAATTGGAGCTGGCGGTCATCTTGATGTACTTGAGCATGTTGGCGAAGGTGCGCCGGCCTTCGAGCACGCCCTCCTCCAGCACCATCAGGCTTTTTTCCAGAAGAATGATGTCGGCCGCTTCCTTGGCGATGTCCACCGCGCTGTCGACGGAAATCCCGATATCGGCAGTACGCAGCGCTGGCGCATCGTTGATGCCGTCGCCCATGAAGCCGACCACATGGCCGTTGCCTTTGAGGATGCGCACGATGCGTTCCTTGTGCGACGGCGTCAGTCTGGCGAAGACGTTGGTCTGCTCGACGGCCACGGCCAGTTCGGCATCGCTCATGCGCTCGATATCGTTGCCCATCAGCAAGCCTTGCTGAGCGAGGCCGACTTCGCGGCAGATCTTCGCGGTCACCAGCTCGTTGTCGCCGGTCAACACTTTCACCGCCACGCCATGTGCGGCCAGAGCCTTGAGCGCCGGCGCCGTGCTTTCCTTCGGTGGATCGAGGAACGCCACGTAACCGATCAGCGTCAGGTCCTGTTCGTCGGCAAGGCTGTAGACATCGCGACCCACTGGCATCGAGCGAGCCGCCACCGCCACCACGCGCAAGCCTTCAGCATTGAACGCCGCAGTGACCTGACGAATCCGGCTCAGCAGTTCATCGCTCAAGGCTTCATCAACCTCGCCATGACGTACCCGGCTGCACACCGCCAGCACCTCCTCCACCGCGCCTTTGCAAATCAATTGATGCGCCTGCCCACGGCCCTCGACCACCACCGACATGCGCCGGCGATTGAAGTCGAACGGGATCTCATCGACCTTGCGAAACGCCGTGCCGACTTTCAGCTGACGATGGATTTCCACGTGTTCCAGCACCGCCACATCGAGCAGGTTTTTCAGACCGGTCTGGTAGTAGCTGTTGAGATAGGCCATTTCCAGCACGTCGTCGGAGTCTTCGCCCCAGACGTCGACATTGCGCGCGAGAAAGATCCTGTCCTGGGTCAGGGTGCCGGTCTTGTCGGTGCACAGCACGTCCATGGCGCCGAAGTTCTGGATCGCGTCGAGGCGCTTGACGATGACTTTCTTGCGCGACAGAAACACCGCGCCTTTGGCCAGGGTCGAGGTGACGATCATCGGCAGCATTTCCGGGGTCAGGCCGACCGCAATCGACAGCGCGAACAGCAGCGCTTCGGTCCAGTCGCCCTTGGTGAAACCGTTGATGAACAACACCAGCGGCGCCATGACGAACATGAAACGGATCAACAGCCAGCTGACCTTGTTGACCCCTTGCTGGAACGAGGTCACCGCCCGATCAGTCGCCCCGACCCGCTGCGCCAGCGCGCCGAAACAGGTGTGATTGCCGGTGGTGAGGATCACCGCCACGGCAGTGCCGGACACGACGTTGGTGCCCATGAACAGAATGTTGTCCAGCTCCAGCGGATTGCGCGTATCGCGATCGGCCTGGCGCGGAAATTTCTCCACCGGCATCGATTCACCGGTCATCGCCGCCTGGCTGACGAACAGATCCTTGGCGCTGAGCACCCGGCAATCGGCGGGAATCATGTCGCCAGCGGAGAGCACGATCAGATCGCCCGGCACCAGTTGCCTGATCGGCAATTCGCTGCGCGGCGCATCACGGCGCAGTACCGTGGCGGTGTTGCTGACCATGGCTTTGAGTGCATCGGCGGCCTGGTTGGATTTGCTTTCCTGCCAGAAGCGCAGCAGCGTCGACAGCACCACCATGGAGAAAATCACCACGGCGGCCTTCAAGTCTTCGGTCAGCCACGAGATCACCGCCAGCAAGGTCAGCAGCAGGTTGAACGGATTTTTGTAGCAGAGCCACAGGTGCGTCCACCCTGACAGCGGTTGCTCGTGCTCGACTTCGTTGAAGCCGTGTTGCGCGCGCAGTGCGTCGACGTCGACATCGCGCAGGCCTTCGCAATGGCTGCCGAGCGATGACAACAATTCGCTGCTGTCGCAATGCGCGGCAGCGACCAGCGTATTGGCCAGGGTTAGCGGGACTTCGCGGCTGACCGTGCTGTCGTTAAGCGATTCCAGCAGCGCCAGACGACGGAAGTGCCGGGCGATGTGGCGGTTGCGCAGGAAGCCTGCGAAAAATTCCTTGAGCGTAAGTTTCATGGCTGTTGCCCCTGTGGTCAGCCGGGAAACCGTCAAGCAGGTACGAGCGCACCGCTGCCGCCGGAAAAACCGGCACGGCAAGGCGTGGCGCGCCGGTCAAAAAGACAGGCGTGTCGATAGGGCTGCGATCACGACTATGAAGTCGTCATCACGCTCTGTTCAGCGTTGATGAGAAGGACGTCGAGGCATGCCCAGGATGGGCCATGCACGGGATGCCGCTGCTCGCTGTTACGGCGAGACAACGGCAGAGAAAAGGCTGCGCGTTATCTTGCCGAGCATCTGCCGGTTACCGAGACCGGCCGACAACTGTCACTCGAACAAGTACCCACTGTGGGTCTCCGCTATTGATGAAAACGCGTGGAGCTTACGCCCCGGATATGTCGGAGTAAACGGCGAAAGGAAGGGATGTGAGGGATGTTCAGGAAGGGTTCAGGAAGGGTTCAGGAAGCAGACTCACAAGCGCTCTCAAGGCCCTCATCGCCAGCAGGCTGGCTCCCACAGGGTTTCGGGGCGAACACAGATTTTGTGTTCACAACCGTCCACTGTGGGAGCTAGCCTGCTAGCGATTGCGGTGTGTCTGGCGCAGCAGATCTCAGCTGGCCGTCGCCAGCAGCAGATCTGCCACCGACCGCTGCCCACGGTGCCTGCCATGCTCGTACAGCGAACCGGCGATTTCGTCCGCGCGGATCGGCAGCACCGACAGCAAGGTGTCGCTCAAGCCATGGCTGGCCTGGCAGAAGCCCTGCATGTAGATCCCGGCCTTGCAGCGCTCATCGGTGATCAGTTTGTAATGGCGGTCAACCTCGAACTCGCCCAGATACTCTTCCAGCGGCGCCAACAGTTTGCGATGCATCTGCCGCTCGTAACCGGTGGCCAGCACCACCGCATCGTAATGCCGCACGGTGACTTCACCGGTGGCGTTGTTGCGCACCGCCAGTTCCACACCGCTGTCAGTCGCGGTGGCGCTCTCGACGGTGGTCAGGGTGCGGAAGGCATGCCGGGCGATCCCGGAAACCTTCTGCCGATAGAAGATGCCGTAGATGCGTTCGATCAGGTCGATGTCGACCACCGAATAATTGGTGTTGTGATACTCGTTGACCAGACGCTCGCGCTCGGCGCTGTTCTGCTGGAACACCAGGTCGGTGAATTCCGGCGAAAACACCTCGTTGACGAACGGGCTGTCGTCCGCCGGCTTCAACGCCGAACCGCGCAGGATCATGTCGACCTGCACCGACGGGAACGAATCGTTGAGATCGATGAACGCCTCCGCTGCGCTCTGCCCGCCCCCGATAATCGCGATGCTCATCGGCTGATTGTTCACGCACGGCTGTTTGGCCATCTGCGACAGGTACTGCGAGTGATGGAAGACCCGGCGATCACCCTTCAGCGCCTTGAACGCCTCGGGAATACGCGGCGTACCGCCAGCACTGACCACCACCGAACGCGTGGTGCGCACGAACTGCTGGCCGTCGCTGCCACGGGAAATCACCCGCAACGCCTCGACCTGCTGGTTATGCAGAACCGGCTCGATGGTCAGCACTTCTTCACCGTAACGGCTCTGCGCGGTGAACTGCCCGGCCACCCAGCGCAGGTAGTCGTTGTACTCCATGCGGCACGGGTAAAAGGTGCCGAGGTTGATGAAGTCGACCAGACGACCGTGATATTTCAGGTAGTTGACGAACGAGTAGGGGCTGGTCGGATTGCGCAGGGTCACCAGGTCCTTGAGGAACGAAATCTGCAATTCGCTCTGGGTCGACAGGGTGTTGCCGTGCCAGCTGTAATCGGCCTGCTTGTCGAGGAACAGCACATCCAGCTCGCCGTGGGTCGGTCCGCGCTCTTGCAGAGCGATGGCCAGCGCCAGGTTCGAAGGGCCGAAACCGACGCCGATCAGGTCGTGAACGATGGGCGATGCAATTGCCTGAGTCATTTCCAGTGTCCTCTGGATGAACCCCTCAACAAGGGGCAAGGAGAGCCTAAGTGACCCGACTGGCCTTGAGCAGGACAGCAGGTCGTCTGTTGAGTAGGAACGAGGACAGGGAAATAAAATTTAACGGCGCCGGCTCAATGGGCATCCCATTGCTTGATCCGCTGGCGGCAATGTTTCATCGCGTTGACGATGTGTTTTTCCACCAACGCTTTGGATATGCCCAATTGCTCGGCGATTTCCGGGTGCGACAGACCTTCGATCTTGCGCAGCAGAAAACTGTCGCGGCACAGCGGCGACAATTCGCCCAGGGCGCGTTGCAGCATGTCCAGGCGCTGACCGTGGTCGAGGGTGGTATGCGGGGACGGGGTGAAATAGCGCTCTTCGTTGTCGAGCACTTCCAGTGATTCGACCTGGCGCAGGGCATTGCGCCGATGGTCGTCGATGACCAGGTTCAACGCAGTGCGGTAGAGAAACGCGCGGGGCTGTTCGATCGGGGTTTCGCTGGAGCGTTCAAGCACCCGCAGATAAGCGTCATGCACCACATCTTCGGCGACCTGACGGTTGCCGAGCTTGGCGTTCAGGAAACACACCAGCTCTCGATAGTAGTTTTCCAACATGACTCCCGCCCGCAAATCTGCGGTTTCTGTCCTTGAGCGCACTGATCGGCGACGCCGCAAACGGCAGTAGCAAGATAGTGGCAACTTGAAGGACGTAATTTATAGTAATTCTCATATAGATTTAAAGTAGTGTTTGGCCTTGACCGACAAATAGTCCGCTTCTATAGCTGTAACTTTGTGTGTCTCCGCTTAAATTCCTCTGCCCTTGCCACGTTTACAGGACAGCTTCCCGTGTCTGTCGCGCCCCGTGACAGCGTTCGCTGCGGCCCCAACCTGATTGTGCCAGCCGAACGACGGGCCGACTCCACTGGCCGGAACCCTGCATGAAACGTCCCCGCCCTGCCCGACGCGCCCTGCTCGTAGTCCTTTGTCTGATCCCGGTTGTCGGTTATGCCGCGTGGCAGATACTGCCACCGGGTCGGGAAAAATTTGTCACCGTGCAAGTGTCGCGCGGCGATATAGAGAGCAGCGTCACCGCCCTCGGCACGCTGCAGCCGCGCCGTTACGTAGACGTCGGCGCGCAGGCGTCCGGGCAGATTCAGAAGATTCATGTCGAAGTGGGTGACGTGGTCAAGGAAGGCCAGTTGCTGGTGGAAATCGACCCGTCGACACAGAAAGCCAAACTCGACGCCGGGCGTTTCTCCATTGAAAACCTCAAGGCGCAATGGCAGGAGCAGCGCGCCCAGCACGAACTGGCTCAGCAGAAATACCAGCGTCAGCAAAACCTCGCGGCTGGCGGCGCGACCCGTGAAGAAGATGTCCAGACTGCCCGCGCCGAACTGAAAGCCACGCAAGCACGCATCGACATGTTCCAGGCGCAGATACGCCAGGCCGAAGCCAGCCTGCGCAGCGATCAGGCCGAGCTCGGCTACACGCAGATCTATGCGCCGATGGCCGGCACCGTGGTGGCTCTCGATGCGCGCGAAGGCCAGACCCTCAATGCCCAGCAACAGACGCCGCTGATTTTACGCATCGCCAGATTATCGCCAATGACCGTGTGGGCCGAAGTCTCGGAAGCGGATATCGGCCACGTCAAACCAGGCATGACCGCTTACTTCACCACACTCAGCGGCGGCAACCGGCGCTGGAGCAGTAAGGTCCGACAAATTCTGCCAGTGCCACCCAAGCCACTGGACCAGACCAGCCAGGGCGGCGGCAGCCCGGCCAACAGCAGTAAAAGCGGCAGCGCCCGCGTGGTGCTTTACACCGTGCTGCTGGATGTCGATAACGCCGACAACGCCCTGATGGCGGAGATGACCACGCAGGTGTTCTTCGTCGCCGATCAGGCCAAAGACGTACTCACCGCGCCGGTGGCCGCCCTGCAAGGCAGCAGCAAGGCCGATCGGCAGACCGCGCAGGTGGTCGCCGCCAACGGCAAGATCGAGCCCCGCGAAGTGCGCACCGGCATCAGTGACAGGCTCAAAGTGCAGATTCTCGACGGCCTGAATGAAGGTGATCATCTGCTGATCGGCCCGGCCAGCGGTAGTGGGGGTTGAATGCAAACGCCCCTGATCGACCTGCAGGACATCCGCAAATCCTACGGCGGCGGCGACGCACCGCAAGTTCACGTCCTGCGCGGCATCGATCTGTCGATCCACGCCGGCGAATTCGTGGCGATCGTCGGCGCGTCCGGCTCCGGCAAGTCGACGCTGATGAACATCCTCGGCTGCCTCGACCGGCCGACTTGCGGCGAATACCGTTTCGCCGGGGAAAACGTCGCCGGCCTGGACAGCGATGAACTGGCCTGGCTACGCCGTGAAGCGTTCGGTTTCGTGTTTCAGGGCTACCACCTGATTCCGTCCGGCTCGGCTCAGGAGAACGTCGAGATGCCGGCGATCTATGCCGGCACCCCGGCCGCCGAACGCCATGCCCGCGCCGCCGCCCTGCTCGACCGGCTCGGTCTGGCCTCGCGCACCGGCAACCGTCCGCATCAGTTGTCCGGCGGCCAGCAACAACGGGTCTCGATCGCTCGCGCCTTGATGAACGGCGGCCACATCATTCTCGCCGACGAACCGACCGGCGCCCTCGACAGCCACAGCGGCAAAGAGGTCATGGCGCTGCTCGACGAACTGGCGAGTCAGGGCCATGTGGTGATTCTTATCACCCACGACCGCGAAGTGGCAGCGCGGGCCAAACGCATCATCGAAATCAGTGATGGCCTGATTATCAGTGACAGCGCAAAGGACCACCCCCAAGCCCAGACCAGCGCCAACCCCGGCGCCTTGCAAGCGGTCGACCTGCGCAAGCGCCTGAGCGAAGGCGCCGAAGCCACCGGCGCGTGGAAAGGCGAACTGGTCGACGCCTTGCAGGCTGCGTGGCGGGTGATGTGGATCAACCGTTTCCGCACCGCACTGACCCTGCTGGGTATCATCATTGGCGTGGCCTCGGTGGTGGTGATGCTCGCCGTCGGCGAAGGCAGCAAGCGCCAGGTCATGGCGCAGATGGGCGCGTTCGGCTCGAACATTATTTACCTCAGCGGCTCGGCGCCCAATCCGCGCACGCCGCCAGGGATCGTCACCCTCGATGACGTGCGGGCGCTGGCAAGCCTGCCGCAAGTGCAACGGATCATGCCGGTCAACGGCGCCGAGGCCGGCGTACGCTTCGGCAATGCCGACCATTTGAGCTACGTAGGCGGCAACGACACGAACTTCCCGGCGATTTTCAACTGGCCGGTGGTGCAAGGCAGCTACTTCACCGAGGCCGACGAAGCCAACGCAGCCGCCGTCGCGGTGATCGGCCACAAGGTACGAACCAAACTGCTCAAGGACATCGCCAACCCGATCGGCCAATACATCCTGATCGAAAACGTACCGTTTCAGGTGGTCGGCGTGCTCGCGGAAAAAGGCGCCAGTTCCGGCGACTCCGACAGCGACAACCGCATCGCCATCCCCTACTCCGCTGCGAGCGTTCGGCTGTTCGGCACGCGTGACCCGGAATACGTCGCCATTGCTGCCACCGACGCAGGCAAGGTCAAGGACGCCGAGCAGGCCATCGAGCAATTGATGCTGCAACTGCACAACGGCAAGAAGGATTTCGAGCTGACCAACAATGCCGCGATGATCCAGGCCGAAGCGCGCACGCAGAACACCCTGTCGCTGATGCTCGGTTCGATTGCGGCGATTTCGCTGCTGGTCGGCGGCATCGGTGTAATGAACATCATGCTGATGACCGTGCGCGAGCGCACCCGTGAGATCGGTATCCGCATGGCCACCGGTGCGCGCCAACGCGACATTCTGCGTCAGTTTCTCACCGAGGCGGTGATGCTTTCGGTGGTCGGCGGCATCGCCGGGATCGCCCTGGCATTGATGGTTGGCGGCGTGCTGATTCTCAGTGAAGTCGCCGTCGCCTTCTCGTTGCTGGCGGTGCTCGGCGCGTTTGCCTGCGCCCTGGTGACCGGTGTCGTCTTCGGCTTCATGCCGGCCCGCAAAGCTGCCCGGCTTGACCCGGTCACGGCCCTTATCAGTGAATGATCGATCTATGAAACCGCGTCTCAGTGTGTTGACCGTGTGCCTGATGCTCAGCGCTTGCGGCAGTCCCGTTCAGCGCCCGGACAGCGGCGTGCAGGCACCCGCGGCCTGGCAAGCGCCGCACGCCGCCAGCGTCGCCCAGAGTGATAGGCAGTGGTGGACACAATTTGCCAGCGCGGAACTCGATCGCCTGATCGAACAGGCCCGCCTCGGCAGTTTCGACCTCGCCGCTGCGGTTGCGCGCGTGCGCCAGGCCCAGGCCGGCACGGTGATTGCCGGTGGCTCGCAGTTGCCGGAAATCAAGGCCGGGCTCAACGGCAATCGGCAAAAGCTGCTGCGCGGCAATGGCTACAGCCAGCTCGATGCTGACAGCAGCAACCAGGCCGTGGACTATTTCGATGCCAGCCTGAGCGCTACCTACGAAGTCGATTTCTGGGGCGGTAAACGTGCCTCCCGCGACAGTGCGCAATTCACTTTGCAGGCCAGCGAGTTCGATCGCGCGACGGTCGAACTGACCCTGCTCAGCAGCGTCGCCACGACGTATGCGCAGACCCTGGCGCTGCGCGAGCAAAGCCGCATCGCCGAACTGAATCTGGCCAACGCGCAACGGGTGTTGAAACTGGTGCAGACACGCTTCGATTCAGGCTCGGCCACGGCGCTGGAACTGGCGCAACAGAAGAGTCTGGTCGCCGCCCAGCAGTGGCAATTACCGCGCGTGCAACAGGAGGCCCAGGCTGCGTTGATCAGCCTCGCGGCACTGCTCGGCCAACCGGTGCAACAACTGGCGCCAACCGGTTCTTTCGAAGACATGCAATGGCCCGAGATTGCGGCCGGCATCCCCAGCGAACTGCTCAGTCGGCGCCCGGACATCGCCCGCGCCGAAGCGCAACTGGCCGCCGCCGAGGCCGACGTCAAGGTCGCCCGTGCGGCGATGCTGCCGACGCTGACTTTGACGGCGCAACTGGGCTCCGGTGCCGATCAGTTCGATGATGTGTTGCGCAGCCCTTTTTACAATCTCACCGCCGGCCTGGTCGCGCCGATCTTCAACAACGGTCGCCTCGGCGCTGAACGTGACAAGGCCACGGCGCGTCAGCAGGAGCTGCTGGAAACTTACCGAGGTGCGATCGTCAATGGTTTCGCCGATGTGGAAAAAGCCCTGAACAGCATTCGTCGTCTGGATGAGCAGCGGCAGTGGCAATCCGAGGAGTTGAGTCAGGCGCAGATCGCTTTCAATATTGCCCAGAGCCGTTACGAAGCGGGCGCTGAGGATCTGCTTACGGTGCTGGAGACTCAGCGCACGCTGTATGCCGCACAGGATCAGCAGGTGCAGCTGCGGCTGGCGCGGGTGCAGGCGAGTATTGCGCTGTACAAGGCGTTGGGGGGTGGGTGGCGGGCGCTGTGATTGGGCGCCAGCTTTGGACCGGTGTACGCACTTTCCCTGTGGGAGCTTGCCTGCAAGCGATGGCTTTCTTTCAGGCGCTGTTTTTTTGGAGTACATATCCGTTGCTGCGGTAACGGCGGCTTAGGGTTTCGCCCTTACGGCGACTCACTTTTTTTCAAACGCCAAAAAAAGTAAGCAAAAAACGCTTGCTCCTACGTTCGGCCCTCGCAGGCTCGGGTCCCTTCGCTCCGGGATCGATCCGGGCGCAGCGGCTACGGTTTGCTGCGCTGCACCTACTTCCGCTGTGTCTGGCTGCGCCAGACGGTCGCTGCGCTCCCACGCCCGGATCAATCCCTCCGCTCAGCCTTCCGATGTCGCTGGTTAGGCAAGATCAAAGGCACGCGAGCTTGCGCTCATTGTTGAGTGGTTAGAAGCGGGTGGTTGGCTTGGGATTGGTGGTGGATTCGCCCCTCACCCCAGCCCTCTCCCCCTGGAGAGGGAGCCGATCTTTGTGCTTTTCAAAATGTGCGTACGACTCGGTATTTCGAGTCGGCGTAGCCCTCGCATCCGCCACGATCGGTTCCCTCTCCCTACGGGCGGTCCGACGTTTCGGGAGGGTTAGGGTGAGGGGCTTTTGACGTTGCTTTTGGTCGTCAAGCCGGGCTGGCTTTAGCCTTCAGATTCCGTGCATACCATGGTCGTTGCGGCACGCGGCGGAAGAGTGGTGAGAAGCGGGTGGTTGGCTTTGGATTGGTGGCGTGGCTGCCCCTCACCCCAGCCCTCTCCCCCAGGAGAGGGAGCCGATCTTTGTGCTTTTCAAAATGTGCGTACGACTCGGTATTCATGTCGACGCACGTCTTTCAATTACCGCGATCAGTCCCCTCTCCCTACGGGCGGTCCGACGTTTCGGGAGGGCTAGGGTGTGGGGCTTTTGACGTTGCTTTTGGTCGTCAAGCCGGGCTGGCTTTAGCCTTCAGATTCCGCGCATACCAAGGTCGTTGCGGCACGCGGCGGAACAGGCCGGCGAGTTTTTCTTCGTCGGTGAGGAAGGTGATGCGCAGTGCCAGTTTCATGGTTTCGGGGTCCATTTCTACCGTTTTGCCCATCTGCAGGCCGGGCGTGGGGCTGCAGCCGTGGGTGATCGGGCCCAGCCACGGGTCGTCGATTTCGACCCAGCGCCCAGGGGCGAACCATGGCACGCCATTGACTTGCAAACGCTTGACTTCGCCCGGATGAAAACGTTCGTGGGCGCGAAACCAGTCTTCGATGCGGTCATCGATCCAGCCGTGGAAATACCAGAACGCCGGATTGACGTGCGAGGAAAACGGATCGCCGAGGAAGTCGTTTTCAGGGCGGTACCAGCGCGCGGCGAAGTCGGCCGGATCGCGTGCGAACGGCACCGGTTGGCCATTCGACGGATCGCGCGGCACCGAGGCCCAGCGCATGTGCAGCCAATCGTGCAGACCCAGCTCGACCTCGGAGCCGAACTGGCCCAGGGTCAGTCTGGCCAGGTACGCCGGGTCACGGTACTGCGACTCCCAGACCTGGAAGTTGCTCTCATAGGTTTCGGCGGTTTTGATGTCGCTGACCCACTGGCTGAATTCATCGTCGCCGGCGGCGGTCCAGGTCGGCGGTAAGGCAGTGCCGTCGTGGTTATCGAAATAGCGAGCAAAACCGAGCCGGTCGCGGATCAGTTCCGGCTGCGGCAGCGGGAAATACTCCCACGACGGCAAATGCTGCATCGAGCGCGCAGTACCCAGCATGTGCCGGTGCATGAAAAAGAAATCGACACCCGAGCCATTACGATCCTTGCGCGGGCCACGGGCATCGCGCTCGTGATCGCGAGGGCCGGGTTGCCAACCGATGCCGCGCAATGCCTCGCGCTTGTCCTCAGGGAGTTTGTGCCACTTGTCACGGGTCGCATGCCACAACTGGTGGAACAGGCGATGCTCGGGGGAAATCAGCCACGCCAGCAATGTTTCGTTCAGCGGTGTGCGTTCGCGGGCTTCGGGGAACAATTGCTTGACCGCAACGAAACGGTTGTCCTGCACGGGCAAACTCAATGGCCGATCGAGACGCAGCGCCTTGCCGCTGAGGGTGCCGCTGCCGGCATTGCCGAAGTCGGCCCAGACTTCATCGAGGATCATTTCCAGCTCATAGCCGATCTGGCCATCGGCGCCGATCAACCGCCAGCTGAGTTTCGCGGCATCGGCCTTGGCCAGATCGCCGAGAATCCGGTAACGCGGTGTGTCGCCAGAGCGCAAGCGCTGCGGCGTGTCGAGAAAACCACAGACGCCACGGCCCTTCTGGCCGATATCGAGGAACACCTGCAGTCCGGTATTCGGCAAGCCTTCAAGGCCGGCATCGGCGCCTTCGAAACGGATATCCCAGACCCCGCGCAAGGCGTTCGCCAGGCGCTGACCGGCCACGTCCGCCACATCGAAAGAGGCTTCGCCCGGGGTGATCGTCGGGTCCGGTTTTGTCCATTCGCGATGCCCGAAATAAGCCGCTGGCACGGCCGCGCCGGTCAGCGCCAGACCGGCCATGAACCATCGTCGAGAAATCTTCATTGCCCTACCTGTGTCAGCCATGAAGCAGGCTTTATCCAAGCTAGAACGTTTGTTGCTCCGGCAAATTTAAGCGGCATGTTCGCCGGCACGCGGCCAGCCTAAATTTCCCCGCCGATCACTCGTTCTTCCCAGATAGCAAAGGCCGCCGCGCCTGCACCTCACTGGCGAACCCGACTGAGATGGCAATGACAAAACCACGTTCGAAAAAGGCTCTATTCATCGGCCTGCCGTTAGCCCTGGCGATCAGCGCTGGCGCCGGCTTTGCCGTGTGGCACCACTGGTTCAAGGACGATCTCGGCTACCCGGTCAAAGTGATGCAACAGGCAGATGAACTGCACGAACGCATGCTGTCCTTCGACAGCCACGTCAGCCTGACGCAGAACTTCGGCACCGATGGCCACGAAGCCGACAAGGACGGCGACGGTCAGTTCGACCTGGCCAAGGCCAATCGCGGGCGACTGTCCGGTGCGGCGCTGACCATCTTCGGCTGGCCGGAAATGTGGAACGGCCCGAACGCCCCGCACAAACCGACGCCCGGCTTCGTCGATGAGGCGCGCAACCAGCAGGAAATCCGCTTCAAGATTATCAGCGGCATGGTTCGCGACTATCCCAATCAAGTCGCCATCGCCTACACGCCGGACGATTTCCGTCGCCTGCACGGCGAGGGTAAATTCGCGATTTTCATCAGCATGCTCAACGCATACCCGCTGGGCCACGACCTGAACCTGCTGGATCTGTGGACGGCGCGTGGCATGCGCATGTTTGGTTTCAGCTACATTGGCAATAACGACTGGGCCGACTCGTCGCGGCCGCTGCCGTTTCTCAACGACTCACCGGACGCCCTCGACGGCCTCTCGGATCTGGGCAAGCAAGCGGTCAAGCGCCTCAACGATCTGGGGGTGATCATCGATGTGTCGCAAATGTCGAGCAAAGCCCTCGAGCAGGTTGCGCAACTCAGCCGTACCCCGCTGATCGCCTCGCATTCGGCGCCGCGGGCGATGGTCGATATTCCGCGCAACCTCAGCGACAAGGAAATGCAGCTGATCAAGAACAGCGGCGGCGTGGTGCAGATCGTCGCATTTTCCCAGTACTTGCGCCCGCTGACCCAGGCCACGCAGGACAAGCTCAACGAGATGCGCAAGGACTTCGACCTGCCACCGCTGCCGAACCTGGCCATGGCCTTGATGCCCGGCGACCCGATCATCGCGGCATGGTCCGAGCAGAAATTCGGCCAGTACGCCAGCCGCCTCTACGGCATCCTCGAGGAGGAGCCCAAAGCCAGCCTCAAGGACTTCGGCAACGCTATCGATTACGCGGTCCGCAAAATCGGCATCGACCACGTCGGCATCAGTTCCGACTTCAACGAGGGCGGCGGCGTCAAAGGTTTCGAAAATGTGGGCGAGATTCGCAACGTCACCGCCGAGCTGATCTCGCGCGGCTATTCCGAAGCGGACATTGCCAAGCTGTGGGGCGGCAACTTCCTGCGCGTCTGGGATCAGGTCGAGAACGCCGCGAAACCGGCACTGGCCACCGCGCCGGGAACCGCCACGCCATGAGCAATCGTCGTGACTTTCTCAAGCAGGCCGGGATTCTAGCCGCCGCGCTGCCGCTGGGGGCGAGCCTGCCGAATGTCGCCCGTGCGGCAAGCAACGCACCGCTGCCGCGCAACCAGTGGGCGCAATTGCAGCAACTGTTCGAGCAGGATCCGGACTATCTGCACTTCTCCAACTTCCTCATCACTTCGCACCCCAGACCGGTGCGCGAGGCGATTGCCCGGCATCGCGCCGCCCTCGATAAAAATCCCGGCCTGGCCATGGATTGGGATCTGGGGGTGATCGAACAGCGTGAAGAAAACGTGCGGGGCTGGGCCGGCCGCTACCTCGAGGCCAGCCCGAAACAGATCGCGCTGACCGGCAGCACCACCGAAGGCCTGGCGACGATTTACGGTGGCGTGCACGTACGCGCCGATCAGGAAATCCTCACCACCGTCCATGAACATTACGCCACCCACACCACCCTTGCGCTGCGCAGCGAACGTGACGGCACACGGGTGCGCAAAATTCCGCTGTTCAAGGACGTGTTCAGCGCCAGCCAAGCCGAAATTCTGGCCAACATCGACAATGCGATCCGCCCGGAAACCCGCGTGCTGGGCATGTGCTGGGTGCACTCCGGCAGCGGTCTGAAACTGCCGATTGGCGCAATCGGTGCGATCGTCGACAAACACAATCGCGGCCGCAGCGATGCCGACCGCATTGTCTACGTGGTCGATGGCGTACACGGCTTCGGCGTCGACAACCTGAATTTCGCGCAGATGAATTGCGACTTCTTTATCGCCGGCACGCACAAATGGATGTTCGGCCCACGGGGCACCGGGATCATCTGCAGCCGCTTCGAAGAGGTGAAATACGTCACCCCGGTGATTCCGACCTTCTCCGAGGCCACCGCGTTCTCCACCACCATGACGCCCGGCGGTTATCACGCCTTCGAGCACCGCTGGGCGCTGGACGAAGCCTTCAAGTTGCATCTGCAACTGGGCAAGGCTGAGGTCGAAGCGCGCATTCATGCGCTCAACAGTTACCTCAAGCGACGCCTGCAACAACGTCCGCAGATCGAGATGGTGACGCCGCTGAGCCCGCAATTGTCGGCCGGTTTCACCTTCTTCCGGGTCAAGGGCGAGGACAGTGACAAGGTTGCTGCGCACCTGATGACCAACCGCGTGATTGCCGATGCCGTGCACCGCGACGTCGGCCCGGTGATCCGCACCGCCCCCGGCCTGCTCAACGACGAAGCGCAGATCGACCGCCTGCTGGCCGTGCTCGACCAGGCCCTGTGAGCACCCTTCTTTTTTTAGCGAGAGCCACCATGAAATCCGTACCACGTCGTTTTCTTCTGCAGCCTTTGCCGGCGCTGATGCTCGGCACCCTCGCCGTCCTGTTGTCGCCGGCTGCCGCCCAGGCCAGCACCCCGCTGGCACCCGGCAAGGTATTCAAGGACTGCAAGGACTGCCCGGAAATGGTCGTGCTGCCGACCGGCACGTTCAGCATGGGCACCCCGGAGGACGAAGTCGGGCGCGAGCCAGACGAAGGTCCGATGCATCCGGTGACGTTCGCCAAGCCGCTGGCGATCAGCCGTTTCCAG
Source organism: Pseudomonas granadensis (assembly GCF_900105485.1). Classification (GTDB taxonomy): domain Bacteria; phylum Pseudomonadota; class Gammaproteobacteria; order Pseudomonadales; family Pseudomonadaceae; genus Aquipseudomonas; species Aquipseudomonas granadensis. Next base: position 1,743,629 of record NZ_LT629778.1, on the reverse strand, counting down.
ATTCTCAAAGGTCAGTGGGACGCCTACCTCAAGGACACCGGCTATCAAATGCCCGATGGCGACACGCGCCCCGGCCGGGCGTGCAAGGCTGGGGTTCCCGACTATCAGGGCAGCGACCCGCGCAAGCAGTACACCGACAAGCATCCGGCGGTGTGCATGGACTTTGCGGAAATCGAGGCCTACGTGGCGTGGCTGTCGAAAAAGACCGGCAAGGCTTATCGACTGGTCAGCGAATCCCTGCGCGAATACGCCGCCCGTGGCGGCAGCAGCGGCCCGTTCCCCTTCCCCTTCGATGAAGGCAAGGAATACAGCATCGCCCGACACGCCAACACCTATGGCGCCGCCGATGGCTACAACTTCACCGCGCCGGCCGGCAGTTTTCCGGCCAACGCCTTCGGCGTCTACGACATGCACGGCAACATCTACGAATGGACTGCCGATTGCTACAACGAGAACTACGTCGGCGCGCCGAGCGATGGCAGCGCCTGGCTGAGCGGCAAGTGCGAAGTGCGGCGCATCCGGGGCAACGACTGGGGTGAAGCGCCGGTGTTTTCCCGCTCGGGCAACCGCAACGCCACCTACACCGACACCCGCGGCGACTGGATCGGCTTTCGGGTCGCCCGCGATCTGTAACGCCTGCGCCCGGCTAAATTCGCCGTCCTGCCAGCCGTTTTACAGGTGAGCGCGAACCGCCACGGCGCGCCACCGCCCTCTACGTCATCCAGGCGAACCCCGCGCTCCGGCATGCGGGCTTCGCCGCTCTTTCAAGCAGGGAACCTCCATGAGCAAACCAACACGCGGGGTGATCAACGAATTGTTCGCCCTGCTCAAACCCTTTCGGCTGATCGTCATCGTCTCGACCCTGCTCGGCATGCTCGGCGGGCTGAGCGTCACCGCATTGCTGGCGACCATCAACAGCGTGCTGCACAGCGAAGGCGCCGTCAGCAACAGCATGGTCGCGGTGTTCGCCGGGTTGTGCCTGCTGGCCCTGACCAGTTCGATTTGCTCCGACATCGGCACCAACCATGTCGGCCAGCACATCATTGCCAGATTGCGCAAAGAGCTGGGTGAGAAAGTCCTGTCGGCGCCCATCGAGCAGATCGAACGCTACCGCAGCCATCGGCTGATCCCGGTGTTGACCCACGACGTCGACACCATCAGCGACTTCGCGTTTGCTTTTGCCCCGCTGGCGATTTCCATGACCGTCACGCTCGGCTGCATGGGCTATCTGGCCATGTTGTCGTGGCCGATGTTCCTGATGGTGGTGGTGGCGATTGCGCTGAGCACGGTCATCCAGTACATCGCCCGCGGCCGCGGCATGCAGGGCTTCATGAAGGCCCGCGACTACGAAGACGAGCTGCAGAAGAACTACCACGCCGTGGCTGAAGGCGCGAAAGAGCTGCGCATCCACCGCCGGCGCCGTCATCGCATGTTCGTCTCGGGCATCGAAGGCACGGCGAACAAGATCTGCGACACCCAGGTGCGCTCGGTGAATATTTTCGTCATAGCCAAGACGCTCGGCTCAATGCTGTTTTTCGTGGTGATTGGCCTGGCGCTGATCCTGCAATCGTTCTGGCCGAGCGCGGACAAAGCGGTGATCAGCGGCTTCGTGCTGGTATTGCTGTACATGAAAGGCCCGCTGGAGCACCTGATCAGTACGCTGCCGATTGTCAGCCGCGCACAGATCGCCTTCCGCCGCATCGCCGACTTGTCGGAACAATTCTCCTCGCCCGAACCGCATCTGTTGCTCAGCGAGCAGGCGCCGAAAAACAACGCCGTACACAGCCTCGAACTGAACAATGTCACTTACAGTTTCCCGACCGTTGAAGGCGCTGCGCCCTTCCGTCTCGGGCCGGTGAACCTGAAGATCGAACAGGGCGACATCATTTTCATCGTCGGCGAAAACGGCTGCGGCAAGACCACCCTGATCAAACTGCTGCTGGGCTTGTACGCGCCGCAGCAGGGTGAGATCCGCCTCAACGAGCAGTTGATCGACGCGGCGAACCGCGATGATTACCGCCAGTTGTTCACGACAATCTTCGCCGACTACTACCTGTTCGACGACGTGGTCCAGGGCGATACGCAGATCCCCGAGGACGCCAACAAATACCTGCAACGCCTGGAGATCGCGCACAAGGTCAGCGTGCGGGACGGCGCCTTCACCACCACCGACCTGTCGACCGGGCAGCGCAAGCGCCTGGCGCTGGTCAATGCGTGGCTGGAAGAACGTCCGGTGCTGGTGTTTGACGAATGGGCCGCCGATCAGGACCCGACGTTCCGGCGTATTTTCTACACCGAGCTGCTGCCTGACCTCAAGCGTCTGGGCAAAACCATCATCGTCATTTCCCACGACGATCGTTACTTCGACGTCGCCGACCAACTGGTGCGGATGAACGCCGGCAAAGTGCTGACCGAGCTGCAACCGGCCTGATTGTGAAAAATGTGAAAAAAAACTGTGTTGAGCCTTTCCGGTTTTCGGAGGGCTCAACGTCTTATCTACAGTTAATAGAAATAGTTCTCAGTCAACACTTTGAAGAGTAGAAGAATAATGCCCGCACCGCACGGTCTCCACCCGCTCGCCAAGGCTCTGCTGATCCGCCGCTCCTTGCGTTCCACCTTGCCGGCGCTGTGCGCCATGGCCCTCACGCTGCCGATCGTCGGTCAGGCACAGGCTGCAGCCGTGGCGATCAATATTCCTGCACAGTCGCTGGGGAGCGCTTTGCAGGAATTCGGTCGCCAGACCAACCTGCAAGTGCTGTACAGCCCGGATGAAGTCAGTGGTCTGCGCAGCAGCGCCGTCAGCGGCACCCTCGAACCGACGGCCGCGATCGCGCAGTTGCTCAAAGGTACCGACATTGCCTACAGCGTCGACGGCAACAACGTCGCCCTGCGCTCGCGCAGCAACAGCGGCGCCAGCCTCGACCTCGCACCGACGAACATTTCCGCCACTGCCGAATCAGCCTGGGGCCCGGTCGACGGCATCGTCGCCAAACGCAGCGCCACCGGCTCCAAGACTGATACCGCGATCAAAGTCATCCCGCAGACCATCAACGTCGTCACCCAGGACGAGATCAAGATGCGCGGCTCACAATCGGTCACCGAAGCCCTGCGCTACACCCCGGGCATGACCGGCGGCGGCTTCGCTGACCGGGTGAAGATTTTCGACGAACCGACCTCGCGCGGCTTCTCGCCCACCCCGCTGTACCTCGACGGCCTGCACATGCCCTATGGCGGCGGCAGCACCGGCGGTTCGCTGCAGATCGACCCGTACACCCTGGAGCGCATCGAAGTACTCAAGGGCCCGGCCTCGGTGCTGTACGGCCAGAACCAGCCCGGCGGTATCGTCAACATGGTCAGCAAGCGCCCGACCGCCACCCCGCTGCACGAAGTGAAGATCGGCGGCGGCAGCTATGACCGTAAATACGGCGCCTTCGACCTCGGCGGACCGATCGACGACCAGGGCGAGTTCCTTTATCGCCTGACCGGTGTGGTCAACGACAGCGGCTCGGCGATCGACTACGCGAGCCAGAACCGCATGCTGCTCGCACCGAGTCTGACCTGGCTGCCGAACGACCGCACCACCATCACCGTCTTCGGCCAGTACCAGAAAGACCACGACGTACCGGAAGCCCAGGGCCTGCCGGCCTTCGGCACGGTCAAGAGCACTTCCAACGGCCGCATCGGCCGCAGCCTGTTCATCGGCGAGCCGGACGTGAACAAGTACCACCGCGAACAGTTCGTGGTCGGTTACGAGATCGCGCACGAACTCAACGATATCTGGACCTTCAAGCAGAACGCGCGCTACGCCGACGTCAACGACCAGTACGTCGCGCCGCTGCACGGCTACTCGTTCCCGACCAACCCGGTGACCGGCCTTGACGACAACAGCTTCCAGAGCCGCTACGCGGTGGACTGGTCGCAGCACAACAAGGTCTACGGCATCGATAACATCGCCCAGGCCAAGTTCAACACCGGCGAACTCGAGCACACCGTACTGCTGGGCGTGGACTACTACCATTCCAACTCGAAGTTCCTCGGCCTGTACGACCGCACCGCGCCGGGTATCGATCTCTACAACCCGGTGTATGGCAGCGCGATCAACTTCCGCCAGCCCTACAAGTGGGACAACACCATCACCCAGACCGGCCTCTACGCCCAGGATCAACTGCGCTGGAACCAGTGGTTCCTGACCCTCGGCGGTCGTTATGACTTCGCCGAAACCGATAACAAGCAACCGCTGACCGATGGCCACAGCAACCAGAAGGACGAGAAGTTCACCGGCCGCGCGGGCCTGGGCTATGAATTCGCGAACGGCATCACGCCATACGTCAGCTACGCCGAATCGTTCCTGCCGCAAACGGGTACCGACATGAGCGGCAGCGCCTTCGAACCGACCACTGGCAAGCAGTACGAAGTGGGTATCAAGTACGAACCGACCTTCATCGATGGCTTCATCCAGATCTCGGCTTACCAGATCGATCAGGACAACATGCTGACCTCCGATCTCGACAACCCGGGTTTCAGCAGCCAGAGCGGTACCGTACGTTCGCGTGGCGTCGAGCTGGAAGGCAAGGTCAACGTGACCCAGAACCTGCGGGTACTCGGTTCGGTGTCGCGCAACCAGACCAAGTGGGAAAAAGACAACGACGGTCGTGAAGGCCGCACCCTGGCCATGCGCCCACCGCTGACCGCGTCGGCATGGGTCAACTACGACTTCGATATTTCCACGGCGCTGGCCGGTTTCGGCATGGGTCTGGGGGCGCGCTATGTGCAGCAGAGTTACGGTTCGGACTACGAGTCGGATTCTTTCCAGGTGCCGTCTTACACCGTGTATGACGCGATGGTTTCCTACGATCTGGAAAAATCGCCACTGCATGTCAAGGGTGTGAAGTTGCAGGCCAACCTGCAGAACCTGACCAACGAGAAGTATGTGGCTGCGTGTAATAGCACGCTTGACTGCTACTACGGTGAGAGCCGGACGATGACGGCTGATGTGACTTACAACTGGTGAGGTTTTCAGCGCTTTGAGTTTGAGAAAAACGCCGGCGATTGCTGGCGTTTTTTTTTGCGCGTGGCGGCCTTTGGGCCGGCCAGGCTCTTGGGTTTTGAGTTTTGAGTTTTGAGTTTTGGGTGAATATCCGTTTTTTTGGGTGCTGCGGCTGGCGGTTTCGCCCTTACGGCGAGGCACTTTTTCCAAACGCCGAAAAAGTACCCAAAAAGGCTTGGCCCCGGCGTACGGCCCTCGCAGGCTCGGGTTCCTTCGCTCCGGGACCGATCCGGGCGCAGCGGCTACGGTTTGCTGCGCTGCACCTCCTTCCGCTGTGTCTGGCTACGCCAGACGGTCGCTACGCTCCCACCCCCGGATCGATCCCTCCACTCAGCCTGCCGAAGGGGCCGGCACGGCAAGATCAAGAGCACTCGAGCTTGCGCTCATTGTATGAGTGGTGGGGAGCGGGAGTCTGGGTTGGGTGTTGGGGGTTGGTTTGGTGTGGAAGATTTATGGTTATGAATGCGGATTACCGATTCGTGCGTGCAGGTTCTGCAGATCAAAAGCCCCTCACCCTAGCCCTCTCCCAGGGGGAGAGGGAACTGACTGTGGTGGATGCGAGAACTACACCGACCTGCGATACCGAGTCGAATGCGAATTTTGAACGGCGCGCAGATCGGCTCCCTCTCCCTCCGGGAGAGGGCTGGGGTGAGGGGCAGCCACACCACAATCCGAAAGCCAACCACCCGCTTCTAACCACTCAACAATGAGCGTTAGCTCGCGTGCTCTTGATCTTGATCTTGATCTTGATCTTGATCTTGCGTCACCGGCGACATCGGAAGGCTGAGCGCAGGGATTGATCCGGGCGTGGGAGCGCAGCGACCGTCTGGCGCAGCCAGACACAGCGGAAGGAGGTGCAGCGAAGCAAACCGTAGCCGCTGCGCCCGGATCGGTCCCGGAGCGAAGGGACCCGAGCTTGCGAGGGCCGTACGTAGGAGCAAGCGTTTTGGGTTACCTTTTTGGCGTTTGAAAAAGGTGACCCGCCGTAAGGGCGGAACCGCCAGCCGCCACACCCAAAAAAACGGATATTCACACCACCAAACCACAGCCTGGTCGGCCCAAAGGCCGCCAAGGCCGCCAAGGCCAAAACAAAATCACCCCCGAGCAAACGCCTGAGCCAAACGCCCGGCAATAAACAACTGCGCCTCCTCAGCCTCATCGACAATCGCGCCCATGCGCAGGAAGTCGTGCGTCATCCCCGCATACACCTTGAGCTCGACAGCCACCCCCGCCGCCCGCAAATGACACGCATACGCCACCCCCTCAGGGACTGACCGGGGTGGTTGCGAAAGATCTGCCGACGTGAAATACCGAGTCGAACACAAGTTTTGAACGGCGCGCAGATCGGCTCCCTCTCCCTCCGGGAGAGGGCTGGGGTGAGGGGCAGCCACACCACAATCCGAAAGCCAACCACCCGCTTCTAACCACTCAACAATGAGCGTTAGCTCGCGTGCTCTTGATCTTGATCTTGCGTCACCGGCGACGTCGGAAGGCTGAGTGGAGGGATTGATCCGGGCGTGGGAGCGCAGCGACCGTCTGGCGCAGCCAGACACAGCGGAAGGAGGTGCAGCGAAGCAAACCGTAGCCGCTGCGCCCGGATCGATCCCGGAGCGAAGGGACCCGAGCCTGCGAGGGCCGAACGTAGGAGCAAGCGTTTTGGGTTACCTTTTTGGCGTTTGAAAAAGGTGACCCGCCGTAAGGGCGGAACCGCCAGCCGCCACACCCAAAAAAACGGATATTCACACCACCAAACCACAGCCTGGTCGGCCCAAAGGCCGCCAAGGCCGCCAAGGCCAAAACAAAATCACCCCCGAGCAAACGCCTGAGCCAAACGCCCGGCAATAAACAACTGCGCCTCCTCAGCCTCATCGACAATCGCGCCCATGCGCAGGAAGTCGTGCGTCATCCCCGCATACACCTTGAGCTCGACTGCCACCCCCGCCGCCTGCAAATGACACGCATACGCCACCCCCTCATCATGCAGCGGATCACACTCGGCCAACACCAGCAGCACCGGTGCAACATCAGCCGAGACTTCCCCGAGCAACGGCGAAAACCGCGGATCGAGACGATCGGCGAGATCACGCTGATAGTGGCCGTAAAACCACTCCAGCGACGCCTTCTCCAACAGATGACCTTCAGCAAACCGCTCGATCGAAGGCGTGCCGCGACTGGCATCGGTCACCGGATAGATCAGCACCTGCAAACGCGGCCGAACCACGGCACCGGCCAGTTGCGCCGCCAGCACCGTGGCCAGGCTGCCGCCCACGCTGTCACCGGCAACCGCCAGACGCGAGGCATCCACGCCGAGATCCGCAGCACCGGCCACCAACCAGTCCCAGGCATCACGGGCATCATCCGCCGCAGTGGGAAAGCGAAACTCCGGTGCCAGCCGATACGCCACCGACAGCACCACGCAGTCAGCCATCGCGGCCAGCGCCCGGCACAGCGAATCATGGGAATCGAGGCTACCGACCACATATCCACCGCCATGGAAATACAACAGCGCCGGTCGGCCAGCACCCGCGCTCAAAGGCTGGTTACTGTAGATCCGTGCATTGAGCAGCGCGCCATCGCGCACCGGCAATTGCAGCTCATCCACCCCGTGCAGTTCTTCACCGCCAGCGTCCATCAACAGTGAAGATTGATCGAACTGCTCACGCGCCTCGGCCGGACTCAGTTGGTGCATGCCCACGCGTTTGCCACTCGCCCGGCCGTTGCCGACCAGTTGCAAAAACGCGGCGATATCAGGGTTCAACGACATTCAAATCTCCAGCGCAGTGAAACGCCACAGGCGCCCCACCGCTGTTCAGTTCAGGACATGGCTACAGGTTCAACGATCTCGCCGAGCATTTCTTCAGCCTCGGACAGAAACGTTGCATCACGCGGAATCTGGAAGTGCCCGCAAGCGAGCCATTCACCGCCCATGCCCGGCTGCTCCAGTTGCGCTGCCAATTGCAAGGCTTCCTCTTCGCGGCCCAGGGTCCACCAGCACATCGGCGTGATCGCCAACGGTGTGCAGCGGTCCAGTTGCAGCGACAGCTGTTTGAGTCGGCGGGCGACGCTGAACACATGAGCCAGTTCATCGGCGCCCAGCGCCACGTAGGTCGAAGCCCCGCGCGCGCTGCTCATGACGCGGCCGAACAGTGCACGAAGGTTCTGCGGGGTTTCTTCGCCGTCGATACTCAAACCTGGCGCAGCATCCGGCAGCGTCACGTGCAGGAAGTCACGCAAGTCGGCTTGCCAGTCATCAACCGCGCCTTCGTTGACCCTGGCCGACGGCACGAAGCTGTCCACCAGACCGACAAATCTCACCGGCTGCCCGGTTTGCTCCAGTTGCGCCGCGACCAGCATCGCCAGGGTCCCGCCCAGCGACCAGCCCAACAGGTGGTACGGTCCATGCGCCTGTTTTGCGCGAATCTGCGCAACGTAGTCGCTGGCCATGCTCTGCAGCGAGGCGTCTTGGAACGTCGGATCGAGGAGCATCCGCGACTGGATCGCCAACACCTGGCGGCGTCCGTTCAGACGTCGCGCCAACGGCTCGTAATCGAACACCGTGCCGAAGCCTGCGTGGATGCAGAACAGCGGCGCGACACCGTCAACGTGAACATTCATCGCCAACATTGCGCTGGCTTTTTCGGTGCTGCCTTGCACGCTGGCCACCAGCTCGGCGATGCTCGGTTTCTGCATCAGGTCGCGCAGTTTCAAACTCAGGCCCTGGGCTTTGAGCACACGGCTGCGGGCGATCACTTGCAGGCTGAGGATCGAGTCGCCGCCCAGTTCGAAGAAGTTGTCGCTGAGGCCGACGCGTTCGATTTTCAGCACGTCTCGCCAGATCTTCGCCAGCGCCTTTTCCAGCTCGGTGCGCGGCGCCAGATAAGCCTGGCGCTGTTCGGCATCCGGGTTCGGCAAGGCCTTGCGGTCAAGTTTGCCGTTCGGTGTCAGCGGCATGCGTTCGAGCAGCATCAGGTGCGCAGGCACCATGTAGTCCGGCAGGCTGGCCTTGAGCTGGTCGCGCAGGCGCTCGCAGAAACCGTCCACCGCGACGTCGGCCATAGCGACGACATACCCGAGCAACTGCTTGCCGCTGACGCCGTCGCGGGCCACCACCGCGGCGTCGCGCACGCCGGCTTGCTGCTTGAGACGCGCCTCGACTTCGCCCAGCTCGATACGGAAACCACGGATCTTCACCTGCTGATCGATGCGCCCGAGATAGTCGACGGTGCCGTCTTCGCGCTGGCGCACCAGGTCGCCGGTGCGGTACAGACGGCTGCCGTCGGCGCTGAACGGGTTGGCGACGAAGCGCTCGGCGCTGCCGCCGGCGCGGCCCAGATAACCACGGGCCAACGCGCCGCCCAGGTACAGCTCGCCGGCAAGTCCCAGTGGCAGCGGATTGAGGTCGGCGTCGAGCACGTAACCGCTACGCTCGCCGACCACCGTGCCAATCGGTGCGTAGGCCGCACCGCATACGTCGTCAGCGCCGGCCTTCCAGATCAGTGGCGTGACCACAGTTTCCGTCGGGCCGTAGCCATTGATGATGTACTGCGGCTTCAGCGCACGTTTGGCCAGCTCAAAACTCGCCACCGGCACCGCATCGCCACCGAAGCAATAGATGCGCACCGCGGGCGGGTTGCCGTGCTGCTCGGCGTGCTCGGCCAATTGCTGCAGGTACACCGGCGGAAACGCCGCCACGGTCACGCCATATTCGTGCAGCGCTTCGTAAGTCTGCTCGGCGGTCCACAGGCTGTCGTCACGGATCAGCAGACGCGCGCCGTGGGTCAATGTGGTCAACCAGCGCTCATGGGCGCCGTCGAAGGCGAACGACATGAAGTGCAATTCGCAATCGGCTGCGGTCATTTCGTAACGCTGACCGATCGCCTCGCAGTGCATCGCCAACGGCCCGTGGGCGACGCCGACGCCTTTCGGCTGGCCGGTGGAGCCAGAGGTGTAGATGACGTAAGCGAGGTTGTCCGCATGCACGGCGACCTGCGGTGCGCTCTCCGGCTGACCACTCAGATCGAGCTGATCCAGCTCCAGCACAGGCAGACTGGCCTGCGTCGGCATGACCTCACGCAGACTGGAATCGCTGAGCAACAAGGCGATACCGGAATCACCCATCAGGTAGCTCAGGCGTTCACGCGGGTAAGTCGCATCGAGCGGCACGTAAGCGCCGCCGGCCTTGAGCACCGCGAGCAACGCCACGATCAGGTTTTCGCTGCGCGGCAGCGCGACACCGACGCGTACCTCCGGCCCTACGCCTTCAGCGATCAACGCATGGGCCAGACGGTTGGCGCGAGCGTCAATCTGCGCATAGCTGAACGCCTGGCCGTTGAAGATCACCGCCGTCTGCTCGCCCTGCTCCAGTGCCCGTTGCGCAATACGCTGATGCACCGCCAGCGCCGGAGAAGCGGCTGGCAGGCTCGGCGCGACCACCGACCGAGCGCTCGGCAAACCGATCCGCCCGAGCGGTTGCGCGGCATCTGCGGCCAATGCAGCGAGCAGGCCTTCCATGTTGGCGCGAATGCCTTCCACGGTTGCGAGATCAAAATGCTCACGCAGGAACATGTATTCGATCACCAGCCCTTCTTCGAGCGTGACCATCAAGTCCATCGGGAAGTTGGTCAGGCCGGCGTTGCTGATCTCGCCGAATGTCAGCGAGTCGTCGCGCCATTCGCGCAGCGCCTGATCGATCGGGTGATTCTCGAAGACGATGATGCTGTCGAACAACGCCTGCCCCGCCCGCCCGGCCCAACGCTGCACGTCGGTCAGCGGCGTGTATTCGCGCTCACGCAGTTCGAGGTTGAAGTCCTGCAGATCACGCAGCCAGTCGCCGACCGCTTGCTCGGCCGGCACGTCCTTGATCACCGGCAGGGTGTTGATGAACAGGCCGAGGATCGACTCCGACGCCGGCAGGCTCGCCGGGCGCCCCGCCACCGTCGCCCCGAACGCCACGCAGCGCTGGCCGCTGTAACGGCTGAGCAGCATCAGCCAGGCACCCTGCACCAGCGTGTTAAGCGTGACTTGCTGCGCTTGCGCAAAAGCTTTGAGCTGTTCGGTGCGAGCGGCGCCCAAGCGGCTGTACAGCGCCTCGTGACCGCGACCGCTGCCAGTGCGCGACACCGCGTCGGCAAGGTAAGTCGGCTCGTCGAGCTGATTCAGTTGCTGACGCCAGAAGCCTTCGCTGGCCGCGTCGTCTTGCTGCTGCAGCCAGTTGATGTAATGACGGTACGGCACCGCCTCGGCCAGCGGTGTGCCGGAGTACTGACTCAGCACTTCGCCGATCAGCTGCGAACTGCTCCAGCCGTCGATCAGGATGTGGTGATAGGTCCAGATCAATTGATAACTGTCCGCGCCAACCTGAACCAGCGTCAGGCGTTGCAGCGGTGGCTGATCGAGATCGAAGCCTTTGGCTCGCTCGGCGTCGGCCAATGCTTGCAGCGCCTCGGCCGAGTGAGCCTGGTCACGCCAGTCGAGCAGGCAGAACGGCAGTTGCGGATCGGCGAGCACGAACTGCAGCGGCTCGGCCATGTCCTGCCAGAGGAAACCCGTGCGCAGAATGTCGTGGCGACGACTGACGCTGGCCCAGGCCGCGTGTAAACGCGCCGGATCAAGGCCTTGCACGGCAATGCTCAACTGGTTGATGTAGAGGTCCGATTCCGGCGAATTCAAGCCGAGGAACAGCATGCCCTGCTGCATCGGTGACAGACGATAAAGCCCGGCCAACTGATCCTGCGCCAGCGGCAAATCGGCGACTTGCGCATCACTCAGGCCATGCAGCGGCATCTCGATCAGCGCCGTCGGCGCAACGTTGCTGCTGCTACCGACGCGCTGGGCCAATTGCTCAATGGTCGGGTGCTGGAACAGGTCTTTCGGACTCAGTTCCAGGCCTTGCTGACGGGCGCGGCTGACCACCTGAATGGAGACAATCGAATCGCCGCCCAAGGCGAAGAAGCTGTCGCGAGTGCTGACCTGCGCCAGCCCCAGCACTTCCTTCCAGATATCCACCAGCGTCTGCTCGGTGGCGTTGACCGGTTCGACGTGTTGTTGCACCGCGTTCGATTCCGGCGCCGGCAAGCGCTTGCGATCGATCTTGCCGTTGGGGGTCAGCGGCAGTTGCGCCAGCCACAGGCGATGGCTGGGCACCATGTAGTCCGGCAGGGCTGAGCCCAGCCAGGTGCTGAGGCGGTCGTACAGATCCCCTTGCAACTCGGCACCGGCCTCGATCACTGTCGGATCGACCGGTACCAGATAGGCGATCAGTTGCTGGCTGCCCGTCACTTCACTGGCAATCACCACCGCTTCGCGCACTTCAGCATGCGCAACCAGGCGTGCTTCGATCTCGCCCAGTTCGATACGCAAGCCGCGAATCTTCACTTGGTGGTCGATGCGGCCAAGGTATTCGAGGTTGCCCTGTTCACGCTGGCGAATCAGGTCGCCGGTGCGGTACAGGCGCTCGCCGTTGCCGCTGAATGGATTGGGGACGAAACGTTCGGCAGTCATCGCCGCACGGCCAAGGTAACCGCGGGTGATGCCAGCGCCGGACAGGTACAGCTCCGCTGCAACGCCCTGCGGTACGAGATGCAGATCGGCATCCAGCAAATGACTGGCGCTGTGATCGAGAGCACGACCGATACGCGGTTGACCACCCGAAACACGGCGGGTCCAGGTCGAATAGGTGGTGTCTTCCGACGGGCCGTACAGGTCGTAGACGTGCTCAACGTTCGGCTGTTGATACAGCGCGTCGACCAGGCCTTGCTTGAGCGGTTCGCCGGCCAGATTGATGATCCGTACGCTGGCAGGAATCTGCCCGGCACGTTGCAGTGCGGCGATCGCTGACGGCACGGTGTTGATCAACCGCACCTGATCGCGCGCCGGCAATTGCGCCAGCTCCAAAGCGTTGCGCGCGATGATCAGCGAACCGCCGTTGGCCAACGTTACGAACAGCTCCCACACCGACAAATCGAAGCACACTGACGTCGACGCCAGCACGCCTTGAATATCGTCGCGGCTGTAGGCCTTGGCCGACCAGTCGATCAGTGCCATGACGTTGCGATGGGCGATCGCCACGCCTTTTGGCTTGCCGGTGGAGCCGGAGGTGTAGATCACAAAGGCGAGGTTGTCGGGCTGCACGTTCGTTTGCGGCGCAGCGGTTGGGTACCGGCTCAGATCAACCAGATCCATCAGCACCACTTGGGTTTGGGCCGGTACGCTCAACGTCGCGGCGACCGCTTGCTCGGTGAGCAACACTCGCGCACGGCTGTCTTCGAGCATGTAAGCGACGCGATCGGCCGGGTAATCCGGGTCCAGCGGCACATAGGCGCCGCCAGCCTTGAGCACTGCCAGCAGCGCGATGAGCAACTGCTCGGAGCGCGGCATCGCCACGCCCACGCGCACTTCCGGGCCGACGCCCATTTCGGTCAGTTTGTGCGCCAGACGATTGGCCTGTGCGTCCAGTTCGGCGTAAGTCAGTTGACGGTCGCTGAACGTCACCGCCAGCGCATCAGGCGTCACCGCTACGCGATCGGAAATGGCCTGATGAATGCACTGTTCAGTGACGAACGAGGTGTCAACGCGAGGAACGTCTACGACCAACTGCAACTCGCCAAGCGTACGTTCGCTCGATTCGCTCATCTGCCCGAGCAAACGCTGCAGAAACTCGCCCAATTGCGCCACGCTGTGTGCGGCGAAGCTGTCGCACTGGTAGCTGAAGTGCATGGACAACTCGTCGCTCAGATGCACCAGCAGAGTCAGCGGGTAGTTGGTCTGTTCGTGGTTGGCGATTTCGCCGAAACGCAGTTCTTGCGGCGCGCCCTGGGCCAGCGCTTCGGATACCGGGTAGTTCTCGAACACCAGAATATTGTCGAACAGCGCTTCACCATTGCGCGCCGCCCAACGCTGAATGTCGAACAACGGCGTGTGTTCATGCTCGCGCAGCGCCAGGTTTTGCGCCTGTACGCTTTGCAGCCACTCGCCAACACTGAGTTGCGCACGCGGGCTGGCGATCACCGGCAGGGTGTTGATGAACAGGCCGATCTGCTGCTCGACGCCTTTGAGCTCGCTCGGGCGCCCGGCCACCGTGGCGCCGAACGCCACGCTCGCCTGCCCGGTCAGGCGCTGCAACAGCAACAGCCACGCCGCTTGAATCAGCGTGTTGACGGTAACTTTCTGCTGCCGGGCGAACTCGCCCAATTGCCGGGTTTGCAGTGAATCGAGCACACAGAAATGCTCGCCATGGCCCTGTTGTGCGGCGTCGCCACGCTGCGCCTGGAGTGCCGGCGCCAACAAGGTCGGCGCCTCCAGCTCCGCCAGTTGCGCGGTCCAGTAATGCTCGCTGGCCTGGACATCCTGACCTTGCAGCCACTCGATGTAATCGCGATACCGCCCGGCCAGCGCCGGCTGGGCGATGCCGCTGTAACGCTGCAAGACCTCGCCAAGCAACTGCGAGTTGCTCCAGCCGTCCATCAGGATGTGATGGTTGGTGTAGATCAAATGGCAGCGCTGCGCATCGAGACGCACCACCACCATCCGCAGCAACGGCCCCTGACTCAGGTCGAAACCCTGCGCCTGCTCGGCCGCGGCCAGTGCATTGAGTTCATTCGGGCAAGCGTCGCGCTCGCGCCAGTCGAGCACGCTGAAGGGCATCTGCAAATGTTTGTGCACCACTTGCAGCGGCCGTGTCAGTTGGCCTTGCCAGACAAAACCGGTGCGCAGGATATCGTGGTGATCCACCGCCGCTTGCCACGCCTGCTGGAAGCGCTGCGGGTCGAGGCCTTCGACATCGAGGCGAACCTGGTTGAGGTAATCACCGCTGGCCTGCTCGTAGAGGCTGTGGAACAACATGCCCTGCTGCATCGCCGACAGCGGATAGACGTCGGCGATCTGCTGCGCCGGCACCGGCAAGTTATCGAGTTGCGCCTGAGTCAGCCCGGCCAGCGGGACGTCCGAGGGGGTCAGGCCGTCGACGCCTGGGGTCAGGCAATGCTCGATCAGCGCGGTCAGCTCGTCAGCGTAATCCGCCGCGAGGGCTTCGATGTTCGCCGTGTCGAAACGCTCGGTGCTGAATGTCCAGCCGACGCGCAACTCACCGCCATACACCTGACCATTAAGGGTCAACCAGTTACCCAGCGGCGCGTCCGCGCTCTGGTCGAGGCCGGCGTTGTCCGGCGCGGGGGCAAACAGCGCCGCCTCGTCAGCGGCGAAACTGCCGTCGAACTGGCCGAGGTAGTTAAAGGTGATGCGCGGCGTCGGCAAGGCGCGCAGGCTTTGCTGTGCGTCAGCATTGCCGAGATGACGCAATGCTCCGAAACCAATGCCCTTGTTGGGGATCGAGCGCAGTTGCTCCTTGACCTGTTTGATCGTCTCGCCGGGCGTTTGCGCCGGGGTCAGGCGCACCGGAAACAGGCTGGTGAACCAGCCCACCGTGCGGGTCAGGTCCACGCCGTCGAACAATTCTTCGCGACCATGACCTTCGAGCTGAATCAGCGTCGACGGTTGCCCGCTCCAACGGCCGATCACCCGCGCCAGTGCGGTCAGCAACAGGTCGTTGACCTGGGTGCGATAGGCCGCCGGGGCTTGCTGCAGCAATTGGCGGGTCAGATCCGTGCCCAGCCTGGTCTGCACGGTCTGCGCCAGACGATTGTGCTGCCCGGCATCCACGCGTTTGCAGGGCAAGTCGGTGCTGACATCGCGCAAGCAAGCCTGCCAGTACGCCAGCTCCTGCTGCAACGCTGTGCTGTTGGCGTAGCGCTGCATGTGTTCGCTCCAGTCCTTGAAGGCGCTGGTTTTCGCCGGCAGGCGCAGCGGCTGGCCGTCGAGCAATTGCTGATACGCGTTCTGCAGGTCTTCGAGCAGAATCCGCCACGACACACCGTCCACTGCCAGGTGATGGATCAACAGGTGCAAACGTTGCGTGCCGTCAGCCAGTTGCGCCAGCACCGCGCGCAGCAGCGGCCCGTTTTGCAGGTCGAGGCTGCGCTGGGCGCGGTTGCCCAAGGCTTCCAGCGCCGTGGCATCGGCGACCTGCTCCTGCCACAGCAAATTATCCGGCAGGTTTTCGACGGCACGGTGCTCGGCCTGCCACACGCCACCACGCTGAGTGAAGCTCAGGCGCAGGGCATCGTGATGGGCAACCAGCGCCCGCAGCACTTGCTCGATCTTGTCCGCATCCAGTGGCTGACGCGGCTTGAGCAGCACCGACTGGTTCCAGTGATGGCGCTCAGGAATGTCGTCTTCGAAGAATTGCTGCTGAATCGGCAGCAGCAGCGCTGCCCCGCTCACCGCTTGTTGATCGATCGATGAGGGTTCCGCGCCCAATTGCGCAACCAGCGCCAGTCGCGCAATGGTCTGATGCTGGAACAGGTCTTTCGGGTTCAGGCCAATCCCGGCCTGACGCGCGCGGCTGACCACTTGAATCGAGATGATCGAGTCGCCGCCCAATTCGAAGAAATTATCGTTAAGGCCGACTTGCGGCAACTTCAGCACGTCTTGCCAGATCGCTGCCAGACGCTGTTCCAGCTCGCTTTGCGGCGCCTGAAAAGCTTGCTGGGCCTGACTCGCATCCGGTGCAGGCAGCGCACTGCGGTTGAGTTTGCCGTTGGCGGTCAACGGCAATTGCGCGAGCAGCAGCAGGTGCGCCGGGATCATGTGATCCGGCAGGTTGTCCTTGAGTTCGGCACGCACGCTGTCGCGCCACTGCGCCTGCTCGGCCGCACTGGCCTCAAGCAACGCAGCATCCTGCGGCACCAGCCACGCGACCAGTTGCTGACCGCTGAGGCCCGATTGCGCGAGCACCACGGCCTGGCGCACGGTTTTCTGAGCCTGCAGTTGCGCTTCGATCTCGCCCAGTTCGATACGGAAACCACGGATTTTCACCTGATGGTCGATTCGCCCGATGTACTCGACGACGCCGTCGGCGCGATAGCGGGCGAGATCGCCGGTGCGATACAGACGACCGCCATCTGCCGCAAACGGGTCGGGGATGAATCGCAGTGACGTCAGATCGGCACGGTTCAGATAACCGCGCGCCAGACCGGCACGCCCGACGTACAGCTCACCGATGCAACCCTTGGCCACCGGATTCAGATCAGCGTCGAGCAGATACCACGACAGATCCGGGATTGGCACGCCGATCGGGCTGCTGGCGTCGGCCTGCAAATCGGCCATCGACAGCGGACGGTAAGTGACGTGAACGGTGGTTTCGGTGATGCCGTACATGTTGATCAGTTGCGGCGCCTGATCGCCAAAACGCTCGAACCACGGCCGCAGGCTCTTCACCTCCAATGCCTCGCCGCCGAACACCACATAACGCAGCGCCGGCTGTTGCGCGGCGTGCTCCGGCGCGCAGGCCACTTGCATCAATTGCTTGAACGCCGAAGGCGTCTGATTGAGTACGGTGACGCCTTCACGGCAGAGCAGGACAAAGAAATCTTCTGGCGAGCGGCTGACCTCGTAAGGCACCACGACCAGTTTGCCGCCGTACAACAGCGCACCGAAAATCTCCCACACGGAGAAGTCGAAGGCGTAGGAATGGAACAGGCTCCAGACATCGTCCGCGCTGAAATCGAACCAGGCATCGGTGGCCTCGAACAGGCGCAGCACATTGCGATGCGCGAGCAAGGTGCCCTTTGGCTGGCCGGTCGAACCGGAGGTGTAAATCACATAGGCGAGGTTGTCGGCGCTCATGCTGACTTGCGGATTGCAGTCGCTGTAGCCTTCAAGGTCTTCACCCTGCTGATCGAGCATCAGGCTGTGCACGGCATCCGGCACCGGCAACTGCGCAAGCAGATGGCGTTGGGTCAGCAGCAAACCGATGCCACTGTCGCCGATCATGTAGCTCAGGCGCTCTTGCGGATAGCTCGGATCCAGCGGCACATAAGCGCCGCCGGCCTTGAGAATCGCCAACAGACCGACCAGCATGTCGAGGCTGCGCTCCACCGCCAGACCGACGCGCACATCCGGGCCGACACCCTGCGCAATCAGTTGGTGGGCCCATTGGTTGGCGCGGCGGTTGAGCGCGGCATAACTCATTGTTTCACCGGCGCAGCTCACGGCGATGGCGTTGGGTGCGCGAGCGGCCTGGGCTTCGATCAGATGATGCAGGCACTGTTCGCTGGGGAAATCGACGACCGCCGGGTTCCATTGCAGCAGGGTCGCCTCGCGCTCGGCGGCATTGTGCAGCGGCAGATCAGCGATGCGGTGAGCACTGTCGGCGACGATGCCGTGCAGCAGATTGAGCCAGTGTTGCGCCAGGCGCTCGATGGTCGCCAGGTCAAACAAATCGGTGGCATAGGTCAGCTCGGCCCAGACGTTGTCAGCCGATTCGAACGTGTTCAGGGTCAGGTCGAACTGCGCGGTGTTCGAGGCCCATGGCAAGCCTTCGATGTGCAATTGCGGCAGGCGGGTTGCGCCCTGCCCCTGTCGGGCCTGACTCTGGTGATTGTGCATCACCTGGAACAGCGGGCTGTGGCTGAGGCTGCGTTCCGGTTGCAGCGCGTCGACCAGTTGCTCGAACGGCAGATCCTGATGGGCTTGCGCGCCGAGCACGCTGTTTTTCACTTGTTGCAGCAGGCTGCGGACGGTCTGCTGACTGTCGAATTCGGCCTTGAGCACCTGAGTGTTGACGAAAAACCCGATCAGGCCTTCGGTCTCGACCCGATTGCGGTTGGCCACCGGTACGCCGACGCGGATATCAGCCTGTCCGCTGTAGCGATGCAGCAGGGTCTGGAATGACGCCAGCAGCAGCACAAACAGGGTAACGTTTTCACGCTGCGCGACCTGCTTGAGCGCCGTCGCCAGTTCAAGACTCAGCGGGACATCGTGTCGTGCACCGCGATAGCTTTGCTCGGCGGGGCGTGGACGGTCGCTCGGCAGTTCCAGCAATGGCTGCTCACCGTCGCCAAGTTGCGCCGTCCAGTAATTCAATTGACGCTCGCGCTCACCGGCGTCCATCCACTGTTTTTGCCACGCCGCGTAATCGGCGTATTGCACTGGCAATGCCGGCAATTGCGCGATCTGACCCTGGCTGTAAGCGGCGTATAACGCCACCAGCTCATCGACCATGACATTCATCGACCAGCCATCGGAGACGATGTGGTGCAAGGTAATGACCAGCGCGTGATCGTCCGCGGCCAGACGCAGCAATTTCACCCGCAGCAGCGGGCCTTGCTGGAGATCGAACAGGTGCAGGGTTTCTGCCGCGACCAGCGCTTGCAATGCCGCATCATCCAGCCCCGCCGCGTCCTGCACTTGCAGGTCCAGCGCGCCGTGGGCCTGAATCACTTGCAGGGTTGTGCCCTGCTGTTCGACGAAGCAGGTGCGCAGGGATTCGTGACGTTCGATCAGCGCATCGAAGCTCTGCTGCAACGCTGGCAAATCCAGCTCGCCGCGCAGACGCAGCGCCGCAGGGACGTGATATGCCGTGCTGGTCGGCTCCAGTTGCCAGAGGAACCACTGACGTTCCTGCGCATAGGAAAGCGGCAACGGTTGTAGACGGGGCAAGGCAACAATCGGCGGTTCTTCGGTTGCCTGATCGACGCCCAGTGCGCCAACGAAACCTTCCAGCGTGCTGTGTTCGAACAGGCTGCGCAGCGGCACTTGCACGTTGAGCGCCTGACGCACGCGCGACACCACTTGGGTCACCAGCAACGAGTGGCCACCCAGTTCGAAGAAGTTATCGCTGAGGCCTACTCGGTCCAGCTGCAACACCGCTTGCCAGATCTCGGCGACGGCGTGTTGGGTGACGGTTTGTGGCGCAACGTAAGTTGACTGCAACTGGCTGGCGTCTGGCGCCGGCAAGGCTTTGCGGTCAACTTTGCCATTCGGGGTCAGCGGCAGTTGTGCGAGAAACAGCAAGTGCGCCGGCACCATGTAATCCGGCAGTTCGGCCTTGAGGCTGGCCTTGAGTGCGGCGCGCAGCTCGGCTTCATCGATAGCGCTGGCAGACGGCACCACATAGCCGACCAGTTGCGCGCCGGTCGGGCCGTCCTGCGCAACCACCACGGTTTCGCGCACGCTGTCGAGAGCGAGCAAGCGGGCTTCGATCTCGCCCAACTCGATACGAAAACCGCGAATCTTCACCTGATGGTCGATACGCCCGATGTATTCGATCACACCTTCGGCGCGATAACGGGTCAGGTCGCCGGTGCGGTACAGACGCGCACCGGTTGTGGAAAACGGGTCTGGCACAAAACGTTCGGCGGTCAGGTCCGGACGCTGGAAATAACCGCGCGCCAGGCCCTCGCCACCGATCAACAATTCACCGGGCGCGCCGAGCGGATTCAGCTCAAGGTCGCTGCCGAGGATGTACAACGCGGTGTTGTCGATCGGCGTGCCGAGGAATGGCCGGCTGTTGCCGGCACTCAGGGCATGTTGCGCCGACCAGATGGTGGTCTCGGTCGGGCCGTACAGGTTCCACACGTTCGGCGTCAGCGCCAGCATGCGCGTGGCCAGTTCCTGCGGCAGCGCCTCACCGCCACAGAGGAACGTGCGGCCCTTGAGAATCGCTGCGTGTTCGTGATCGAGCAGCATGCGCCAGGTCGACGGTGTGGCTTGCAGAATGCTGACGGCGTGACGCTCGATCAGTTCGAGTACTGCGTGCGGGTCCTGATGCACGTCCTTGCCAGTCATTACCACGCAGGCGCCAGCCAGCAGCGGGCCGTAGATTTCCAGGCCGAAAATATCGAAGGAGAACGTGGTCAGCGAGAGCATGCGATCGGCGGCGGCAATCCCCGGCTGCTTGATCATGCTCGCGACAAAATTGCTCAGCGCCGCGTGGCGCACCATCACGCCTTTGGGTTTACCGGTGGAGCCCGAGGTGTAGATCGTATAGGCCAGGTGTTCGCCATTGACGGCAACCTGCGGCGCAGTCTGTGGGTAAGTCGCCAGCCAGTCTGCGGGCTGATCGAGCAGCAGCGTTTGCACACCCTCCGGGATCGGCAACTGCGCCTGCACAGGCGTCTGGGTCAGCAGCCATTGCAGGCCGCTGTCCTCGATCATGTAGGCCAGCCGCTCCTGTGGATACGCCGGGTCCAGCGGGACATAAGCACCGCCGGCCTTGAGAATCGCCAGCAGTCCGACGAGCATGTCGGCACTGCGCTCGACTGCAATCCCCACCAGTCGGTCCGGCCCTACGCCGGCCTCGATCAGCTTGTGCGCGAGCTGGTTGGCGCGGGCATCGAGCTCGCCGTAGGTCAGCACCTCATCGCCGATGATCAACGCCGTGGCGTGCGGATTCTGTCGCGCCTGCAAGGCGAAGTCCTGCTGCACGCAGTCGCCGTGCGCGCGGTGATCCGTCACGCGGAACCAATCCTGCAGCAGCACGCCTTGCTCGGCTTGTTCCAGCAGCGGCAGCTCGCCGACACGTTGCGTTGGAGCGGTGACGATGCCTTGCAACAGGTTTTGCCAATGACGGGCCAGACGCTCGACCGTTTCAGGCTTGAACAGGTCGGTGGCGTAGGTCAATTCGGCGGCAAAACCGTCGCTGGATTCGTAGGTATTGAGGGTCAGGTCGAACTGCGCCGTGCGCCCTTCCCACTGCACGTCCTCGACGCTGAGTTGCGGCAACCGGGCCGCGCTGCGCCCTGAGTCACGACCGGTCTGGTGGTTGAACATCACCTGGAACACCGGGCTGTGACTCAGACTGCGCTGCGGTTGCAGCGCTTCGATCAGTTGCTCGAACGGCAGGTCCTGGTGCGCCTGCGCCGCCAGCGCCGCTTGCTTGACCTGGACCAGTAACTGGTTGAACGGCAGTTGCCCATTGATCTCGGCGTGCAACACCTGAGTGTTGACGAAGAAGCCGATCAGGCCTTCGGTCTCGACGCGGTTACGGTTGGCGGTCGGCACTCCAACGCGAATCTGCGCCTGGCCACTGTAGCGATACAGCAATGCCTGGAACGATGCCAGCAAAACCATGAACAGGCTCGCGCCCTCGCGCTGGGCCAGTTGCTTGAGCGCATCGCCGAGTGCCGCCGGCAGGCTCAGTTCGAGGCGTGCCCCGCGCAGGCTTTGCACGGCCGGACGAGGGAAGTCGATCGGCAATTCCAGCACCGGCTGCTCGCCGTCCAGGGTCTTGATCCAGTACGCCAGTTGCCGCTCGCGTTCGCCCGCCTCCAGCCAGTGCCGTTGCCAGATCGCGTAATCAGCGTATTGCACCTCCAGCGCCGGCAGGCTCAGCGGCTGCCCGGCGGTGTCGGCGGCGTAATGCTGGATCAGTTCATTGACCAGCACCTTGATCGACCAGCCATCGGAAATGATGTGGTGCTGGATCAACACCAGCACATGGTCGTCCGCGCCGATTTCGAGCAACGCCACGCGCAGCAGCGGGCCGTGTTGCAGATCGAACGGGCGCACCGTCTCGCTTTCAACGAACGCCTTGATCGCCGCCTCGCTGCCGGCTGCATCGAGCCCTGTGGGCAGCGCTGCCACGGCGATGTTCAATGGCAACTGCGGATGAATCACCTGGCAAAAGCTGTCGCCGTACTCAGTGAAGGTGGTGCGCAAACTTTCGTGCCGCGCCGCCACGGCGTTGAAGCTGCGCTCCAGCGCGGCGACGTCCAGTTGCCCCTTGAGGCGCAAGGCGCTGGGGATGTGATAAGCGCTGCTGTGCGGGTCCATTTGCCAGAGGAACAACTGGCGTTCCTGCGCATACGACAGAGGAACCGCCGCAAACCCGGAACGCGTCTCCGGGATCGGCAGATTGGCCGGCGAGACGCCCTCTTCAAGCATCTTCTCCAGGTACAGTTTGCGTTTGTCCAGCGGCAGAGTGATAAAGCGCTTGGCTACCCTCAAAGCAACACTCTTGTCCATCAGACTTCCTCCATATCGTCAAGCAGGGCTTCCAGCTTGCTCAGTTTCTGTTCGTTGATTGCCCCGCCTCCTGTATCGAGTCGAGCGACAAAATCGCTCAGGACGGGGTGCTGGAATAACAGTTGCGGGGTCAGCGTCAGGCCCAGTTCAAGGGCGATGCGCGACACCACGTTGACCGCCAGCAGCGAGTGCCCGCCCAGTTCGAAGAAGTGATCGCTGCGACCGATACGTTCGACGTCGAGTACTTGCTGCCAGATCGCCGCGACCTGCTGCTCAAGCTCGCTCTGCGGCGCGACATACGCGGCCTGCATCTGGCTGGCATCCACCGTCGGCAAGGCCTTGCGGTCGAGTTTGCCGTTGGGGGTCAGTGGCAACTGCTCAAGAAACAACAGGTGCGCGGGAATCATGTAGTCAGGTAACGAAGACTTGAGGCCAGTCTTTAGTCCGTCGCGCAGTTGCCGCTGTGCTTGACCGTCCTGCATGTCCAGTTGCGGAGCGACCACGTAGGCCACCAGTTGCGCGCCGCTATCGCTGTCCACCGCCAGCACCGCCGCTTGCATAACCTCGGCTTGAGCGAGCAATCGCGCCTCGATCTCACCCAGTTCGATACGGAATCCACGAATTTTCACTTGATGGTCGATACGCCCCAGATACTCCAGTTCGGCGTTTTCGCGCTGGCGAATCAGGTCGCCGGTGCGATACAGGCGCTCGCCGTTGCCGCTGAATGGATTAGGGACGAAACGCTCGGCAGTCATCGCCGCGCGGCCGAGGTAACCACGGGTGATGCCAGCGCCGGACAGGTACAGCTCCGCTGCAACGCCCTGCGGTACGAGATGCAGATCGGCATCCAGCAAATGACTGGCGCTGTGATCGAGAGCACGACCGATACGCGGTTGACCACCCGAAACACGGCGGGTCCAGGTCGAATAGGTGGTGTCTTCCGACGGGCCGTACAGGTCGTAGACGTGCTCAACGTTCGGCTGTTGATACAGCGCGTCGACCAGGCCTTGCTTGAGCGGTTCGCCGGCCAGATTGATGATCCGTACGCTGGCAGGAATCTGCCCGGCACGCTGCAATGCGGCAATAGCTGATGGCACAGTGTTGATCAACCGCACCTGATCGCGCGCCGGCAATTGCGCCAGCTCCAAAGCGTTGCGCGCGATGATCAGCGAACCGCCGTTGGCCAACGTTACGAACAGCTCCCACACCGACAAATCGAAGCACACCGACGTCGACGCCAGCACCCCCTGAATATCGTCGCGGCTGTAGACCCTGGCCGACCAGTCGATCAACGCCATGACGTTGCGATGGGCAATCGCCACGCCTTTTGGCTTGCCGGTGGAGCCGGAGGTGTAGATCACATAGGCGAGATTGTCCGGCTGCACGTTCGTTTGCGGCGCAGCGGTTGGGTACCGGCTCAGATCAACCAGATCCATCAGCACCACTTGGGTTTGGGCCGGTACGCTCAATGTCGCAGCGACCGCTTGCGAGGTGAGCAACACCCGCGCACGGCTGTCTTCGAGCATGTAAGCGACGCGATCGGCCGGGTAATCCGGGTCCAGCGGCACATAGGCGCCGCCAGCCTTGAGCACCGCCAGCAGGGCGACCAGCAACTGCTCGGAGCGCGGCATCGCCACGCCCACGCGCGCTTCCGGGCCGACGCCCATTTCGATCAGTTTGTGGGCCAGACGATTGGCCTGTGCGTCCAGTCCGGCGTAGCTCAATTGTCTATCGTTGAAGGTCACCGCCAGTGCATCAGGCGCCGCTGCTACCTGCTCGGCAATCGCCTGATGAATGCACTGTTCAGTGACGAACGAGGTGTCAACGCGAGGAACGTCTACGACCAGCTGCAACTCGCCAAGCGTGCGCTCGCCCGCCTCGCTCATCTGCATCAGCAGACGCTGCAGATGCGCGCCCAACTGCGCCACGCTGGCCGGAGCGAAGCAGTCACGCTGATAGCTGAAATGCACCGATAGCTGCGCGCCCAGATTCACCAGCAGGGTCAGCGGATAGTTGGTCTGCTCCTGATTGACCACCGCGCCAAAACGCAGGCCTTGCGGCGCGCCACGCTCCAGCGCCTCGGCAATCGGGTAGTTCTCGAACACCATCAGGCTGTCGAACAGCGCATCGCCGCCCTGCCCGGCCCAACGCTGAATGTCGGCCAGCGGCGTGTGTTCGAATTCCCGAGAGGCGAGGTTTTGCCCCTGCACGGCTTGCAGCCATTCGCTCAGACCCTGCTGCGCGTGCGGCGCGGCGACCACCGGCAAGGTGTTGATGAACAGGCCGATCTGCGCCTCGACGCCCGGCACATCGGCTGGCCGCCCAGCCACGGTCGCGCCGAAGGCCACGCAGGTTTTTCCGGTGTAGCGCTGCAACAGCAGCAACCACGCCGCTTGCACCAGAGTGTTGACGGTGACTTTCGCCGCCCGGGCAAATTCGCTCAGGCGCCGGGTCAGGTCGGCGTCCAGCACTTGGTAATGGTCACCATAACCGACGCTCGGCAAAGCGTCGTGCGGCCGCGCAATGGCATCGGCCAGACGCGTCGGCTCGTGCAGTTCGCGCAACGTTGCCAGCCAGTAATGTTCGGCCGCCGCCGCGTCCTGACGCTGCAACCAGCCGATGTAATCACGATAGCGCCCCGCTGGCCGCGCGACCGCTTCGCCGCGGTAGTGCTGCAGGACTTCGCCAAGCAACTGCGCGCTGCTCCAGCCGTCCATCAGGATGTGGTGATTGGTGTAGATCAGGTGATGACGATCGGTCGCCGTGCGAACCAGCACCAGACGCAACAACGGCGCACTGTTCAGGTCCAGGCCCAGCGCTCGCTCTTCGTCGGCGAGGGTTTGCAATGCCGCGTCGAGGTCGCTCTTGCCGCGCCAGTCGATGACGCTGAACGGCACCTCGACCTGACGCTGCACCACTTGCAGCGGTTGCGGCAGATCGCCCTGCCAGAAGAAGCCACTGCGCAAAATGTCATGGGCATCCACTGCCGCTTGCCAGGCCGCACGGAAGCGCTGCGGCTCGACACCGTCGACGTCGAGGCGCATCTGGTTGATGTAATCGCCATTGCCGTGTTCGAGCAGGGTGTGGAACAGCATGCCCTGCTGCATGGGCGACAACGGGTAGATGTCGTCGATGCTCTGCGGCGCCAGCACCCATCCATCGAGTTGCGCTTGCGACAACTGCGCCAGCGGGAAATCCGACGGCGTCACGCCACGGTTGCCGCTGTCGCAGCAATGGCCGATCAGTGCCGTCAGCTCCTGCACATAGTCATCGGCCAGGCGCTGAATGGTCGCCGCATCGAACAGGCCGCTGCTGTAGGTCCAGTTCAGGTCCAGCTCACCGCCGAAGACTTTGCCGTTCAGCGCCAGTGGATTGCCCAGCGGACCTTGCAGGTTGACTTCGGCACCGGCGGCTTCGCCGGTCGGTACGAACAAGGCCTGATCGGCCTCGCCAAAACTGCCGTCGAACTGACCCAGATAGTTGAAGGTCAGGCGCGGTACCGGCAAGGCTTGCAGGGCCTGGCGTGCCTGTTCATCGCCCAGGTACGCCAGCGCGCCAAAGCCGATGCCCTTGTGCGGAATCGCCCGCAGTTGTTCTTTGACTTGCTTGAGCGAGGCGCCCAGCTCGGCGGCCGGCGTCAGGCAGGCCGGGTAGACGCTGGTGAACCAGCCGACGCTGCGGGTCAGGTCGATGTGCTCGAACAGATCTTCGCGACCGTGGCCCTCGAGCAGCACCAGCGCCTTGTCGGCACCGGTCCAGCGCACCAGCACCCGCGCCAGCGCGGTCAGCAGCAGGTCGTTGACTTGCGTGCGATAGGCCTGGGGTGCGTCCTGCAACAGCTGGCGAGTCAGGGTCTTGTCCAGTTTGCTACGAATAGTCAGCGCCTGATCGTGTCGTTGCCCACCGTCCGGACGGTCGTACGGCAACGCCGCCGAGGCACCGTGCAACTGCTGCTGCCAGAAGCCCGGTTCGGCTTGCAAGGCAGGGCTGTTAGCGTAGTCCTGCAACGCCGTTGCCCAGTCCCTGACCGCGCTGGTTTTCGCCGGAAGCTGCACAGCCTGCCCGGCGCTGATCTGCCGATAAGCGTTTTGCAGGTCTTCGAACAGAATCCGCCACGACACGCCATCGACCACCAGGTGATGGACGATCAGCAACAGCCGTTGCGAACCGTCAGCCAGATCGGCCAGCACCGCGCGAATCAGCGAACCGCCACTCAGTTGCAGGCTGCGCTGCGCCTTGTCGCCCAGCGTCTCTAAAGCTTCGAGGTCAGCGACCTCGACCTGCCAAAGAATCGTTTCGCCCGCTTGGGTGGCGACGTCGCGGTAATGCGCAGCCCAGCCGTCAGCCTGCTCGACAAATTGCAGACGCAAGCTGTCGTGGTGCACAACCAGCGCATCCAGCGCTTGCTCCAGCAACTGTGCGTTCAGCGTTTGCGAGGGTTTGAGCATCACCGACTGGTTCCAGTGATGGCGGTCAGGGATTGCTTGCGCGAAGAATTCCTGATGAATCGGCAGCAGCGCGCTGCTGCCGGTCACCGCGTGCTGATCGATCAGGTGCAGCGCTTCACCGGTCTGCGCGACCACGGCCAGCGCGGCAATGGTCTGGTGCTCGAAGAGGTCTTTGGGGGTGAAGCGAATCCCGGCTTGCCGCGCACGGCTGACCACCTGAATCGAGATGATCGAATCGCCGCCCAGCTCGAAGAAGTTGTCGCTGATGCCGACCTGCTCAAGCTTGAGCACGTCCTGCCAGATCGCCGCCAGTTGCTGCTCCAGCGCGGTCTGCGGCGCCACATAAGTCTGCTGCAATTGGCTGACATCCGGCTTCGGCAGGTTCTTGCGATCGAGTTTGCCGTTCGGGGTCAATGGCAGACGCTCAAGGCGCAAAACGTACGCCGGAACCATGTGCGCCGGCAGACTGGCCGCGAGTTGCGCGCGCAGTTCTTCAGTAAAGTCGGCACGGCTCGAATCACTGACCACGTACGCCACCAGACGCTTGCCGCTGCCGCCACTGCCTTCCTGCGCAATCACCACCGCTTCGCGCACGCCGGCAAGGGCTTGCAGGGCGGCTTCGACCTCGCCGAGCTCGATGCGGAAACCACGGATTTTCACCTGATTGTCGATGCGATCGAGGTAGTCGAAGGTACCGTCGCCGCGCTGGCGCACCAGATCCCCGGTGCGATAAAGCAAGCCACCGGTGCTGAACGGATCAGCAACGAAGCGTTCGCCAGTCAACCCCGGACGATTCAGGTAACCACGCGCCAGACCGCTGCCACCGAGGTACAACTCACCGGCCATGCCTTGTGGCAGCAGGTTCAGCGCAGCGTCGAGGACATAAGCGCTGCGGTCGCCGATACGGCTGCCGATCGGCGCGTAGGCCGCGCCGCACGGCTCTTCGCGGCCGGCCTTCCATATCAGCGGCGTGACCACGGTTTCGGTCGGGCCGTAGCCGTTGATGATGTAATCCGGATCCAGCGCGCGTTTGACCCGCTCGAAACTGGCGCTCGGCACAGCATCGCCGCCGAAGCAGTAGATTCGCACTTTCGGTGGGTTGCCGACGCGCTCGGCATGCTCGGCCAGTTGCTGCAGATACACCGGCGGGAACGCCACCACGGTCACACCGTGTTCGATCATCGCGTTATAGGTCTGCTCCGGCGTCCACAAGGTGTCGTCGCGAATCAGCAGCGAGGCGCCGTGGGTCAGGCTGGTGAGCCAGCGTTCGTGGGCGCCGTCGAAGGCGAACGACATGAAGTGGAATTCGCAGTCGCTGTCGCGCATTTCATAGCGCTCACCGATGGCCTGGCAATGCATGGCCAACGGCCCGTGGGCGACGCTGACGCCTTTCGGATTGCCCGTGGAGCCGGAGGTGTAGATCACATAGGCGAGGTTGTCCGGGTCGAGGTTTACCGGCGGTGCTGCGACCGGCCATTCGCTCACCTCCAGACGATCCAGCTCCAGCAGCGGCACCCCTGCGGCGAGTGGCAGTTGCGCCGACACCGACGAATCGCTGATCAGCAGCGCCAGCCCGGAATCCTCGATCAGGTAGGCCAGACGCTCGCGCGGATAATGAGTATCCAGCGGCACATAGGCGCCGCCCGCCTTGAGCACCGCCAGCAGTGCAACGATCACCGACTCGCTGCGCGGCAGGGCCACGCCGACGCGGGTTTCCGCTCCGACGCCACGGGCGATCAGCGCATGGGCCAGTTGATTGGCGCGCTGGTCGATCTCGCCATAACTGAAATGCCTGCCATTGAAAATCACCGCGGTGCGCTGCGGACGCTCGGCGGCCAGCGCCGCAATGCGCTGATGCACACCGATATTCACCGGATACGGTTGCTGATGGTTTTCGCCTTGCTGGCGCGCATGCTCCTGAGCGTCTGCGAGGGCGATTTCACCGAGGTTACGCGTCGCTGACAGTGCGAATTGTTCGAGTAGTTGCAGCAAATGCGCACTGATGCCTTCGATCACCGCGCGAGCGAACTGGCCGCGGTCGAAGCTGTAGTGCAGCGCCAGTTGCTCGCCGAGGGTGACGGCGACGCTCAGCGCATAGTGGGTCTGCTCAAGATTGCCGACCTCGCCGAACTGCAGACCTTGCCCCGCCAGACTCAGCGCCTGGGCAATCGGGTAGTTTTCGAACACCAGAATGTTGTCGAACAGCGCTTCGCCGCCCTGCCCGGCCCAGCGCTGGATGTCCGCCAGCGGCGTGTGCTCGAAATCGCGCAGGCTGAGGTTCTGCGCCTGTACCGCTTGCAGCCAGTCGCCAACACTTTGATCCGGACGCGGCGCGCCGATCACCGGCAAGGTATTGATGAACAGACCGACCTGTTGCTCGATGCCCGGCAACTCGGCCGGACGCCCGGCCACCGTCGCCCCGAACGCCACCGCGTCAAGGCCGGTGTAGCGTTGCAGCAACAGCAGCCACGCGGCTTGCACCAGCGTGTTGACGGTGACTTTCTGCTGACGGGCGAACGCTTCCAGGCGTTGCGTGCGTTGCGCGTCCAGGGTCAGGTAATGATCGCCGTGACCGCTGTGCTGCTCGCCAGCAGTGGCCGCGCGCGCCAGTCGGGTCGGCTCGTGCAGCGCGGCCAGTTGCCCGGTCCAGAAGGCCTCGCTCAACTGGCCGTCCTGGCGTTGCAGCCAGGCGATGTAATCGCGATAACGCCCGCCATTGTTTACCGGCGCTCGACCGCTGTAGCGCTGCAACACTTCGCCAAGCAGCTGCGCGTTGCTCCAGCCGTCCATCAGGATGTGGTGATGGGTGTAAATCAGATGCCACTGCTCGGCGCCGGTTTGCACCAGCAGCAGTCGCAACAATGGCGCCTGCGTCAGATCGAAACCTTGCTGCCGCTCGGCATCCGCCAGTGTCGCGAGCGCCGTCGGTTGATCGTCGCGGTCACGCCAGTCGAGCGTGGTGAAGGGCAATTGCACCTGTTTGTGCACGATCTGCAGCGGCTGCGCCAGCTCGCCCTGCCAGACAAAACCGCTGCGCAAAATATCCTGCGCATCGACCGTGGCCTGCCACGCGGCGCGGAAGCGCTCAGGGTCGAGGCCTTGCACATCGACACGCAACTGGTTGATGTACTCACCCGCCGCCTGTTCGTACAGCGTGTGGAACAGCAAGCCCTGCTGCATCGGCGACAGCGGATAGACATCGTCAAGCTGACCTGCCGGCAGTGGCAGCGCATCGAGTTGCGTCTGGCTGATGCGCGCCAGCGGGAAGTCCGATGGCGTCGCCTGCGCGATTGGCAATGCACAGCAATGCTCGATCAGCGCATGCAACTCAATGGCGTACTGATCGACCAGCGCCTGCACCGTTGCACTGTCGAACATCTCGCGGCTGAAGCCCCAGCTCATCGACAGCTCACCGCCGTAGACCTGCCCTTCCACGGTCAGCCAGTTGGCGAGCGGCGCCGCCGGACTCTGGGCGACGCCGCTGGTTTCGGCGCACGGCACGAACAGTGCCGCCTCGTCGAACTGGCGGTCGAACTGGCCGAGATAATTGAACGTGATGCGCGGTGGCGCCAGCGCGGCCAGTTCGCCGCGCACCGCGGGCGCCGCCAGATAACGCAGCACGCCATAACCCAGACCTTTGTCCGGCACCGCGCGCAGTTGCTCCTTGATCATCTTGATCGAAGCGTCGAGGTCTTCGGCCGCGGTCAGCTTGACCGCAAACAGACTGGTCAACCAACCGACGGTGCGGGTCAGGTCGATGTCATCGAACAGGTCTTCGCGACCATGCCCTTCCAGTTCGATCAGCGTGCCCGGCTGCTGACTCCAGCGGCTGACGGTGCGTGTCAGCGCCGTGAGCAACAGGTCATTGACCTGAGTGCGATACGCCGCCGGCGCTTGTTGCAGCAACTGTCGAGTGCGCTCGGCGTCGAGGCGCCATTCGATTTTTTCGCCGTGGCGATTTTCCAGACTGCCCTGCGCGCGTTCGCACGGCAGATCCCGGGCGTCCTGATGCTGGGCTTTCCAGTACGCCAGTTGCTCATCGAAACGCGAAGCCTCGCCAGCAAGCCGCGCGGTCCACTGCTGAAACGCGTGGGTTTTCGCCGGCAATTGAATGCCGCCACCGGCCGCCCGTTGTTCATACGCCTGCTGCAGATCTTCCAGCAGTACGCGCCAGGAAACCCCGTCGACGACCAAGTGATGAATGATCAGCGCCAGACGCTGGCTACCGTCCGCCATGCTCACCAGTAATGCCCGCAGCAACGGCCCTTGTCGCAGGTCGAGGCTGCGCTGGGCCTGGTTGCACAGCGTCTGCAATTCTCCCGGGGATTTAGCGTCGCGCACCCACAGGTCAGCGCTATCGATCAGCGGACCATGGCTTTGCTGCCAGCCTTCAGCGCCTTCGACAAAGCGCAGGCGCAAGGCGTCGTGATGATTGATCAGTTGCGTCAGCGCCGCGTCGAGCCACTGCGCGTTCAGGGTTTCGCGCGGGATCAGCAGCAGCGACTGGTTCCAGTGTTCACGCACCGGCATCGCCTGACTGAAAAAATGCTGCTGGATCGGCCCGAGCACTGCGGCACCGGTTACAGCAGCCTGATCCACGGTGGTCTGTTGATCGAGACTTGCCACCCGCGCCAGGGTACGCACGGTCTGATACTGGAACAGATCGCGCGGGCTCAGGCGAATGCCGGCCTGTCGCGCGCGGCTGACCACTTGAATCGAGATGATCGAGTCGCCGCCCAGCTCGAAGAAATTGTCTTCCAGACCTACGCGCTCACGGCCGAGCACGTCTTCCCAGATCGCCGCGAGGGCTTTTTGCAGCGCATCCTGCGGCGCGACGAATGCTTGCTGTGGCGCGGCATCCGCTGGCGGCAAGGCCTTGCGATCAAGTTTGCCGTTGGCGGTGACCGGCAATTTCTCCAGCGTGATCAGGCAGGTTGGCACCATGAATTCCGGCAGGCTGCCGAGCAGCCAGGCTTTGACGTCTTGCTGCCAGTCAGCGGCCGGCTGCGGATGTTCCAGCACCAGCCAGGCGACCAGCTGTTTGCCATCCGGCACCAGCACTACCGCCTCACGCACCAACGGGTGCTGCATCAGGCGGGTTTCGATTTCGCCCAGTTCGATGCGCAAGCCGCGCAGCTTCACTTGATGGTCGAGACGACCGAGGTATTCGATCACCCCATCGCCACGCTGGCGCACCCGGTCGCCGGTGCGATAAAGGCGCGTGCCGGGATGGAACGGGCACGGCACGAAACGCTCCGCGGTCAGCGCCGGGCGCTGGTGATAACTGCGCGCCAGCCCGGCGCCGCCCAGGTACAGCTCGCCGGCCACACCACTGGGCACCGGCAGCAATTCGGCGTCGAGCACGTGGGTGCGCAGGTTGGCGATTGGCCGACCGATCGGCACGCTGTCGGCGCCCTCATCGACGCAAGTCCAGTGGGTAACGTCGATGGCTGCTTCGGTCGGGCCGTAGAGGTTGTAGAGCCCGGTAGCTGGCAGCTTGGCGAAGACCTGCAATTGCGCGTCCAGCGGCAAAGCTTCACCGCTGCAAACGATGCGTTTGAGGCCGACGCAGCTTTCCACGCCGGGCTCGTGAATGAATGCCTGCAACATCGACGGCACGAAGTGCAGCGTGCTGATGCCGTAGTGGTTGATGGTGTCGATCAGTTGCAGCGGATCGCGGTGCGCGCCCGGCGCGGCGACCACCAGCCGCGCACCGGTGAGCAGCGGCCAGAAGAACTCCCAGACCGAGACGTCGAAACTGAACGGGGTTTTCTGCAACACCGCATCGCTGGCGTCCAGCCCGTAGGCCTCCTGCATCCAGCACAAGCGGTTGACCAATGCCGCGTGGCTGTTGCCGGCGCCTTTCGGTTTACCGGTGGAGCCTGAGGTGTAAATCACGTAAGCCAGGTTCAACGGATCGACACTGACGTCGGGACGCTGGTCGCTATAGCCTTCGAGCAGATCGGGCTGGTCCAGCGTGATCACCTGCACCGCATCGGTCGGCAGCGCTGAGCGCAGCGCAGCCTGAGTCAACAGCAAAGTGATGCCGCTGTCCTCGATCATGTAGGCCAGGCGTTCCTGCGGGTATTCCGGATCGAGCGGCACGTAAGCGCCGCCGGCCTTGAGGACTGCCAGCAGCGCGACGACCATTTCCACTGACCGCAACGCGCAAACGCCGACCAGACTGTTGGCGCGCACGCCTTGTTCGCGCAGCAGATGCGCCAGACGGTTGGCCCGGGCGTCCAGTTCGGCATAGCTCAGCGACTGTCCAGCAAACAACAGCGCCGGTGCATCCGGTGTGCGCATGACCTGCGCTTCGATCAGTTGATGGATCGGCGTGCTGCTCGGGTAGTCCGCCTGAACGTTGTTCCAATCATGCACCAGAGTGTGTTGCTCGTCGGCGTCGAGCAGCGGCAATTCGCCGATGCGTTGCGACGGATCGGCGACCATCGCCGCAAGCAGGCGCAACCAGTGCTGCGCCATGCGCTCGATGGTCGGTGCCTCGAACAGATCGCTGGCGTAGGTCAATGCGGCACGCAGCCTGCCGCCCTGCTCGTAGGTGTCCAGCGTCAGGTCAAACTGAGTGGTGCGACTCTGCCAGTCGAGGCTGTCGAGCACCAGGCCCGAGGCAGTGCTGAGGCTGGCGATATCGGCCACGTGTGGTTGATGGTTGTACATCACCTGAAACAGCGGCGTGTGGCTGAGGCTGCGCTCAAGTTTCAGCGCGTCGACCAGTTGCTCGAACGGCAGATCCTGATGGGCCTGGGCGCCGAGCGCAGTTTCCTTGACGGCGCGCAGCAGAGCGTCGACACGAGTCTGCCCATCCAGTTGCGTGCGCAACACCTGGGTGTTGACGAAGAAGCCGATCAGCCCTTCGGTTTCACCACGGTTGCGGTTGGCAATCGGCACGCCGACGCGGATATCGCTCTGCCCGGTGTAACGGTGCAGCAAGGCGTTGAACGCCGCGAGCAACAGCATGAACAAGGTGACCTGGTGCTGCTGCGCGGTGTGGCGCAGTTGCCCGGCCAGGGCTTCATCGATGGCGAATTCGTAGCGCGTACCGCGATAGCTCGGCATCGCCGGGCGCGAATGGTCCAGCGGCAGTTCCAGCACCGGGTGCTCATCGCCCAGTTGCGCCTGCCAGTAATCGAGTTGCCGCGCCTGCTCGCCCGCCTCCAGCCAGCGTCGCTGCCACAGCGCGTAGTCGCTGTACTGGATCGGCAACGCGGCCAGTTGCGGCATGAGCCCGGCGTCGAACGCGTCGTAGCAACGGATGAACTCGTCGATCAGCACGTTCATCGACCAGCCATCGGAGACGATGTGGTGCAGGGTCAGCAGCAGCACGTGCTCCTGCTCCGCAAGCTGTAGCAAGGTC
Organism: Pseudomonas granadensis; assembly: GCF_900105485.1. Taxonomy (GTDB): domain Bacteria; phylum Pseudomonadota; class Gammaproteobacteria; order Pseudomonadales; family Pseudomonadaceae; genus Aquipseudomonas; species Aquipseudomonas granadensis. Next base: position 1,708,957 of record NZ_LT629778.1, on the reverse strand, counting down.
ACGCGCAACAGCGGGCCGACCGCCAGATCGAACGGCAACAGCGATTGCCGTTCGGCGGCACTGACCACAGCCTGTTCCCGTTCGCTGGATGGCAGCGCGCTGAAATCTTCGTGGTTGATCACCAGTGGCGCCGTGGCCGGTACTTGCAGCAGGCTGTCGTCAGCCTGACGCTGGAACACCATGCGCAGGGTTTCGTGGCGCTCGACCAGACTGGCAAACGCCTGTTCCAGCGCGAGCAGATTCAGCTGACCGCTCAGGCGCACTGCACCCGGCAGGTTATAGGCGCCGCTCTGCGGATCGAGCTGCCAGAGAAACCACATGCGCCGCTGCGCGTAGGACAACGCCTGACGGTCCTCGGCCTCGATCCCGGTCGGAATCGGGAACCGGGCGAAATCAACGCCCTCCTTTTGCAGGGCCGCGAGGAACATCTGGCGCTTTTCCAGGGGCAACCCGATAAACCGGCGAGCAAGTTTCAAGGAGTCTTCAGCATTCATTTCTCAGCATCCGGATCAGTAGGCAGGAAGCACAAAGGCACGTCATCCCTGTAAAACGAATGCAGACCGGAAAAATTAGCGAATGAGAACAACTGTCAGACGAGACTACCGAGGGCTTTCAGGCCCACACAAAACCCTTGCAGGAGTGAGCCTGCTCGCGAAGGCGGTGGATCAGGCGACATCACTATCGACTGATACAACGCCATCGCGAGCAGGCTCACTCCTACCGGGATTTGAGGATGAGCGGAAATTTGTGGTTCGGCGAACAACCAGTGCAGGAGCAAGCTCGCCCCCAAAGGGGTTTGGTGTTCATCAAGCGGTTGCGGCGATGGCGTGGCGGCGGTGATGCCTTTCCAGCTGATCCTTGATCACCTTGAGCACTTTGGCTTCGTGTTCGTGGATGAAGAAGTGCCCGCCGGCCAGCATGTCTACCGAGAAGCTGCCGTGGGTTTCCTGGCTCCAGCCGATCAACTGCTCGGTGGTGGCGCGGTCGGCCTTGCCGCCGAGCACGTGCACCGGGCAGTTGAGCAGCGGGCGCTGCACCGGCTCGAATTTGCCGCATAACTGGAAATCGGCGCGCAGGATCGGCAGGGTCAGGCTCATCAGTTCTTCATTGGCGAGCACTTCTTCGCGGGTGCCATTGAGTGTGCGCAGTTGCTCGATCAGCTCGGCATCGGTTTTCGGTTCGGCAAAGCCGCGATCGTAATCGGCACGCAGGGACGGCGCCGCCGTGCCCGAAGCGAACAGCGCCACCGGCTCCGGGCAGCCCAGCGCGCGCAAGGCATGGGCCATTTCACAGGCCAGCAAGGCGCCGAGGCTATGGCCGAACAGCGCATAGGGTGCATGCAGTGTCGGCCGTAATTCTCTGGCCAGTTGCATCGCCAGCACGCGCATATCGGTGTGCAGCGGTTCGCCAAAACGCGCGCCGCGCCCCGGCAGCTCGACCGGTTGCAGGCGCAGCCACTGCGGCAACTTCGGCCGCCAGCGGCTGTAGACCATGGCACTGGCGCCGGAATACGGCAGGCACAGCAGGGTCAACTGAGTCACCACGCTTCCCTCGAAAAATTCATCTGTAGAGAGAAACGGATGCGCGGGCGGGCAAATTAGTCGCCGGCCAGTAAATTGCCCAAACGACTGCTCGTTAACTGTTCAGGCCAAAACCAATAACGAGGGATCACCGTGGACCTGCAGAGCATTCTCGGCAAACTGTTCGCCAATGCCGGCGCTGTCGGCATCGAAGGCGTGTTTCAATTCGTGTTCGGTCCGCAGCAGGCCTACTGGTCCGAAGTCAAGGCTGGCAGCCGCACCGAGGCTGGCCGCCACGCCAGCCCGGACGTGACCATCGAAGTCGCGGAGAAGGATTTTCTCGGGATCATGGGCGGCATCGCCAACGTCGAAGAACTGTTTGCCAGCGGCCGCCTGAAGATCGGCGGCAACATGGGCCTGGCGACGCTGCTGCCGCAGATCATCGAGCACGCTATGCACGGCGGCGCGGTGGCGGAAAAGGTCGACATGAACAAACGCTACCCGACGCCGCCGCGCTTCAGCGAACAACTCACCGCCGGCCTGCCGACGCAACGCAGCGTCGAACGCATTGCGCGCAGCGATCTGTCGGTGGCCGAATTCCGAAGCCGTTACCTGCCCAATGGCATTCCGCTGGTCATCAGCAATGCGCTGCACGACTGGCCGCTGTTCAAGCTCAGCCGCGAAGAATCGCTGGTGCATTTCGCCGAGCTGCAGGGCATCACCCGGCACGGCGATTATGTGAAAAAGACCTTCTCCACCGAGCGAGATTTTCGCTCGACCTCGATGGCCGAATTCATCGCCTCACTGGACCAACCGACGACGAAAAGCGCAGATGGCGAGCCGCCCGCCTACATGGGCAACAACATTCTCCCGGCGCAACTGCTGCAACAGATCAAGTACCCGCCTTACTTCGATGCCGCGCAGTTCATCCCGCCACGCATCTGGATCGGCCCGAAAGGCACGCTGACCCCGCTGCACCGTGACGACACCGATAATTTGTTCGCGCAGGTCTGGGGGCAGAAAACATTCACCCTCGCCGCGCCGCATCATCGTGAAGCGCTGGGCACGTGGTCGACGGCACCGAAAGGCGGACTGGATGGTTGCGATTTCAATCCCGATGCACCGGATTACCAGCGCTTCCCGGCCGCGCGCGACGTGCCGTTTCTGCGGGTGACCCTGGAGGCCGGGGATCTGCTGTTCCTCCCTGAGGGCTGGTTCCATCAGGTGGAGTCGGTGTCGACGTCGCTGTCAGTGAATTTCTGGGTGAATTCGGGCCGGGGCTGGTAACAAGCCCTCTGCAGGAGTGAGCCTGCTCGCGATAGCGGTCTATCATTCAAAATCATATTGACTGACACACCGCTATCGCGAGCAGGCTCACGCCTGCAACTGCGATCTATTTCAAATGGCGGAAGCTCTGCACCGCAGCGCCGAGTACCACCGCCCCTGCGGCAATCGCCAGCCAGAAACCGCTGCGCGCACCGAACGCATCGACCAATGCCCCGGAGCCTGCCGCGCCAATTGCCACACCAATGCTCAAACCGGTGACCAGCCAGGTCAGGCCTTCGGTCAATTTGGCCGGCGGCACGATGCGTTCGATCAAGGCCATGGCCACGATCAGTGTTGGCGAAAAGAACAACCCGGCCACGAACATTGCCACCGACAAGCTGACAATATTGCTCGCCAGCAACAACGGTAACGTGGTCACCGCCGTCGCCACCCCGCCGTACAAAAACAAACGCGGCAACGGCAGTTTCGAACGCATCGCGCCGAAGGCGATGCCCGCCAGACACGAGCCGATCGCATACACCGACAACACGATGCTCGCCGCCGCCGGTTGCCCCTGGTGTTGCGCGAACGCGACGCTGACCACATCGACCACACCGACGATCACGCCCATGGCAATCATCAGGGCCAGCAGCAGTTGCACGTCGGTCGAGGCGATGATCGAGCCGTGATGTTCAGACGCATGCGCATGCACCGGCGGCTCGGTGCTGCGCTGCGCGACGAATGCGCTCACACCGATTGCCAGTGCCAGCAGCGCCGCCAACGGTCCCGCTTCGGGAAACACCGCCACGCACAGCCCCACTGACAATGGCGGGCCGACGATAAAACACACCTCGTCGAGCACCGACTCCAGCGCATAGGCAGTCTGCAATTGTGGCTGACCGCGATAGATTTCGGTCCAGCGCGCCCGCACCATCGCCGACATGCTCGGCATGCAACCAGCCAGCGCGGCAAAGACGAACAGCGTCCAGCTCGGTGCCTGCAACCGGGTACACAACAGCAACAGCAACAGGGCCCCGCCACCGATCAGCGCCGACAACGGCAGAATCCGCCCCTGACCGAAACGGTCAACCAGCCGCGACACCTGCGGTGCGCAAAACGCCGTGGCCAGGGCAAACGTCGCCGCCACGCCGCCGGCCAGCGCATAGCCGCCCTTGAGTTGCGAAAGCATGGTGATCACGCCGATACCGGTCATGGAGATCGGCATGCGCGCGATCATCCCGGCCAGCACAAAATTTCGCGCGCCGGGAGCGTTGAACAATTCGCGGTAAGGATTTGCCATCGGTTGCTGCCTCATCAAGGGCCGACACGTTGCCATAGGCTCGCGGCGCGGGGGAAGCGCGCAATTGTTGGTGGAATGTGAAAGACGCTCCCCACTTTGAATGTGCGGTGCACACCAATCCCCTGTGGGAGCGAGTCTGCTCGCGAAGACGCCAGCAAAACCATCCCGACATTTGCGCCAAATGAACTCTGGCGCCACACCACCAGTCAGCTAGGTAAGCCCTCACTCAAGGCGCAACTTTCCATGCAGATTTCCCTCGCCCGACAAGTCGCGATGGTCACCGGTGCCAGCTCCGGCATCGGCCACGCCTGTGCCAAAGCCCTCGCCGCAGCCGGCGCCGCGGTCGTCATCAACTACAACAGCAACGCTGAACCTGCAGAAGAACTGGCCCGGCAGATCATTGCCGATGGCGGTCAGGCGCTTGCCATCGGCGCCGATGTGTCGAAGGAGGATGAGGTCGAACGGCTGTTCAGCGAAACCCTCGACGCCTTCGGTACGCTGGACATTCTGCTGGCCAATTCCGGGCTGCAAAAGGATGCGCCAGCGGTGGACATGACGCTGGAGGACTGGAACACGGTGATCGGCGTCAACCTCACCGGCCAGTTCCTCTGCGCCCGCGCCGCCCTGCGGATTTTCAATCGTCAGGGCATTCGCGAAGGCGTGTCGCGCGCAGCCGGCAAGATCATTCACATGAGTTCGGTGCATCAGCGCATACCCTGGGCCGGGCACGTCAATTACGCGGCATCCAAGGGTGGCGTCGATCAGTTGATGCAAACTCTGGCGCAAGAAGTCAGCCATCAGCGCATTCGCATCAACGGCATCGCGCCGGGGGCGATTCGCACGGCGATCAACGCCAAAGCCACCGCCGACGACGCCGCAGACAAACTTCTCGAACTGATTCCCTACGGCCGTATCGGCGATGTCGAAGACGTCGCCAATGCCGTGGTGTTTCTCGCCTCGGATGCCTCGGACTATATCGTCGGCACCACCCTGTTCATCGACGGCGGCATGAGCCTCTATCCGGAGTTTCGCGGCAATGGCTGAGCATCCTCTGGAACGACAAAGCGCCATCGATGCTCACGGCATCATCGGCGACATGCGCAGCGCCGCGCTGATCAACGACCGCGGCAGCGTGGATTTTTTCTGCTGGCCGGAGTTCGACAGCCCGTCGATTTTCTGTTCATTGCTGGACACCCCCGAAGCAGGGATCTTCCAGCTCGCGCCGGACTTGCCGGACGCACGCCGTGAGCAGATTTACCTGCCCGACACCAACGTCCTGCAAACCCGTTGGCTGAACGAACGCGCCGTGGTCGAAATCACCGATCTGCTGCCGGTGGCCGACAACCCGGACGATTTGCCGGTGTTGCTGCGCCGCGTGCGGGTGGTCAGCGGTGAGGCGACGTTTCATATGCGCTGCGCCGTGCGCCACGACTATGCTCGCGCCGACACCCGTGCGCACATGGACGGGCAAACCGTGGTATTCCGCGCCGAGGGTCAGCCGTCACTGCGCCTGGCCGCCGATCAGCCACTGAGTATCGACGCAGAAGCGGCGGTCGCCACGTTCACCCTGACCCACCAGCAAAGCGCCGAATTCATCCTCGGCGCCGAAGACGATCCGCGCTTTCAGGACGGCGCAGCGCAGTTGTGCCTGCAACGCACCTTGCAGTTCTGGCGCGGCTGGATCGGCCAGTCCAACTACCGCGGGCGCTGGCGTGAAATGGTCAACCGCTCGGCCCTCGCGCTCAAGCTGCTGACTTCGAGACGCCATGGCGCGATCCTCGCCGCTGCGACTTTCGGCCTGCCGGAATCACGCGGCGGCGAACGCAATTGGGACTATCGCTATACCTGGATCCGTGACGCCTCGTTCACCGTGTACGCCTTCATGCGCCTGGGTTTCGTCGACGAAGCCAACCACTACATGCAGTGGCTGCGCGGGCGCGTCAGCGATTGCTGCGGCAAACCGATGAAGCTGAACATTCTGTACGCCATCGACGGCCAACAGGAATTGCCCGAGACCGAACTCTCGCACCTGTCCGGACACGGCGGTGCGCAACCGGTGCGCATCGGCAATCAGGCTTACGATCAGATCCAGCTGGATATTTTCGGTGAGCTGATGGATGCCGTGTATCTGGTCAACAAATACGGCGATGCGATTTCTCACGAAGGCTGGAAACATGTCTGCGAAGTGGTCGGTCAGGTGTGTGAGACCTGGCAGACCAAGGACGTCGGCATCTGGGAAATGCGCGGTGAGCAACATCACTTTCTACACTCACGGCTGATGTGCTGGGTCGCACTGGACCGGGCTATCCGCCTGGCTTCGAAACGCTCGCTGCCCGCGCCTTTCACTCAATGGGATCAGACCCGGCAGGCGATCTACGCTGACATCTGGGACAATTTCTGGGACGAACAACGCGGGCATTTCGTGCAGTACAAGGGCGGCACCGCGCTCGACGGCTCGATGCTGCTGATGCCGCTGGTGCGGTTTGTCAGCGCCAAGGACCCGCGCTGGCTGTCGACCCTCGAAGCAATCGAGAAAAGCCTGGTGCGCGACGGCATGGTCTACCGCTATCGCAACGACGACAACAACATCGATGGTCTGACCGGCACCGAAGGCGCCTTCGCGGCGTGCTCGTTCTGGTACGTCGAATGCCTGGCCCGCGCCGGGCAGGTGGAAAAAGCCCATCTGGAATTCGAACAACTGTTGCGTTACGCCAACCCGCTGGGCCTTTACGCCGAAGAGTTCGACAGCCATGGCCGGCATTTGGGCAATACGCCGCAAGCACTGACGCACCTGGCGCTGATCAGTGCGGCGAGCTTTCTTGATCGCAAACTGAGCGGAGAAAAGAGCAGCTGGCAGCCGTAAACAGTCGATTCTTCGCTACAGTTCGTCAGACAAATCGCTGCTTGAACGCATTTTGCCAAAGTCCGTCCTACACTCGTTCAACGCCTGCTAGCACTGCACGTCACCGCCGCTCCCCGCGGCGGTGACGTTTGGCGGCAGTGTGTGTAAAACGAGGCCGCCTGAAAACTGACAAATTGCAGGTAAGGCTTCCTCGGTAACTTGCACTTACACCCCGAAATACCTTGTTGCCAGCCGTTACATCCGCCCCTAACATCCAGCGCAACGGGCCAGCGGAGCTGTCCAACAAAACCCGAAATTCAAGGAAGCAGAATGTCCCGAACTATTCAACGCAGTATCGACTCCCCTCTTCGCACCGGCCTGACCCGCAGCGAACTCTGGGAAGACACCGACCAGGGTCTGATCAAGTGCTGGGAAGTCGGCCGCCAGCGCGCCGTACGCTTTCCGCAACTGGCCCTGCAGTGCCTGGACGGCGAATTGCCGGTACTTGGCTGGAAAGGTGGCGTCAGTCGCAGCCTGAAAAAACTCGAGAAGTACGGCTCGCTGAAATACCTGGCGCAGTGGCAAGGACTGCGCGGCGAGGACTTGAATATCGATCTGAACGCCGAACATTCACTGACGTGCACGCGCACGAAAATGGTGGTGACGTTTACCCCGGATCGGACGAAGTATTTCAATCAGGTGGCAGAAGTCGAGGCTTAGAGCCTGGTTGGCATGCGTCTCGTCGGTTGAGTCGAGCCGAGCAGGCTGACCGCAGGTCCAGAGTTCTTGAATGCGATTGAAACGGAGTGGTCAATCATGATCGAGACCGTGCTTACCCCAACCCTGACCATCGCCTACGAACAGCACGGACCGGCCGACGGTGCGGCGGTGATTCTGCTCCACGGCTTCCCGTACTCTCCGCGCGCCTATGACGAAATCGCTCCGGTACTTGCTGCACAAGGCTATTGCGTCATTGTGCCGTACTTGCGCGGTTATGGGCCGACCCGATTCAACAGCGAGCAAACACTGCGCTCTGGCCAGCAAGCCGCCATGGCGCAAGACCTGCTCGATCTGATGGATGCGCTGGGCATCGAGCAGACGATGCTTTGCGGTTACGATTGGGGCGGTCGGGCGGCGTGCATTGTCGCGGCGCTTTTTCCGGCACGCGTGCGCGGATTGGTCAGCGGCGACGGCTACCTCGTGCAGGACATCGCCCATTCGAATCAGCCATTGGCCCCAGAAGACGAGCATCGGCTCTGGTATCAGTATTACTTCCACACGCCGCGTGGCGCCGAGGGTCTGAGGCAAAATCGCCGAGAGTTATGCCAGTTGCTCTGGCGGCTGTGGTCGCCGACATGGCCGCGAAGGGACGAGCGCTACCCACTGACGGCTGCCGCTTTTGATAATCCTGATTTTATCGACGTGGCGATTCATTCCTACCGGCATCGTTTCGGCTACGCGGCGGGCGATCCGGCACTGGAATGGATGGAAGATGCGCTTGCCAAACAACCGGTGATCAGCGTACCGAGCATTTCACTGTGCGGTGCCGATGATGGCGTTGGTCCCCCTTCGGCGGTGGATGCCGATGCCGAACATTTCAGCGGCTTTTATCAGCGGCGCGTCTTGGCCGGCGTCGGGCACAACATCCCCGAGGAAGCGCCGCAGCAAACCCTCAAGGCAATACTGGATCTGTTGCAGCGCTGACTGAAAACCGCTCGCGATACGCCTGCGGTGTCACGCCAATGGCACGGAGAAAACTGCGCCGTAGCGTCTCTTCACTGCCAAACCCGCAATTGGCGGCGATGCGTTTGACCGGCAGGCCGGTGTCGCAGAGCAAGCGCCTGGCAGTTTCCACGCGAATCAGTTCAATCGCCCGCGCCGGCGTCTGGCCGGTGTCGGCGCGGTAGTGACGGACGAAACTGCGTTCGCTCATGCCGGCCTGTTCGGCCAGGGTCGCAATGCCAAGATCGCAGGTGAGGTGTTCGGCGATCCAGGCATGCAGTTCATCGAAGCGATTGCCCTGATTTTGCAACGACAGCGTCACGCTGAATTGCGATTGTCCGCCGGGACGCTTGAGGAACACCACCAGATGCCGGGCGACGTCGAGCGCGATGTCGCGGCCGAGGTCTTCTTCGACCATCGCCAATGCCAGATCAATGCCGGCGGTGACCCCCGCCGAGGTCCAGACCGGACCGTCATTGATAAAGATCGGGTTGGCCTCGACGTGCAGATTCGGGTGCTGCTGCGCCAGTTGCTCGCAGCGTGTCCAGTGGGTTACCACGCGTCGGCCGTCGAGCCAGCCGCTGGCCGCCAGCAGAAACGCACCGGTACACACCGAGGCCACGCGCCGGCACTGATTGCCGTGCTGGCGCACCCAGTCGACCAGTTCCAGATCTTCAGCGGCGGGATAGATGCCCCAGCCACCGGCGATGATCAAGGTATCGCTGGGCTCGCTCGGCAAGGGTTCGGCCAACACTGCCAACCCCGCCGACGACATCACCGCCCCGCCGCCGCTGGCAATCACCGTTGGCGCATAGGGGATTGGCATCCCGCGCTGGCGGGCCAGGTCATTGGCCGAGGCAAACACCTGCAACGGCCCGGTGACGTCGAGGATCTGCACGTTGGCGAACGCGAGCACGTGAATGGCTTTGGGCATTTTGGCGTAATTCGTGGGGTGATTGGCGTATGCGCCAGAACCTACGCGCCTACAGTGAAGCCGTCCAGCCCTTTTCATGAGAGTAAGCACGATGACTTTGCAGATCGGTTTTCTGTTGTTTCCACAGGTACAGCAACTCGACCTGACCGGCCCTTACGACGTACTCGCCTCGCTGCCGGGCGTGCAGGTGCATCTGGTCTGGAAGGATCTGATGCCGGTCACCGCCAGCACCGGCCTGCTGTTGAAACCGACCACCACGTTCGAGGATTGCCCGCATCTGGATGTGATCTGCGTGCCTGGCGGTGGCGGCGTGGGGCCGTTGATGGAAGATGAGCAAACCTTGAATTTCATCAAGCATCAGGCCGCTCAGGCGCGTTACGTGACTTCCGTTTGCACCGGTTCGCTGGTGCTCGGCGCGGCAGGCCTGCTGCAAGGCAAACGCGCGACCACGCACTGGGCGTACCACGATCTGCTGCCGACACTGGGCGCGATTGCGGTGAAGGATCGGGTGGTGCGTGACGGCAATCTGTTTACCGGTGGCGGGATCACCGCGGGGATCGATTTTGCCTTGGTGCTGGCGGCGGAACTGGTCGATGCGGACACGGCGCAACTGGTGCAGTTGCAGCTGGAATACGCGCCGGCGCCGCCGTTCAACGCGGGCAGCCCGGACAGTGCGCCGAGTGCGATCATCGATGAGGCCCGCCTGCGCGCCGCGCCTTCGTTGAAGTTGCGCACGGAAATTACCGAGCGCGCAGCAGCGAAACTCAACGTGCGCTGATCCCTCAGCCCAACACAAAACCCTGTAGGAGTGAGCCTGCTCGCGATGGCGGTGTGTCAGTCAATATAAATGTGGCTGACATACCGCCATCGCGAGCAGGCTCACTCAGGGGACCGCGGTTGATCGTCACTGGGGGCTGCACCCGGTTATCGCCGCACTTCCATGCACTCGCCCCGCCCCCGTGTAAAAAATCCTTCAAGAAAAACCAGTCGCGGATTGCCAATGCGTATCCGATGCTGGCCAATTGATGCAAGCGCTGTTTTGCGACGCCGTACTTAAATCTGAAAAAAAACTTCAATAAAAACCTGTCAGCGCCGACAACCTTTCAAAGCCTTGCGGATTGAACAACATGCGTAATAACCAGCCCATCACACAACGCGAACGGACTTTTCCGGCACAGCAACGGTTGATTTCCACAACCGACGCCAAGGGCGTGATCACCTACTGCAACGACGCTTTCGTCGAAATCAGCGGGTTTTCGCGTGAGGAGCTGATCCGTGCGCCGCACAATCTGGTCCGTCACCCTGACGTGCCGTCGGCGGTGTTCTCGCACATGTGGGGCACATTGAAACAAGGCTTGCCATGGATGGGCATTGTCAAGAATCGCTGCAAATCCGGTGACCACTATTGGGTTAACGCCTACGTCACACCGGTGTTTGATGGCAGTCAGGTGATCGGTTACGAGTCGGTGCGTGTCAAGCCCACCGCCGAGCAGATCCGCCGCGCCGAAGCGCTCTACCAACGCATCAACCAGGGCAAGTCGGCGATTCCATCCACCGATAAATGGCTGCCGATCCTGCAGGACTGGCTGCCGTTCATTCTGGTCAGCCAGTTGAGCTTCATGATCGGCGCGACCCTGACTTCGCAGTGGGGCTTCGCCCTCGCCGCCGCGCTGTCGGTGCCGCTGGGCCTGATGGGCCTGCAATGGCAGCAACGCGGGCTCAAACGCCTGCTGCGCCTGGCCGAACAGACCACCTCCGACCCGCTGATCGCGCAGATGTACACCGACAGCCGTGGCGCACAAGCGCGTCTGGAAATGTCGATCCTCAGCCAGGAAGCGCGCCTGAAAACCTGCCTGACCCGCCTGCAGGACACCGCCGAACACTTGACCGACCAGGCCAAGCAGTCCGACGCCCTGGCGCACAACAGCTCGACCGGCCTGGAACGCCAGCGCGTGGAAACCGAACAGGTCGCCACCGCCGTCAACCAGATGGCCGCCACCACCCAGGAAGTCGCCAGCCACGTACAACGCACCGCTGACGCCACCCAGGAAGCCAATCGTCTGACCGGCCGCGGCCGCGACATCGCCGGCGAAACCCGCGAAGCCATCCAGCGCCTGTCGGTGGTCGTCGGCGAAACCGGCCTCACCGTGACGCAACTGGCCAAGGACAGCGACGAAATCGGCGGCGTGGTCGACGTGATCAAAGGCATCGCCGACCAGACCAACCTGCTCGCCCTCAACGCCGCCATCGAAGCGGCGCGCGCCGGCGAGATGGGTCGCGGCTTCGCCGTGGTGGCTGACGAAGTACGCCAACTGGCGCAACGCACCAGCGAATCGACCGGCCAGATTCATGCGCTGATCGCCAAGCTGCAGCAGACCGCCTCCAGCGCCGTGCAAACCATGGAAGCCGGGCACCGCCAGGCCGAAGAAGGTGTCGCGCGAGTGCTGGAAGCGGATCAGGCACTGGTCGGCATCAGCGAAGCAGTCGCCAACATCACCGACATGACCACCCAGATCGCCGCCGCGACCGAGGAGCAAAGTGCGGTGGCTGAAGAGATCAGCCGCAACATCAGCAACATCTCGGAACTGGCGGACCAGACCTCGGAACAGGCGCATAACTCGGCGTTGCTGAGTGAAGAACTGACCAAGACGGCCAATACCCAGTATTCGTTGGTGGAGCGGTTCAACCGCTGATCAAGGCTGGAATGAAAAAACCCGGATGGCGTGAGCTTCCGGGTTTTTTCTTTTTTGATCAGGAATTTGTGAGGTCTGGCAAGCCGCCATCGCGAGCAGGCTCACTCCGACATTGGACTCGCGGCGACCACAGATCAGGTGCCTGACACCGATCCTCTGTAGGAGTGAGCCTGCTCGCGATGAGGCCCTCTTTGCCGACGGCGATCTCATTCAAGCAATGCAGACACTGCCTACACCTGCGCCAGAATCCGGCCCCGGCCTCCTGTAGGAGTGAGCCTGATCGCGATAACGCCTTTTATGCCTCCCAGGATCATCACTCCATGTCCAGTCGCTTCCGAGCATTCTCGAGGGCGATAGTGGCACATTAATATGCATCACCCCTTCAGAATTCCTGCATGCGGACGACAACCTCGGCAAATCCGTTCCTTGTTGTGAGTCCTTCATGAAGAAGTTCGCTGTCCTGATGTTCGCCGTTCTGTTCCTGGCCGGATGCGCCAACCAGAAATTCAAGCCCGAATACCGTACCCAGATCCACACCGTGAAAATCCTCCCGGTGTCATGGAAACCGCGGGAAATGAGCTATATGGGCCGCGAACAAGCATGGGGCGCCGCCATTGGCGCAGGCGTCGGCACCGGCGTAGGTCTGGCGGCGGGCGCTGGCAAAATCGGTACGGCGGCACTCGGCGGTGCCGGTTTTGCCGCTGGCTTGAAGGCCGGCGACCTGGCTTCCATGTCGACCGTCGATGCGATCCTGTACAACATGGAAACCGCCAATATCAACCTCGGCGACCTGGTGAAGAAGAGTTTCGAAGAAAAACTCGCCGCCAGCGGCCGCTTCAAAATCGTCGGCGACAACGAACCGGCGGACGCGCAGATTGAACTGACCGTATTCAACTGGGGCTTCGCCCTGACCCAAGGCTTCAGCAGCGTGGTTTACCCGACCATCGCGGTCAGCGGCGTGATGAAGCGCAGCGACGAGTTGATCTGGCAGCGCAACGAACCGATCACCGCGTTTAACGGCGCCAACACCTACGGTTACGAGCCACTGCGCTATCGCACCGAACCGGAACTGGTACGCACCGCGTTGACCGGTGTTTCGCAGATCGTCGGCGACTATCTGGTCAAGGATTTGAACGAGTAAAAGCGTGAAGCAGGCAGCGACGGGACGCTGAAATAGCAGCCATCCCGCGTCGCCCTTTTTTACACTTGAAAGCCCGGCAAGCGAGCGCTTCCGGGCTTTTTGTTTGTGATCTGGAATTTTTGGGGGCCGGCAGATCGTCATCGCGAACAGGCGAAGGCCTATATTGGATCTGCGGTGATCACAGGTTTATGTACCCGGTCACGATCCCCTGGAGCGAGCCTGCTCGCGAAGAGGCCTTCTCTGCCGACGACGATCTCACTCAAGCAATGCCGACACTGCCTACAACTCGCCCAGAATGCGCCGACTGGTGCTCGCTCAGACCAAGTTCTATCGTTTGCGGGTCAAAACTTATTCACATAAGCTGGTCAGCATGAATACACATCCTTCGGAGGCTCCGATGGCCACCACCCGAAAAACCGACAAACCCAGCAAAAAGGAAGTTCGTGAAGAGCTGACATTCCTCGATGTTCGGCAAGCCGCGCGTGATGGGCAGAAAGTGTTCGATAAATTTGTGATCACTGGCAGGCTACCGATCACAAAGTAGGCCTGAATGCCAGCCATCAAAATCTCTGCACTTTTTGAACGAATCAATAACTGGCAAAACTTCGCTGCACACTTTTACAACTACAAAATCTGCGATGAATTACCTGCCATCTTCGGGCGGGATGAACGACTCGATCTGAGCGACATGCACCATATCCACCTTGCCAGTACACAGGCACTGCAGGCTCGATGGGCAAAAATCAATCGTCAGTATTACCGGACAACATTGGTAAATGATGCTGACAATGACTTTTGGCTAATTTATGCCTATGACGCTTTTCGGGATGAGTACTTGCTACTGACAATCACCGGCCCGGATGCTCATAACCGAAGCGAGTGGGGGTCATTTTTGCGCACCGTGCATTCTGAAATCGTTGAACCCTGGGCACTAGGCAGGATTATCTTTCCCGATCTGGATGATTTGTGATTCAAAGAGCTGATCGAGACCGGCAACAAGCGAAAGATCGCTACCTGCGCACCGCCCATACCGATCATCCGTAAGAGCTGTGGCAGGCTGCGATCATTTGATCCTGCAAAACCGGGTAGCGAAAGCTTCCGGTTTTTTTATTAGGTGTCTGAAATTGATAGTGCTTGGCAGACCACCCTCGCGAGCAGGGCTCGCTCCCACTTCGGAACGAAGTGGGATCACAGATTTGTGCCGACGACAACCCCTGTGGGAGCGAGCCTGCTCGCGATGAGGCCATTACAGCCAGCGAAATTATTGAGGCAACTTCAGCTTATCCAGCAGGCGATTGACCAGCAGCTCGTTCAGCATGATCACCTGTTGCAGCGCCAGCAGCGGTTTACGCTCCGGGCCGCCTATCGAGTGGGCGATGTTGCCGGCCATCGCACGAGCATATGAAAGCGACGCGCTCGCCTCGACCAGCAGGGTTTCGTCATCCAGCGAAGGGTCGACGAGATAGACCGGGCGATTTCTCGGCGAGCTTGACGCAGCCGCCAGGTCTTCAGGTTTGAGGTAGTAATCGAGGGCGCGATCAGTGGCTTCTTTGACCTTTTGCGGGGTCAGCGCTGGATCGTGAGGGATTTGGTCGGTGACGGGTGGGTTGGGTGTGATTTTGAACATAGATAAAGCTCCAATTTGAAAATGGGAGCCATCACCCTCGCTACCAAACGGTGGGTGGCGGCCATGCGCGGGTTGGTAGACCGGTCAAATTGGGTAACCCGGCGCTCACGGAGGAGCCCCACGCATGCCCACCATACAAAGCCACATCTCAAAAAAAGAGACAGCATCGACGGTGTCGCGACAACGACAATTTAAAGCGGGCTACCAAACCCGATCACTGTTTTGCAGTGACCGGCAAACGATATAGCCCGCCCTATAGCCGTGTAAGCCGGCGGATTCTGGCGTACGCGTAGGCAACGGCGCAAGGAGTTGTAGCCGTTATGGCGTAACGGCTCGTGTACTTTAAACGCACGCACAAAATCATGTTTACGCAAAGAAAATGCCGGACAGTGAGGGCTTACAGCTCTTCATCCTTTCAGCGAAATCGCCCCTCACCCTAGCCCTCTCCCAAAGGGAGAGGGAACAGACCGCGGTGGATGTGAAAGGTACGCCGGCCTGAAATACCGAGTCGAACTTGAGTTTGAAAATCAAAAGCCCCTCACCCTAGCCCTCTCCCAGAGGGAGAGGGAACAGACCGCGGTGGATGTGAAAGGTACGCCGGCCTGAAATACCGAGTCGAACTTGAGTTTGAAAATCAAAAGCCCCTCACCCTAGCCCTCTCCCAGAGGGAGAGGGGACTGACCGGGGTGGATGTGAAAGGTACGCCGGCCTGAAATACCGAGTCGAACTTGAGTTTGAAAATCAAAAGCCCCTCACCCTAGCCCTCTCCCAGAGGGAGAGGGGACTGACCGGGGTGGATGTGAGAGATGCGCCGACGTGAAATACCGAGGCGAACGTAATTTCTGAAGCCCCACAAATCGGCTCCCTCTCCAGGGGGAGAGGGCTGGGCGGGCGGCGTTCCGATGAGGGGCAGCCACACCACAAAACCAAAGCCATCCACCGGCTTTTAACCACTCAACAATGAGCGTTAGCTCGAGTGCTTTTGATCTTGACTCACCGGCGACGTCGGAAGGCTGAGTGGAGGGATTGATCCGGGCGTGGGAGCGCAGCGACCGTCTGGCGCAGCCAGACACAGCGGAAGTAGGTGCAGCGAAGCAAACCGTAGCCGCTGCGCCCGGATCGATCCCGGAGCGAAGGGACCCGAGCCTGCGAGGGCCGAACGTAGGAGCAAGCGTTTTGGGTTACCTTTTTGGCGTTTGAAAAAGGTGACCCGCCGTAAGGGCGGAACCCTAAGTGGCCGTTACCGCAGCAACGGATATGCCCTCGAAAGCAAGATCAAAAGCGAACCCCCTCCCCCCAACCCTCTCCCCCAAGGGGGCGAGGGGGGAAGGGAGCCGATCTTCATGCAACGCAAAATCCGGCCCGGCTCAAAATCAGCCTCGGAGAAATTCAGCCACCTTCTGCGCAGCACTCGCCAAATGACCCGAATGCGTAAAGCCAGAAACCTTGAGCGGCTTCAAATCATGGTCCCCGGAGGCCAACCAAAACACCTCAATACTCGGAGACAAGCTGTAAGCCGCAACAGCCTCCCGATTGCCCAGCGCATCCCGCTCCCCCTGCACAATCAACGCCCGCGTACGCAACGAAGCCAAATGCTCAACCCGCGGCTTCTGCGGCTTGCCCACCGCATAAAACGGATACCCCAGACACACCAACGCATCCCCACCCAACTCATCCGCCAGCAAACTGGCCATCCGCCCGCCCATCGATTTCCCGCCCACAGCCAAAACCCCAGCGACATGACGCCGCACAACCGCAAAGACCTCCCGCCAGCACTCCAACAGTTTCGCCGCAGGATTGGGCGGCCGCTTCACACCGTCAACCCGCCGCTGCGCCATATACGGAAACTCAAACCGCAACACGTTGACCCCAAGCCCGGCAAGGCGCCCCGCCATGTCATTCATCCAGTCGCTATCCATCGGCGCCCCCGCCCCATGCGCCAGGATCAACGTCGCCGAAGCCTCACCAACAGCGGCATCCCAAAGCCACCCATGATCACGCACACACTGCGCCCATTGATCCCCGTCAATACTGGCCTTGTGCTGTTTGTCCATGCTTGCCTCGCTTTTAGTCTGCCTATAACTCCAGGCGAAGGATTCGCGCGGTTTGCGCGCGCTCACTTCGGCTGAACCGTGGATGGGGAACCATGAACACTTCTATCAGTACCGCCTACAACTACAAGGTGGTCCGCCAATTCGCCATTATGACGGTGGTGTGGGGCATCGTCGGCATGGGCCTCGGGGTTTTTCTCGCCGCTCAATTGGTCTGGCCGCAACTCAACTTCGATTTGCCCTGGACCAGTTTCGGCCGTCTGCGCCCGCTGCACACCAACGCGGTGATCTTCGCCTTCGGTGGCTGTGCGCTGTTTGCCAGTTCGTTCTACTCGGTGCAACGCACCTGCCAGACACAACTGTTTGCACCAAAAATCGCCGCGTTCTGCTTCTGGGGCTGGCAATTGGTGATCCTGCTGGCGGCGATCAGCCTACCGCTGGGTTACACCAGCTCCAAGGAATACGCCGAGCTGGAGTGGCCGATCGACATCTTGATCACCATCGTCTGGGTCGCCTACGCCATCGTGTTCTTCGGCACGATCATGCAGCGCAAGACCAGGCACATCTATGTCGGCAACTGGTTCTTCGGCGGTTTCATCATCACCGTGGCGATCCTGCACATCGTCAACAACCTTGAGCTGCCGGTGAGTTTCACCAAGTCCTATTCGCTGTACGCTGGCGCCACCGACGCCATGGTGCAGTGGTGGTACGGCCACAACGCCGTAGGCTTTTTCCTCACCGCAGGCTTCCTCGGCATGATGTATTACTTCGTGCCGAAACAGGCCGAGCGTCCGGTGTATTCGTATCGCTTGTCGATCGTGCACTTCTGGGCGTTGATCACCCTGTACATCTGGGCCGGCCCGCACCACTTGCACTACACCGCGCTGCCGGATTGGGCGCAGTCGCTGGGCATGGTGATGTCGCTGATTCTGCTGGCACCGAGCTGGGGCGGCATGATCAACGGCATGATGACCTTGTCGGGTGCCTGGCATAAGTTGCGCAGCGACCCGATCCTGCGCTTCCTCGTGGTGTCGCTGGCGTTCTACGGCATGTCGACCTTCGAAGGGCCGATGATGGCGATCAAGACTGTCAACGCCCTCTCCCACTACACCGACTGGACCATCGGCCACGTTCACGCCGGCGCCCTCGGCTGGGTGGCGATGATTTCGATCGGCGCGCTGTACCACATGATCCCGAAAATCTTCGGCAAGGCGCAGATGCACAGCATCGGTTTGATCAATGCGCACTTCTGGCTCGCGACCATCGGCACCGTGCTGTACATCGCTTCGATGTGGGTCAACGGCATCGCCCAGGGCTTGATGTGGCGCGCGGTCAACGAGGACGGCACGCTGACCTACTCCTTCGTCGAAACCCTGGTGGCCAGCCATCCGGGCTTTGTCGTGCGGCTGATCGGCGGGGCGATTTTCCTGAGCGGCATGTTGCTGATGGCTTACAACACCTGGCGCACCGTGCGGGCCTCGCAGCCTGCCGACGTCGTCGCTGCCGCGCAGATGGCCTGAGGAGTCCGCCATGAAACACGAAACGATTGAAAAGAACGTCGGCCTGCTGATGCTGCTGATGGTGTTCGCCGTGAGCATCGGCGGCCTGACCCAGATCGTCCCGCTGTTCTTCCAGGACGTCACCAACAAACCGGTGGAAGGTATGAAGCCCTACACCGCGCTGCAACTGGAAGGGCGCGACATCTATATCCGCGAAGGCTGCGTCGGTTGCCACTCGCAGATGATCCGCCCGTTCCGCGCCGAAACCGAACGCTACGGGCACTATTCAGTGGCCGGCGAAAGCGTCTGGGATCATCCGTTCCTCTGGGGTTCGAAACGCACCGGGCCGGACCTTGCCCGCGTGGGTGCGCGCTACTCGGATGACTGGCACCGCGCGCACTTGTACAACCCGCGCAACGTGGTACCGGAATCGAAGATGCCGGCCTACCCGTGGCTGGTCACGCAAGCGGTCGACAGCAGCCACACCGAAACCAAGCTGAAGACCATGCGCACCCTCGGCGTGCCGTACACCGACGACGATATCAGTGGCGCGGTCGCCAGCCTCAAGGGAAAAACCGAAATGGACGCCCTCGTCGCCTACCTGCAAGTGCTCGGCACTGCGATCAAGAGCAAGAGGTGAGCCATGGTCATTGAAATGAGCACTGGCCTGATACGCGGCCTCGGCACGGTCGTGGTGTTCGTCGCCTTCGTCGGCCTGACTTTGTGGGTGTTCAACCGCAAGCGCAGCGCGGAATTTGCCGAAGCACGACTGCTGCCGTTCGCCGACGAACCACTGCCCGACACAACCCCCGCCTCTGAAACAAGGAGTACCCGGCCATGACCACCTTCTGGAGTACGTGGATCTGCGTACTGACCATTGGCAGCCTGATCGGCCTGACCTGGCTGCTGATCGGCACCCGTCGGGGCGAGACCAAAGGCAGCGTCGACCAAACCATGGGCCACAGCTTCGACGGCATCGAGGAGTACGACAACCCGCTGCCGCAGTGGTGGTTCATGCTGTTCGCCGGCACGCTGGTGTTCTCGGTGGGCTATCTGATTCTGTACCCGGGCCTGGGCAACTGGAAAGGCATCCTGCCCGGTTACGAGGATGGCTGGACCGGCGTGCATGAGTGGGAAAAGGAAATGAACAAGGCCGACGCCCGCTTCGGGCCGATCTTTGCCAGGTTCGCTGCAATGCCGCTGGAGGAAGTGGCCAAGGACCCGCAGGCGCTGAAGATGGGCGGCCGTCTGTTTGCCTCCAACTGCTCGGTGTGCCACGGCTCGGATGCCAAGGGCGCGTTCGGCTTCCCTAATCTCGCCGACAGTGACTGGCGCTGGGGCGGCGACGCAGAAACCATCAAGACCACCATCATGGGTGGGCGGATGGCGGCGATGCCGGCCTGGGGCGAAGTGCTCGGTGAGGCCGGCGTGAAAAACGTTGCCGCCTATGTGCGCCACGAACTGGCCGGCCTGCCGCTACCCGCCGACAGCAAGGCGGATCTGCAGGCCGGGCAGCAGGCGTTCAGCACTACTTGCGTCGCCTGTCATGGCGCCACCGGCCAGGGGACTGCGGCGATGGGCGCGCCGAACCTGACCCATCCGGCCGGCTTCATTTACGGCACCAGCCTGACGCAATTGGAGCAGACCATTCGCCACGGTCGCCAAGGACACATGCCAGCGCAGAACGAGTTGCTGGGCAACGACAAAGTACAATTGCTAGCTGCCTATGTGTACAGCCTTTCAAAAAATAGTGAGCAATTGAGCGGTAAGCTTCGAGCTGAAAGCTCCAAGTAAAATCAACATCCATGTATACAATTCTGCAGGCGACTTGCATTTACTTGTCGCTTGCAGCTTGTAGCTCTTAGCTGCTTCTTTTTGTCGCACCCCTCCTACCCTCTCCTTTCGGAACCCCGGATTCGGGTCTACGCTTCATCGAAGCGGACCGGCTCGTTGCGGTCGCAGATCGATTTTGAGCGATGCGTTCGATGAAACGGCACACGGATTCGCCGCCAACGCCAATGGATACCGGCTGTTGCGCCGATTGCCCTTCATCCTCCCGAATACGACGCAGGAACAGACGCCGTCGACAGCGATCCGGACCACGCAGATTTTTCGTCCACTGCGACATTTTGGCAGAGGTCATTTTTGACCCTACGCGGCACATGGAAAGGCCGCAGAATCAGCGTTGGAAAGCATTGACCCAGGTCATGGCGCGTTGCAATGACCCCCTGCTTTATACATACTTGCGGCCGATTTTATCCCTATAAAAATACCCAAACCGTGGAACCTTAGAATGAGCACAGCAATCAGTCCGACTGCTTATAACTATAAGGTAGTCCGCCAGTTCGCCATCATGACGGTGGTCTGGGGGATCCTTGGCATGGGGCTCGGTGTTTTCATCGCCTCGCAACTGGTCTGGCCGGAACTGAACTTCGGTCTGCCGTGGACGAGCTTTGGACGCTTGCGCCCGTTGCACACAAACCTGGTGATTTTTGCCTTCGGTGGTTGTGCACTGTTCGCCACTTCCTACTATGTCGTGCAGCGAACCTGCCAGACGCGACTGATTTCCGACAGCCTCGCGGCCTTCACCTTCTGGGGCTGGCAAGCGGTGATCGTCGGCGCCATCATCACCTTGCCGCTGGGTTACACCACCACCAAGGAATACGCCGAGCTGGAATGGCCGATTGCGATTCTGCTGGCGATTGTCTGGGTCACCTACGGTCTGGTGTTCTTCGGCACCATCACCAAGCGCAAGACCAAGCACATCTATGTCGGTAACTGGTTCTACGGCGCGTTCATTGTCGTGACCGCGATGCTGCACATCGTCAACCACATGTCGCTGCCGGTCAGCCTGTTCAAGTCGTACTCGGCCTACTCGGGCGCCACCGATGCGATGATCCAGTGGTGGTACGGGCACAACGCGGTGGGCTTCTTCCTGACCACCGGTTTCCTCGGGATGATGTACTATTTCGTGCCGAAACAGGCCGAACGCCCGATCTACTCCTATCGCCTGTCGATCGTGCACTTCTGGGCGTTGATCACCCTGTATATCTGGGCCGGCCCGCACCACCTGCACTACACCGCCCTGCCGGACTGGGCGCAGTCGCTGGGCATGGCGATGTCGATCATTCTCCTGGCGCCAAGCTGGGGCGGCATGATCAACGGCATGATGACCCTCTCGGGCGCCTGGCATAAATTGCGCACCGACCCGATCCTGCGTTTCCTCGTGGTATCGCTGGCGTTCTACGGCATGTCGACCTTCGAAGGGCCGATGATGGCGATCAAGACGGTCAACTCGCTGTCGCACTACACCGACTGGACCATCGGCCATGTACACGCCGGAGCTCTCGGCTGGGTCGCCATGATCTCGATCGGCGCGATCTACCACATGATTCCAAAACTGTTCGGTCGTGCGCAGATGCACAGCACCGGTCTGATCAACGCGCACTTCTGGCTCGCCACCATCGGCACCGTGCTCTACATCGCCTCGATGTGGGTCAACGGCATCACCCAGGGCCTGATGTGGCGTGCAATCAACGATGACGGCACCCTCACCTACTCGTTCGTCGAAGCGCTGCAGGCCAGCCACCCGGGCTTCATCGTCCGTGCGCTGGGCGGGGCGTTCTTTGCCAGCGGCATGCTGCTGATGGCTTACAACGTGTACCGCACCGTACGCGCGTCGGATCCGGTTGAAGCCGAAGCCGCCGCCAAGATTGCCGTCGTTGGAGCTCACTGATGAAGCATGAAGCTGTCGAGAAGAATATTGGCCTGCTGGCCTTCTTCATGGTCATCGCCGTCAGCGTCGGTGGCCTGACCCAAATTGTTCCGCTGTTCTTCCAGGACGTCACCAACAAGCCGGTCGAGGGCATGAAGCCACGCTCGGCGCTGGAACTGGAAGGCCGCGACGTCTACATCGCCAACGGTTGTGTCGGCTGCCACTCGCAGATGATCCGTCCGTTCCGCGCTGAAACCGAACGCTATGGCCACTATTCGGTTGCCGGTGAAAGCGTCTGGGACCACCCGTTCCTGTGGGGTTCCAAACGTACCGGCCCGGACCTGGCCCGAGTCGGCGGTCGTTACTCCGATGACTGGCAACGTGCGCACTTGTACAACCCGCGCAACGTGGTGCCCGAGTCGAAAATGCCGGCGTACCCCTTCCTCGTGGAGAACAAGCTCGACGGCAAGGAAACCGCGAAGAAAATGGAAGTGTTGCGCACCCTCGGCGTCCCTTACACCGACGAAGACATCGCCGGCGCACAGGATGCGGTGAAGGGCAAAACCGAAATGGACGCGCTGGTGGCCTATCTGCAAGGCCTGGGCACCATCATCAAAAGCAAACGGTGAATCTGATGGATATCGGGATGATTCGCGGCCTGGGCACCGTTGTCGTGATGGTGGCCTTCATCGGTCTGGCGTTGTGGGTGTTCAGCCCCAAGCGCAAGTCGGAGTTTGACGACGCGACCTTGTTGCCTTTTGCGGATGATCCCGAAGCCATCAAGCACGTCGAGCAAGCTTCTAGGAGTAACAAAGAATGACTACGTTCTGGAGTCTGTACGTCACAGTCCTCAGTCTCGGTACGATCTTCGCCCTGACCTGGCTGTTGCTGTCGACCCGCAAGGGCCAGCGCAGCGAACAGACGGACGAGACGGTCGGCCACTCCTTCGACGGGATCGAGGAGTACGACAACCCGCTGCCGAAATGGTGGTTCATGCTGTTCGTCGGTACGATCATTTTCGCCTTGGGCTACCTGGTGCTGTATCCAAGTCTGGGTAACTGGAAAGGTCTGCTGCCGGGCTACAACTATCTGGATAACGAGAAGCAGACCGCGTTCGCCAACGGCCAGACCGGCTGGACTGGCGTACACGAATGGGAAAAGGAAATGGCCCGTTCGGACGCCCGCTTCGGCCCGATCTTCGCCAAGTTCGCGGCGATGCCGATCGAAGAAGTCGCCAAGGACCCGCAAGCACTGAAGATGGGCGGCCGGTTGTTCGCCTCCAACTGCTCGGTGTGCCACGGTTCCGACGCCAAGGGCGCCTATGGCTTTCCCAACCTGACCGACGCCGACTGGCGCTGGGGCGGCGAGCCGGAAACCATCAAGACCACCATCATGGGCGGTCGCCACGCGGTGATGCCGGCCTGGGCCGAAGTCATCGGCGAGCAAGGCGTGGCCGACGTGGCAGCGTATGTCGTGACCAACCTCGATGGCCGCAAACTGCCGGAAGGCACCAAGGCCGACCCGGCCAACGGGCAGAAACTGTTCGCGGCCAACTGCGTGGCCTGCCACGGTCCTGCCGGTAAAGGCACCCCGGCCATGGGCGCGCCTGACCTGACCCATCCGGGCGCATTCATCTACGGTTCAAGCTTCGCGCAACTGCAGCAGACTATCCGTTACGGCCGCCAGGGCCAGATGCCGGCGCAGGAGCAACTGCAAGGCAACGACAAGGTGCACCTGCTCGCAGCGTATGTTTACAGCCTGTCCCACGGTGAAAAAGCACCGGAGGCGAACGCGGAATAAGGCCGACGCTCGATACAAAAAAGGCCCCGCCAGTTTCGATTGGCGGGGCCTTTTTCATGCTGGCATTCACGCTTTGAGACATTTGGTTTATGGACCGGTGCAGCGGTGCCCTGTAGGTTTTTTTCACGCCGATAAACCGCATCGGACTGATCTCCAAGGATGAAACCGACATGCACGAAAGGACAATGCCCAAACGCTTCCAACCCTGCCCTGATCATCAATTCAGGTCAGCGAAAACGCAGGCGCCGCGCGCGCATGCAAATACCCAAAACGCCTCTGAAAATCCAGGTAACGGTGGCGGTCTGGACGGCCTCGGCGGCGGCAGGCTGCCTGGTCCGGGACGCGCCGGAAACCAACTGCCCTCTCCCAGCATTGTCGACCTGCTGGTCATGCCCCAGGCAACTGAAATCGAGTTCAAACCCGCGCGCGTCGTTATAAATTATCGATGCATTGAACGGTAATATCAGGGTCGGCCGCTGCGCACCGCCAAGCCCTTTGAAAACCGCTCATTAGCCAGTGCAGCAAAACCGTCCATACTCAACAAGTCAATTGATCCGCGTCATGCTTTGCTGCATTCGCTACACCATTCAGGTTTTTTCCCCAACGCGACCAAAGGTCGCACCCTTGAGCCAGAGCGACAGGCGTATCATCGCGCCACTGCAACAGCCCTTTTTGACCTCGGTTGGCACGTATCGACCGGGGCATTTTTCCACTGCCGTGGGATGCAACGATGAGCAACCAGATTCCGGTACACGACGTCACACCACCGAGCAAAAACCCGAACAACAGCGTCGATCTTTACGCCTCACGAGAAAAAATCTACACCCGCGCCTTCACCGGCCTGTTCCGCAATCTGCGGATGCTCGGCGGTGCAGCGCTGTTCCTGTTGTATTTCGGCACGGTGTGGCTGAACTGGGGCGGTCATCAGGCCGTTTGGTGGAATCTGCCGGAGCGCAAGTTCTTCATTTTTGGCGCGACGTTCTGGCCCCAGGATTTCATCTTGCTGTCGGGCCTGTTGATCATTGCCGCGTTCGGCCTGTTCTTCATCACCGTGTATGCCGGGCGGGTCTGGTGCGGTTACACCTGCCCGCAGAGTGTGTGGACGTGGATTTTCATGTGGTGCGAAAAGGTCACCGAAGGCGACCGCAACCAGCGGATCAAACTCGACAAGGCGCCGATGAGCGCCAACAAGTTCCTGCGCAAAGCGGCCAAGCACGCGCTGTGGTTGCTGATCGGTTTTGTCACTGGCATGACCTTTGTCGGTTACTTCTCGCCGATCCGCGAACTGGTCGTCGAGTTCTTCACTGGCCAAGCCGATGGCTGGTCGTACTTCTGGGTCGGTTTCTTCACCCTCGCCACTTACGGCAACGCGGGTTGGTTGCGCGAGCAGGTGTGCATCTACATGTGCCCGTATGCGCGCTTCCAGAGCGTGATGTTCGACAAAGACACACTGATCGTTTCCTACGACCCGCGCCGTGGCGAAAGCCGTGGCCCGCGCAAGAAAGGCATCGATTACAAGGCGCTGGGCCTGGGCGATTGCATCGACTGCACGATGTGCGTGCAGGTCTGCCCGACCGGCATCGACATTCGCGACGGCCTGCAGATCGAGTGCATCGGCTGCGCCGCGTGCATCGATGCCTGCGACAGCATCATGGACAAGATGGATTACCCGCGCGGGCTGATCAGCTACACCACCGAACACAACCTGTCCGGGCAGAAAACCCATAAACTGCGGCCACGTCTGATCGGGTACGCCGTGGTGCTGCTGGCGATGATCAGCCTGCTGGTCACGGCGTTCTTCATGCGTTCGCTGGTCGGTTTCGACGTCAGCAAGGACCGCGTGCTGTACCGCGAAAACGCCGAAGGCCGGATCGAAAACGTCTACAGCCTGAAAATCATGAACAAGGATCAGCGCGATCACACCTACGTGCTGCACGCCGAAGGTCTGCCGGACCTGCGCCTGCAAGGCAAGCGCGAGATCAAGGTGGCTGCCGGCGATATCGTCAGCATGCCGGTCGAGTTGTCGAGCGCACCGGAACAACTGCCGTCGAGCACCAACGAGGTGAAATTCATCCTCAAGGATGCCGATGACAACAGCGTCCACATTGAAGCCAAGAGCCGATTCATCGGCCCGCAAATTCGTTGAGAGAACTGCATTATGTCTGCCGCAAACGCTGCAAGTCCTTGGTACAAGCACCTCTGGCCGTGGATCATCATCGGCATTCTGGCCTGCTCGGTGGCGCTGACCTTGTCGATGGTGACGATTGCGGTGAACAACCCGGATAACCTGGTCAACGACAACTATTACGAGGCCGGCAAAGGCATCAACCGTTCGCTGGACCGTGAACTGCTGGCGCAAACCCTGAAGATGCGCGCAGCGGTGCAGCTGGACGATGTCACCGGTGAAGTCGATTTGCGCTTGAGTGGCGACAGTCAGCCGAAGACGCTGGAGTTGAATCTGATTTCGCCAACGCAGCCGGAAAAGGATCGCAAGATTGTCCTGACCCGCAGCGAGAGCGAGACCGGGCGTTACATCGGTCAGTTGAACGACAAGGTTGAAGGCCGCCGCTTTGTCGAGCTGCTGGGCAGCCAGGATGAGCACGTGTGGCGCATGTTCGAGGAAGAACTGGTCAGCCATGACAAGGAACTGCTGCTGGGCGATGAGCCGTTGCAGGGTGCGGAAGACCTGAAAAAGTGAGTCAAGGTCAAAAGCCCCTCACCCTAACCCTCTCCCGGAGGGAGAGGGGACTGATCTCCGACGCCTCAGGATTTTGCGCATGACCATAGCAATGTCGGCGACTGACACCGCTTTTTCAGCTCACACCAATCGGCTCCCTCTCCCTCCGGGCGGTCCGACGTTTCGGGAGGGCTGGGGTGAGGGCAAGCGGACACACCCAATGCAAGGGCTTACCCCCTCAACGATGCCATGACCAGCCCACTCCCCTGCTACCACTGCGCCCTGCCCGTCCCCTCCGGCAGCCGCTTCACCGCCGTCGTCCTCGGGCAACCGCGCGAATTCTGTTGCCCGGGCTGTCAGGCCGTGGCCGAGGCCATCGTCGCGGGTGGCCTGGACAGCTATTACCAACACCGCAGCGAAGCCTCGGCCAACCCCGAAGCACTGCCGGTGCAATTGACCGACGAACTGGCGCTGTACGACCGCGCGGACGTCCAGCAACCGTTCGTGCGCCACGAAGGTGAACTGGCCGAAACCACGCTGTTGATGGAAGGCATCAGTTGCGCCGCCTGCGGCTGGCTGATCGAGAAACACCTGCGCACCCTGCCCGCCGTCGCCGAAGCGCGATTGAACCTGTCCAACCATCGCCTGCACGTGCGTTGGGCCGACGCGCAATTACCGCTGAGCCAGATCCTCGCTGAACTGCGGCACATCGGCTACGCCGCGCACCCCTATCAGGCCGACCGCGCCAGCGAACAACTGGCCAGCGAAAACCGCCGTGCCCTGCGCCAGCTCGGCGTCGCCGGGCTGCTGTGGTTTCAGGCGATGATGGCGACCATGGCGACCTGGCCGGAATTCAACATCGACCTCAGCCCCGAGCTGCACACGATCCTGCGCTGGGTCGCGCTGTTTCTGACCACGCCGATTGTGTTCTACAGCTGCGCGCCGTTTTTCAAAGGGGCGATGCGCGATCTGCGCACGCGCCACCTGACCATGGACGTTTCGGTTTCACTGGCGATCGGCAGTGCATACGTCGCCGGGATCTGGACGGCGATCACCGGCGTCGGCGAGTTGTATTTCGATGCGGTCGGCATGTTTGCGCTATTCCTGCTCGCCGGTCGCTACCTGGAACGGCGCGCCCGCGATCGCACCGCGGCCGCCACCGCGCAACTGGTCAACTTGCTGCCGGCCTCGTGCTTGCGGCTGGATGCCAACGGCCAGAGCGAGCGCATTCTGCTCAGCGAACTGCGCGTCGGCGAGCGGATTCTGGTGCAGCCCGGCTCGGTCTTGCCGGCGGACGGCAAGATCATCGACGGCCAGTCGAGTATCGACGAATCGCTGCTGACCGGCGAATACCTGCCGCAACCGCGCGCGCAGGGCGATGCCGTCACCGCCGGCACGCTGAATGTCGAAGGCGCGTTGACCGTGGAAGTTCAGGCGTTGGGACACGACACGCGCCTGTCAGCGATCGTGCGCCTGCTCGACCGCGCCCAGGCCGAGAAACCGCGACTGGCAGAAATCGCCGACCGCGCCGCGCAATGGTTCCTGCTGCTGTCGCTGATCGCCGCTGCCGCCATCGGCCTGCTGTGGTGGCAACTGGATGCGTCGCGGGCGTTCTGGATCGTTCTTGCGATGCTGGTTGCGACCTGCCCTTGCGCACTGTCGCTGGCGACGCCGACCGCCCTCACCGCCGCCACCGGCACCTTGCACAAACTCGGCTTGCTGCTGACCCGCGGGCATGTGCTGGAAGGCTTGAACCAGATCGACACGGTGATTTTCGACAAAACCGGCACCCTCACCGAAGGTCGCCTGGTGCTGCGCTCGATCCGCCCTCTCGGTGCGCTCGACAGCGAGCAATGCCTGAGCCTCGCCGCTGCGCTGGAAAACCGCTCCGAACACCCGATCGCCCGCGCCTTCGGCCGTGCGCCGTTGGCCGCTGATGAAGTGCACAGCACGCCGGGACTGGGTCTCGAAGGTTCGGTGGGCGGGCAGCGCTTGCGCATTGGTCAGGCAGATTTCGTGTGTGAGCTGAGCGGTGCGAGTGTGCCGGCAATGCCGAATGAGCCAGGCCAATGGTTACTGCTTGGCGATGAAAGCGGCCCGTTGGCGTGGCTGGTGCTCGACGATCGCTTGCGCGACGATGCCCCCGCCCTGCTCGCCGCGTGCAAGGCGCGCGGCTGGCGCACGCTGCTGCTGTCCGGCGACAGCTCGCCGATGGTCGCCAGCGTCGCCGCCGAACTGGGCATTGACGAGGCGCGCGGCAGTTTGCGCCCGGACGACAAGCTGCAAGTGCTGCAACAACTGCACAAGGAAGGACGCAAGGTGCTGATGCTCGGCGACGGCGTCAACGACGTGCCGGTGCTGGCGGCGGCGGACATCAGCGTGGCGATGGGCTCGGCCACCGATCTGGCGAAAACCAGCGCCGATGCGGTGTTGCTGTCCAATCGCCTCGACGCTCTGGTGCAAGCTTTCACGCTGGCGCGACGCACGCGCCGGGTAATCATCGAAAACCTGCTGTGGGCGGCGCTGTACAATGGCCTCATGTTGCCGTTCGCCGCCCTCGGCTGGATCACTCCGGTGTGGGCGGCGGTCGGCATGTCGATCAGTTCGCTGACCGTGGTGCTCAACGCCCTGCGCCTGACTCGCCTGCCGAGCGCGCCGGCCGCCGGCAGCCCGACCCACACCCGCCCGCTGCCGGCCTGAGCCGCGCGGGCCTGGAGTTACCGATGCCAGCTCTCTACGTGATGATTCCCGCTGCCTTGCTGATCGTCGCCATCGCCGTGTACATCTTCTTCTGGGCGGTGGACAGCGGCCAGTACGACGACCTCGACGGCCCGGCCCACAGCATCCTCTTTGACGATCAGGACCCCAACCACACCGCCGCGGTGGACGAAGCCAACGCCGGCAAACCGGACGGCAAGGCACCACCCCATGCTTGAACTGGCGCCCCTGCTGGTCTCGGCGCTGATCCTCGGCCTGCTCGGTGGCGGCCATTGCCTGGGCATGTGCGGCGGTCTGATGGGCGCGCTGACCCTGGCGATCCCCAAGGAGCAACGCAGCCGGCGCTTTCGCCTGTTGCTGGCGTACAACGTCGGGCGGATTCTCAGTTACGCCACGGCGGGATTGCTCATTGGTCTGGCCGGCTGGGCCGTCGCCAATAGCCCGGCGGCGCTGTTCATGCGCGTGCTGGCGGGGCTGCTGCTGATCGCCATGGGTTTGTACCTGGCCGGTTGGTGGAGCGGGCTGACCCGTATCGAAGCGCTCGGGCGTGGTTTGTGGCGCTTCATTCAACCGGTGGCGAACCGTTTGCTTCCGGTGTCCAGTTTGCCGCGTGCCTTGCTGCTCGGTGCGCTGTGGGGCTGGCTGCCGTGCGGACTGGTTTACAGCACGTTGTTGTGGTCGGCGAGTCAAGGTAATGCGCTGGACAGTGCGCTTCTGATGCTTGCGTTTGGCCTCGGCACCTGGCCGGTGCTGCTGGCCACCGGGCTGGCGGCTGAACGGGTCACCGCGATCCTGCGCAAACGCAGCGTGCGCATGGCCGGCGGTTTGCTGGTGATTCTGTTTGGTTTGTGGACATTGCCCGGTCCGCATCAACATTGGCTTATGGGTCATTAAACCGGCGGCGCGGCCTTCGCGAGCAAGCTCGCTCCCACAAGAATAATTCGCCGCGGTGCAAACCTGAAAGCCGCGTTGTTCAACAGGATAAGCGCTAGCTCGGCTATAGCGCATGAAACATCAAAAGCCCCTCACCCTAGCCCTCTCCCGGAGGGAGAGGGCTAGGGTGAGTTGTTTGGGCAAGATACGCCGACTTGAAATACCGAGCCGAATCAAAGTTTGAACAGCCTACAAATCGGCCCCTTTCCCTCGGGAGAGGGAGCTGACCGAGTTGTTTGGGCGAAATACGCCCGCCTCCGATATCGAGCCGAATTCAGACTCTGAAAAGCCCAAAAATCGGCTCCCTCTCCCTCGGGAGAGGGCTGGGGTGAGGGGCGAATCCACCGTAAAACCAGAGTCAGGCGCCCCCCGTTGATGCAAATCAACATGCCACACCAGGCACCCCGATAGACTCGCCACACTGCCAGCCTATCCCGGGGGAATGCCCGCATGCTCGACGCCATTCGTTGGGACTCTGATCTGATCCGCCGTTACGATCTGGCGGGGCCGCGCTACACCTCGTACCCGACCGCCGTGCAATTTCACGGTCAGGTCGGCACCTTCGACCTGTTCCATGCCCTGCGCGACAGCCGCAAGGCGCAGCGGCCGTTGTCGCTGTATGTGCATGTGCCGTTCTGCGCGAACATTTGCTACTACTGCGCCTGCAACAAGGTCATCACCAAGGATCGCGGCCGCGCGCAGCCGTATCTGCAACGTCTCGAGCAGGAAATCCAGTTGATCGCCTGCCACCTCGACCCGGCGCAAAAAGTCGAGCAACTGCATTTCGGTGGCGGCACGCCGACCTTTCTCAGCCACGACGAACTGCGCCAACTGATGGCGCACCTGCGCAAGCATTTCAATCTGCTCGATGATGACTCCGGCGATTACGGCATCGAAATCGACCCGCGCGAGGCCGACTGGTCGACCATGGGCCTGCTGCGTGAACTGGGTTTCAACCGGGTCAGCATTGGCCTGCAAGACCTTGATCCGGCGGTACAGCGCGCGGTCAATCGCCTGCAAAGTCTGGAAGAGACGCGCGCGGTGATCGATGCGGCGCGAACCCTGCAATTTCGCTCGATCAATATTGACCTGATCTACGGCTTGCCGAAGCAGACGCCGGACAACTTTTCGCGCACTGTCGATGAAGTGATCAGCCTGCAACCGGATCGCCTCTCGGTGTTCAACTACGCGCATTTGCCGGAGCGCTTCATGCCGCAACGGCGGATCAACAGCAGTGAATTACCGAGCCCCGCGCAGAAGCTGGAGATGCTGCAGCGCAGCATCGAGCAACTGACCGCCGCCGGTTACCGCTACATCGGCATGGACCACTTCGCCCTGCCCGATGATGAACTGGCGATCGCTCAGGAAGAACACACCCTGCAACGCAATTTCCAGGGTTACACCACCCACGGCCATTGCGACCTGGTGGGTCTGGGCGTGTCGGCGATCAGCCAGATTGGCGATCTGTACTGCCAGAACAGCAGCGACCTCAACGCCTATCAGAACAGCCTCGTCAGCGCGCAACTGGCGACCAGTCGCGGCCTGATATGCAACGCCGACGATCGCTTGCGTCGCGCGGTGATTCAGCAGCTGATCTGCAATTTCGAACTCCAATTCGCTGAAATCGAGCAGCAGTTCAACATCGATTTTCAGGGCTATTTCGGAGCGCTGTGGCCGCAGTTGCAAGGCATGGCCGAAGATGGCCTGCTCAGACTCGAGCGCGAATGCATCGAGGTGTTGCCGGCTGGCCGATTGCTGGTGCGCTCGGTGTGCATGGTCTTCGATGCGTACCTGGAGCAGCAGAACCGCCAGCGTTTCTCGCGGGTGATCTAAGGCTTGGTCAGCAAGGAGCCGACCTTGAGATTCTGATCAGGATTCAACGCCGACTGGTTCATCACTTTCGACAAGGCGAGGTTGGCGGTGATCAGGCCGCTGTTGAGCGCGGCAATGGCACCGCGCAGTGCGGCGAGCTTGTTGATCTTTTCCTCAGCGGAAAGCTTTCTGTCGGACATGACCGCTGCCATGCGCGCTTTCTTCTCGATGATCTCTTTTTGTATTTTGCGAATCATTTTCAGCAACTGCTGGATGTTCTCCGGCAGGCCGCTGTTGTCGATGTCGCTGTTCTCGCCGCCGACCGCAGCGGATTTGGCGATGGCCGCGCCGGACAGCGACACTTTGACGCCCTCGACCAAGGTCGGGGTTGCCGTGCTTGACAAGTCGCCATCGCGGTCGAGCGCAGCGTCGTGATTGCTTACCTCCGGCGCGGCAGCAACGCCGCTGTTACCGGGGCCTAGCGTGCCAATGGCGGACATCGGGACCTTCCCTGGATGAATGTTGATAGTTGTTTATCGGCCGCAGGTGCTGCGGCTTTATGTCTGTGGGACTACGCCGTCGCGTGCTGGCCTGAATGTCCTTGCGTGGGTTACCCTTACGTCTTATGTGTGTTTTCCCACAAGGATTGAAGAAATGTCCGAGCCAGTCAAACTGCGCGCTCACACCCAGGCCCATTGCAAGGATTGCAGCCTGGCCCCGCTGTGTCTGCCACTCTCGCTGAATCTGGAAGACATGGATGCGCTGGACGAAATCGTTAAACGCGGTCGCCCGTTGAAAAAGGGTGAATTCCTGTTCCGCCAGGGCGACACGTTCGATTCCGTTTATGCAGTACGCTCCGGCGCCCTCAAGACCTTCAGCCTCAGCGACAGCGGCGAAGAGCAATTGACCGGCTTTCACCTGCCGAGCGAACTGGTCGGCCTGTCCGGCATGGATACCGAGAAACATCCGGTGTCCGCCCAGGCACTGGAAACCACCTCGGTCTGCGAAATCCCTTTCGAACGTCTCGACGAACTGGCCCTGCAACTGCCCCAGCTGCGCCGTCAGCTGATGCGGGTGATGAGCCGGGAAATCCGCGACGACCAGCAAATGATGTTGCTGCTGTCGAAAAAAACCGCCGACGAGCGCATCGCCACGTTTCTGGTCAACCTGTCCGCACGCTTCCGCGCCCGCGGCTTTTCGGCCAACCAGTTCCGCCTGAGCATGTCGCGCAATGAAATCGGTAACTATCTGGGCCTGGCGGTGGAAACCGTATCGCGGGTGTTCACGCGTTTCCAGCAGAACGAGCTGATCGCCGCCGAGGGCAAGGAAATTCACATCCTCGACCCGATCCAGCTGTGCGCGCTGGCCGGCGGTTCGATCGAAGGCTGAGTAGGCTGATCACGACCCGCGGTTGAGCGAATCGTTTCAGCCGCGGGTATACTGCGCCGTTTGCAGCCCTGCCAGGACACCTCGACGATGGTCTTCGACTCCTTCGACATCAAATCCCTTATCCGCCCTGTGATCGACTTCCCGAAGCCGGGCGTGATCTTTCGCGACATCACCCCGCTGTTCCAGTCGCCGACCGCGCTGCGCCTGGTGATGGACAGCTTCGCCCACCGCTATGTCGAAGCCGACTTCACCCATATCGGTGCGATGGATGCCCGTGGTTTCCTGATCGGTTCGGTATTGGCCTATCAACTGAACAAGCCGCTGGTGCTGTTCCGCAAGCAAGGCAAACTGCCGGCGGACGTGCTCGCCGAAGGCTACGCCACCGAATACGGCGAGGCGTTTCTGGAAGTGCATGCCGACAGCCTGTGCGAAGGCGATTCGGTGGTGATGTTCGATGACCTGATCGCCACCGGCGGCACACTGATCGCCGCTGCCAACCTGATCCGCCGCATGGGCGCACGGGTGCATGAAGCCGCAGCGATCATCGACTTGCCGGAGCTGCAAGGCTCGCAGCGTCTGCAGGACATGGGCATTCCGACGTTCTGCCTGACGCAGTTTGCCTTGACCGATAAATAAGCAGCGCCCTTGAGGCCGTCATCGCTAGCAGGCTAGCTCCCACACTGGATCCGGGTCGTTCACAATCCCTGTGGGAGCTAGCCCTGCTAGCGATGAGGCCAGCCGCTCCACTGCAAAATCAGAGCCCCATCTGCTTGCTGATGATCTCGTTCATCACTTCCCGCGTCCCGCCGCCAATCGACAGTATGCGGTTATCCCGATACAGCCGCTCCACCAGACTTTCACGCATGTAACCGAGCCCGCCGAGAATCTGCACCGCTTCGGTGGTGATCCGGTCTGAGGTGTCCGTGGCAAAGTTCTTCGCCATGGAAATTTCCTTGATCACGCTCTGCCCCGCGGCCATCTTCGCCGCTTGCCGATAAGTGAATTCCCGCGATACTTCCAGCGCCGTGGCCATTTCGGCGAGGCGATGCTTGATCACTTGAAACTTGCCGATCGGTTTGCCAAAGGCCTCACGCTCGCGTGCCCATTTCAGGCTCTGCTCCAGCGCAAGTTGCGAGGTCATGTTAGCCATCAGCGCCAGCGCCAGGCGTTCGCTCTGGAAGTTGCCCATGATGCAGGCGAAGCCCATGTTCTCGGCGCCGATCAGGTTGCCGACAGGTACGCGGCAGTCGTCGAAGAACAGCTCGGCGGTGTCCGACGCCCACCAGCCCATTTTCTTCAACGAGCGGCCGACGGTGAAACCCGGCGTGCCCTTCTCGATCAGCAGCAGGCTAATACCGCCGAAACCCGGTGCACCGGTGCGCACTGCGACGGTGTAGAAATCGGCGCGCACGCCACTGGTAATAAAGGTTTTGCTGCCACTGACGCGATAGCAATCGCCGTCGCGCACGGCGCGGGTCTGCAGGTTGGCAACGTCGGAACCGCCGCCGGGTTCGGTCACCGCCAGGGCGCTGATCTTCTCGCCGCCAAGGACCTGCGGCACCACGCGATCACGCACTTCAGGCCGCGCCCATTTGACGATCGGCGGCAAGCCGATGTCCAGCGAACCCAACCCCGCCACCAGCCCGCCAGAGCCGCAGCGCATCAACTCCTCACTGGCAGCGACCTTGGCAAACAGATCGCCCGCATGGCTACCACCGAGGGCTTCGGGATAACCGATGCCAAGGATGCCCGCCGCGCCGGCCTTCAGGTACAGCTCACGCGGGAAACTTTCGGCTTCTTCCCATTGGTCAACCGCCGGTAGAATCTCGCGCTCGACAAATCGCCGGACGCTGTCGCGGACCAATTGATGGCTGGGGTCGAAGTATTCCTGGAAGGCAGGCATGGGCGAATTCCGCAGAGGGGTTCGCCGAACTTAACCGAGCGCTTGCTTGGTTTTCAACACAATTGTGTGGCGTCAGTTAAACCGGGTTGCCCTTATCGCGAGCAGGCTCACTCCTACAGGGGAACGCATTCCAAATGTAGGAGTGAGCCTGCTCGCGATGAGGCCGGAACAGGCGATACACAGTCAGAGGGAAATCGGCTTACGCCCGGCAAACGAATGCGCCAGCGTGCCGCCATCGACCAGTTCCAGTTCACCACCCAACGGCACGCCGTGAGCGATGCGCGAGGCGATCAGGCCTTTGTGCTGCAACAGTTGCGCGATGTAATGCGCGGTCGCTTCACCTTCCACCGTCGGGTTGGTCGCGAGGATGACTTCGGTAAACGTGCCCGCCTCTTCGATCCGCGCCATCAACTGCGGAATGCCGATCGCCTCAGGCCCGAGCCCGTCGAGCGGCGACAAATGCCCCTTGAGTACGAAATAACGCCCACGGAAACCGGTCTGCTCGACCGCGTAAACATCCATTGGCCCTTCCACCACGCACAACAGCGTGTCGTCGCGGCGGTTATCGGCGCATTGCGGGCACAGATCGTCTTCGGTCAGCGTGCGGCATTGCCGGCAGTGACCAACGCCTTCCATGGCCTGACTCAGCGCCTGGGCCAGACGCACACCGCCGCTGCGATCGCGCTCGAGCATCTGCAACGCCATGCGCTGGGCGGTTTTCTGACCGACGCCGGGCAAGGTGCGCAAGGCGTCGATCAGTTGGCGAATCAAAGGGCTGAAGCTCATGGGGAAAAGTCCGACAAAACAACGAGACGCGGTTTATACCCGCGCCTCCGGCCAGCGTCAAATGCTCAGTCCTCGGCGACCTTCACCACCAGTTTGCCGAAGTTGCGCCCTTCCAGCAGACCGATAAACGCCTCGGGCGCCTGCTCCAGACCTTCGACCACGTCCTCGCGGAATTTGACCTTGCCATCGCGCACCCATGGCACCATGTGGCTGATGAATTCCGGCTGGCGGTCACCGTAGTCGTCGAAGACGATAAAGCCCTGAATGCGCACGCGCTTGGTCAGCAACGTGCGTTGCAACATTGGCAGGCGATCCGGGCCTTTCGGCGCTTCCGAGGCGTTGTACCCGGCAATCAGGCCGCACAACGGAATCCGCGCCTTGGGATTGAGCAATGGCACCACCGCATCGAAAACATGGCCGCCGACGTTCTCGAAATAAATATCGATGCCCTCGGGGCACGCCTTGGCCAATTGCTCGGCGAAATCGTCAGCCTTGTGGTCGATGCACGCGTCGAAACCGAGTTCATCGACCACGTATTGGCACTTCTCGGCACCGCCGGCCACACCGACCACGCGCAGGCCTTTGATCTTCGCCACCTGGCCGACCACCGAACCGACCGCACCGGAAGCAGCGGCGACCACCAGGGTCTCGCCTTCTCTCGGCTGGCCGATGTCCATCAGACCCATGTACGCGGTCATTCCCGGCATGCCGAGCACACCGAGGGCCATCGACGGACTCGGCAGGCCAGCGGGGATCGGGATGATGTTACGGCCGTCGCTGATGCTGTGGCTTTGCCAACCGGTCGCGCCGACCACCAGATCGCCCTCGTGGAACTTCGGATGACGCGAATCCTCGACCCGGCTGACCGCGCCGCCGGTCATCACTTCGCCAATCTGCACTGGCGCGGCGTAGGACGGAGCATCACTCATGCGCCCGCGCATGTACGGATCGAGCGACAGGTACAGGGTTTTCAGCAGCACTTGACCGTCTTCGAGATCCGGCAACGCTTCGCGCTCCAGACGGAAATTCTCTGGCGTCGGCGCACCCGTCGGGCGCGAGGCGAGGACGAAGCGTTGGTTGAGGGTGAGAGGGTCGGACATGTCAGCGTCTCCTGTGAATTGGAATTCGGCGGTATAGGGAGCAGACCGTTGCGGCATGAGGCGGTTCGATGTTTATTCAGCCAAGACCGTGGTGATTTCAATCGCTAGCAGGCTAGCTCCCACAGGGCTACGCATTTCAAATGTAGGAGTGAGCCTGCTCGCGATGGCGGTGCAACTGGCGCCCCACCTTCAAAGGCAGAAACAAAAATGCCAGGCGCAATGCCTGGCATTTTGTGTAGCTCATCTGCCGCCGGTTGGCGAATCAGAATGGCAGTTTCATACCCGCTGGCAGGTTCATGCCGGCGGTCATGTTGCCCATTTTATCCTGGCTGTTTTTTTCGATCTGACGCACGGCGTCATTGACGGCGGCTGCGATGATGTCTTCCAGCGTTTCTTTATCGAAATCGTCCAACCCTGGAACCAACTTCGGATCAACCCATACCTTTTTGACGTCATGACGGCCGGTCATCACCACGGTGACCATATCGCCGCCGGCCTTGCCGATGACTTCGGCGTTGGCCAGTTCTTCCTGCATCTTGGCCATTTTTTCCTGCATCTGCTGCGCCTGCTTCATCAGGCCGGCCATGCCACCTTTCATCATGGTAATCACCTCGAATGTACTTGGATCAAAACAGCGCCCGGCGATGTTGGCCGGGCACCTTCAGTTATTAGCCTTGGGTGACCAAGGCGTCGACAGGTTCAATAGTATCGTGTCGCACCACCGCGCCGAACTGCTGAACCATCTGCTGGATGAACGGATCGCCGTGGATCGACTCCTCCGCCTCGCGCTGACGGTTGGCACGGCGCCGTGAGGCCGCCTGGGCCGGGGTTTCCTGCTCAGGCTTGATCAGCTCGATGGTCAGGCTCAGCGTGCGTCCGTGGAACTGGTTCAGCGCATCGTTGAGACGCCGTTGCTGAGTGGCGTTGAACAGCGCGCTGTGCGCCGGATCGAGGTGCATCAGCCAGTGGTCGCCGTCCACCGCGATCAGCGTGCAGTTGGCGGCGATGCTGCCGGTCATGCCGGAAATCGGCAGTTTCGGGAACAGCTCCAGCCATTGCGCAGCCAGACCCGTGGCCGGGGCCGCAGCCGGTTCAGGCTCGGGTTCCGGTTCGGGGTCGGCGGCGTGTTCGCTGGCCAGCTCGTCGAGGTAGCTGTAGGCCGAATCCATGTCCGGCTCGATGTAGTCCTCGTCCAGCGGCGGCTCGTCATCCAGATCAATGCCCGGCGTGGCGGCATCGACGTCAGCAACCGACGGCTCGGGAATCGGCGCAGCGGCCCACTCCGGCGCGTCCGGGACGATGCTGTCCGGGGTCGGCAGCGGCATCGGCGGCAACTCGGGTTGCTCGGCGGCGGTTTCCAGCACCGGCTCGACGGCAGGTTGCTGCGCTGGCGCAGGTTCAGCCTCGGTTTCTACCGGGTCGTTCCACGGCAGATCAACCACTGCTTCGATGGCCAGGCGCTCAGGCTCTGCCACGGGGACCGGTTCAGCGGCTGCAACTGGCGCGGGCGCGGCGGCCGGTGCAGGTGCAGGTGCAGCCACTGGCGTCGGGGCTGGCGCAATGGCCGCGGCGACCACCGGCGCAGGCTTGGGCGCGGCAGCCACGGCGTTTGCGGAATCAACTGTGGCTTGGCTGATCCCCACTGGCTTTAGCGGTTGCCTCGGGGCGTCCGCCGTGTCGGCCGGTCGGAACGCCAGCATCCGCAGCAGAACCATCTCGAAACCACCGCGCGGGTCCGGCGCCAGCGGCAAGTCGCGGCGACCGATCAGGCCCATCTGGTAATAGAACTGCACGTCTTCGGCCGGCAACGCCTGGGCCAGCGCCAATACGCGGTCACGGTCGCCATGGCCGTTGTCGACGCCTTCGGGCAACGCCTGGGCGATGGCGACACGGTGCAACACGTTGAGAATTTCCGAAAGCACACCGTTCCAGTCCGGGCCCTGCTCGGCCAGATGCCGCACGGCCTCAAGCAAGGCCTTGGCATCGCCTTCGATCAACGAATGCAGGACGTCAAAGACCTGGCCGTGATCCAGGGTGCCGAGCATCGCCCGCACGTCGGTGGCGAGGACCTTGCCTTCACCGAAGGCGATGGCCTGATCGGTCAGGCTCATGGCGTCACGCATCGAACCGTCAGCGGCGCGACCGAGCAGCCACAGTGCATCGTCTTCGAACGGCACGTTCTCGGCGCTGAGGACGTGGGTCAAATGCTCGACCACGCGCTCGGGCGTCATGTTCTTCAGCGAGAACTGCAGGCAGCGCGAGAGAATCGTTGCCGGAAGTTTCTGCGGATCGGTGGTCGCCAGGATGAACTTGACGTACGGCGGCGGCTCTTCGAGGGTTTTCAACAGCGCATTGAAGGAATGGCTGGAGAGCATGTGCACTTCGTCGATCAGGTAGACCTTGAAGCGCCCACGGCTCGGCGCGTACTGCACGTTGTCGAGCAGCTCGCGGGTGTCTTCGACCTTGGTGCGGCTGGCGGCGTCGATCTCGATCAGGTCGACGAAACGGCCCTCATCGATTTCCCGGCACACCGAGCATTCGCCGCACGGGCTGGAGGTGATACCTGTTTCACAGTTCAGGCATTTGGCAATGATCCGCGCAATGGTGGTCTTGCCCACCCCGCGCGTCCCGGTAAACAGGTACGCATGGTGCAGCCGCTGGCTGTCCAAGGCATTGATCAGAGCCTTGAGCACATGGGTCTGGCCGACCATTTCGCGGAACGAGCGCGGACGCCATTTACGTGCAAGAACCTGATAACTCATCGAAAACCGTCGCAACGAAGGAAGCTGAAGCGGCTAATGCTAGCGGAGCAAGGGCAAAATTGCATCCGGTGTCCGCGCCTAAAATGGCTAAGCTCCATCAGCAGAGGCTTTTATCGGCTCGGGATCGGGAATTACCGGAGCGTTTATGCGGTGGGCCATGGGGGCATTGTTGGGGATCAGCCTGAGTGCGACGGCAGCCGGACCGCCGCTGCGCTTTGCGGTGTCCGACAGCTGGGCGATGCCGATGGTGCAACTTGAACGCAACCGCCCGACCCAAGGCATCCTCTTCGACCTGATGCTCAGCCTGGCGACGCAGGTCGGCGCGCCGGCCGAATTCATCGTGCTGCCCCGCGCCCGCGTGCAAAGCGCCATGGAAAATGGCGAGATCGATGTGCGCTGCTATGCCGCCCAGTCGTGGCTGCCGAATCAGTCCGGCGACTACCTGTGGAGCGTGCCGCTGCTGTTCCAGCGCGACTTGCTGATCAGCCGAAAGGACCACGCCCCGACCATCGATCCCGCCCTCCTGCCCCGCCAAACCATCGGCACGGTGCGCGGTTACACCTACCCGACCCTGCAATCACTGTTCGAGGCCGATCAACTGCAACGCGAGGACGCGCGCAATCAGGAACAAGTGCTGGAAAAACTGCTGGCCGGGCGTTATCGCTATGCCGTGAGCAACCAGTGGACACTGGACTGGTTCAATCAACGCCTGCTGTCGGCGGAGCAACTGCAAGCGGTGGCGGTGTTGCAGGAGCAGGAGGTGGGCTGTTACGTGAGGAACGATCCGAGCGTGCCGGTGCAACGGATATTACGCACGTTGCTGCGGATGAAGATATCGGGGGAGATTGAGGAGATTATCCGGCTGTATACCGGTCATCCCGAGTCCACCCGATAAACCCGGTAGGAGTGAGCCTGCTCGCGATAGCAGTGTGTCAGACACATCTATGTCGACTGAGACACCGCTATCGCGAGCAGGCTCACTCCTACAGGGATTTGTGTCGGTTTGATAAATCACAGACACAAAAAAACCGCAGTGGGTGAACCCCATGCAGTTGTGGTTGAAGCGTTCGATTGTTCGTTAAGGTGGCAACCCCACCAGCCACACCCCGGCACACAATGTTCCCGCTGTGGCTGCTGCCTTCCGGCTCTGACCAGGTTCACGGGTAATCGTTGCGGGGGGACCGATGGGGTCACCATAACGACGCTTGCCTGTCGGCGAGCCGCGCCATTGTACCTGTCTGAGACGAAGTTACAACCCTGGTTGCAGATTAAAAATATCAAGGGGCTCAAGCACTTGCTATTGCGCCTGAAGCACCTCGTCGGCCTTGCCGCCGGCCTGCTGAATGACCAGATGAATGAAGTGCAGCTTGGCAATCGCCGGCGCCGGCAGGACGAACGGGTAAAAATCCGGCTGACCCATGCTGCGGGACAATTCGTTGAGCATGCCGGCCAGTTCGATCCACGCGTTGACGAATGACAGGAACGCCGCGCCTCCGGGATGCTCGGGATCGTAAAGCGTGCTGGGTGGAAACGGCTGGTAGTCGAAGTCCATTTCTCGCGCGCTCATGCCAAAGCCCAGCGCGGTGTCCACGGCGTCCATCATGTGCAGGTAATGCGCCCAGGTTTCCGCCCAGTCTTCCCACGGGTGCATGGTCGCGTAGGCGCTGACGTAATGCTGCGGCCAGTCCAGCGGGGCGCCCTGCTGGTAATGCCGGTCGAGCGCTTCGGCGTAACTGGCGCGCTCGTCGCCGAACAGACTGCGGAACGCGTCGAGCCACGGGCCGTTGGCGATCAGGCGATCCCAGTAGTAGTGGCCGACTTCGTGGCGAAAATGCCCGAGCAGCGTGCGATAAGGTTCGTGCATCTGCGCCCTCACCTGCTCGCGG
This sequence comes from Pseudomonas granadensis, assembly GCF_900105485.1. Taxonomy (GTDB): domain Bacteria; phylum Pseudomonadota; class Gammaproteobacteria; order Pseudomonadales; family Pseudomonadaceae; genus Aquipseudomonas; species Aquipseudomonas granadensis. The sequence continues at coordinate 1,666,881 of NZ_LT629778.1, read as the reverse complement.
TGGGCGTCGTCGGCTTCCTTGATGTCGAGGGTGATCAGGCCGTTGGCGTGGCCGGTCATTGGCGCGTTGCCTTCAAGGTCAATACCGATGAAATCGAAGGCCAGCCCGGTTTCTTCATAGACACTTTTGGGGATAACCGGCAGGCCGAGGGTGATCAGCTGCGCGACGAGGCGGCGTTTGGCGATTTCGACTTTGCGCCAGCGCTCCGGGTTCTCCGGGACGGACAGGTCGGGAATGGTGCGATTGAGACTGCAGGCGATGCACAGGCTGTCGTGATCGTTGGCCGGCAGCAGCCAGTTGCATGCGGCGGCTGTATCAAGGTTGGCGCAGCGGCGAAACAGTCCGGCGTCGGGATCGGCGTCCAGCGTCCACGTGCCGGCCTGCGGCCCCGGTTGCAGCGAGGTCAGGCGGCTTTCTTCGGGTTGATAGCCAAGCATGGCGTTGCAGGCCAGGCACTGACTGTTGCGAAAGAACAAGGACTGGCCGCAGCGGCACGGCCAGATTTTGCTGTTGCGTGAAGACCCGGCCATGAACGGCGCGATGATGCGGGAACTGAGCTGCTCGAAGAAGCGGTGCATGGCGATCTCTCCCTGGGACTGGCCAAGACTAGATCATCCTGGCGCGAAGATCGTTCCCGCGCATCGCTGTACTCCTACACCTGATCGTTCCCACGCCTTCTCGACTGATCGTTCCCACGCTCCGCGTGGGAATGCCGCCCCGGACGCTCCGCGTCCGCTGTGACGCAGAGCGTCACGGGATGCGTTACCACGCGGAGCGTGGGAACGATCAGTTGAGGGGGTGTGAGAAAAAGGTCACAAGGAAATACCATGGGTTTTGAGGAAAGCGACAAACGTCTCCTCATCCATGACCTTCACGCCCAGCTCATTGGCCTTGGTCAGTTTCGAGCCAGCACCGGGGCCGGCGACCACGCAATGGGTCTTGGCCGACACCGAGCCTGCGACTTTCGCACCGAGGCTTTCCAGATGCTCTTTGGCGACATCGCGGCTCATCAATTCGACCTTGCCGGTCAGCACCCAGGTCTCACCGGACAACGGCAAGCCTTCGACGACTTTCTTCTCGCTCTGCCAGTGCATGCCGAAATCACGCAGCTGTTTTTCCGACGCCTCGGCCAGCTGCCGATGCTCGGGCAAGGCAAAAAACTCGCGCACCGAATTGGCCTGTTTCTCCGACAAGGCCTGGCGCATGTCCAGCCAGTCGGCGGTCATCACGGCTTCCAGCGAGCCAAACTTGTCGGCGAGTTTCTGCGCGCCACCCGGGCCCACCGAAGGAATATGCAGCTTGTCGAGAAACCCACCCAGCGTGGTGCTCGCGGCGAACTCGGCGCCCAGTTCGCCCTGATCCTGAATCTGCAAACCGTGGCCAAGCAGCTCGCTGATGACCTGCTGGTTATGCGCATCTTCAAAGAAACTGTGAATCTCGTGCGCCACTTCCAGACCGACGTCCGGCAGGTAGGTCAGCACTTGCGGCAAAGCCTGTTGTACCCGTTCCAGCGAGCCCAGCGAGCGCGCCAGCACCTTGGCGGTCTCCTCGCCAACATCAGGGATGCCGAGCGCGTAGATAAAGCGCGCCAGGCCCGGCTGTTTGCTGTCTTCAATAGCCTTCAACAGCTTGTTGCTGGACACCTCGGCAAAGCCTTCCAGATCGACGATGTCGTCGAACTTCAGCGCGTACAGATCGGCCGGTGAATTGACCAGCCCCTCGTCGACCAACTGCTCGACGCTCTTGTCGCCCAGCCCTTCGATGTCCATGGCCCGGCGCGAGACGAAGTGAATGATCGCCTGCTTGAGTTGCGCGCCGCAGGCCAGGCGGCCGACGCAGCGATATACCGCGCCTTCGCTGACGGTTTCCTTGCCCTTGCTGCGCTTGATCAGTTGCGTGCGCTCGACATGGGAACCGCACACCGGACAGCTCTGCGGAATCGCCACTGCGCGCGCGTGCTCCGGGCGGCGCTCGGTGACCACTTGCACCACCTGCGGAATCACATCACCGGCGCGGCGAATGATCACCGTGTCGCCGATCATCAGACCCAGCCGCGCGACTTCGTCCATGTTGTGCAGCGTGGCATTGGCGACGGTAACGCCGGCGACTTTCACCGGTTTCAAGCGCGCCACTGGCGTTACCGCGCCGGTGCGGCCGACCTGGAATTCCACGTCGAGCAGTTCGGTGAGTTCTTCCATGGCCGGGAATTTGTGCGCGATCGCCCAGCGCGGCTCGCGGGCGCGAAAGCCCAGTTCGCGCTGGTCGGCAATGCTGTTGACCTTGAACACCACGCCATCGATTTCATAGGCCAGCGAGTCGCGGCGCGCGCCGATGTCGCGGTAGTACTCCAGGCATTCATCGATGCCCTTGGCCAGTTTGAGTTCGTGGCTGATCGGCATGCCCCACTTCTGCAACTGCTTGAGGTTGCCGATGTGGGTGTCGGAAATATCATGCGAAACCTGGCCGATGCCGTAGCAGCAGAATTCCAGCGGCCGGTTGGCGGTGATCTTCGAATCGAGCTGGCGCAGGCTACCGGCCGCGGCGTTGCGCGGGTTGGCAAAGGTCTTGCCGCCGATTTCCAGTTGCGAGGCATTGAGCCGCTCGAAGCCAGCCTTGGACATGAATACTTCACCGCGCACTTCCAGCGTCGCCGGCCAGCCTTCGCCATGCAGCTTGAGCGGGATGTTGCGCACGGTGCGCACGTTGACGCTGATGTCTTCACCGGTGGTGCCGTCGCCGCGCGTGGCGCCCCGCACCAGCACACCGTCCTGATACAGCAGGCTGACCGCCAGGCCATCGAGTTTTGGCTCGCAGCTGTATTCCACGGCCGCCCCGCCGCCGAACAGATCGCCCACAGGCAAGTCCAGACCTTCGGTCACGCGGCGATCGAACTCGCGCATGTCGGTTTCTTCGAAGGCGTTGCCGAGGCTGAGCATCGGCACTTCATGCCGCACCTGAGTGAACGCGGTAAGCGCCACGCTGCCGACACGCTGGGTCGGCGAGTCGCTGGTGATCAGTTCCGGGTTGGCCGCTTCCAGCGCCTTGAGCTCGTGGAACAACCGGTCGTACTCGGCGTCCGGAATGCTCGGCTCGTCGAGAACGTGGTAGCGGTAGTTGTGCTGGTCGAGTTCAGCGCGCAGCTCGAGGATGCGGTTTTTCGCGGCGGTCATGGTGTTCTCTCATAAAGCAAAAGAGCAGCCGAGGCTGCTCAATCATTCTGCCGATCGTCCCGTTAAACAGGAACAACCTTTTGTATCAACGCTTCTGGGTCAGGGCACGGCGCTCGAATTCGACGATGCGCTGGCGGTAGTGCTCGATGGTCTGCGCGGTCAGAACGCTGCGCTGGTCATCTTTCAATTCGCCATTGAGTTCCTGAGACAGCTTGCGGGCTGCGGCCACCATCACGTCGAAGGCTTGCTTCGGATGACGCGGGCCTGGCAGGCCGAGGAAGAAGCTCACCGCCGGGGTGCTGAAATGGTCGATGTCGTCCAGATCGAAAATGCCCGGTTTGACCGCATTGGCCATGGAGAACAGCACTTCACCGTTGCCAGCCATGCTTTCGTGACGATGGAAAATATCCATTTCGCCGAAACGCAGACCGCTTTCGAGGATGTTCTGCAACAGCGCCGGGCCTTTGAAGCCGGCTGGATCGCGGCAGATCACGCTGATGACCAGGACTTCTTCGGCTTGCGGCTGATCCTTGTCGGCCACGGCCGGCGAGGGCTTGCTGTCTTCAGCGAAATCGTCGTCACGGCTGTTGAAGCTCGGGCCACCGTCCAGATCGAGATCAAGGTTCAGATCGCCCTGTGCCGGGCCGTTGCTGCCACGCTTGCCACGTTTCGAGCCGGATTCGCGCGGCTCGCGTGCTTCACGGGCCGGCATGCTCACCGACGGCAGATCGTGCTCGTCCAGTTGCGGTTCCTTGTGCGTGTCCAGTACGCGGGCCGGGCCCAGCAGCTCGGCGCTGCTGTCCTCGTCCGGCAGGTTGGACAGACTTCGGTCAAGACGGAATTTCAGTTTTCCCTTGCCGCCGCGCATACGGCGCCAGCCATCGAAAAGAATACCGGCTATCACAATGATGCCGATGACGATCAGCCACTCGCGCAGACCGATTTCCATGTAATCCCGTGCCTCTATAAAAAATGCTGAAAAATAAGGGGTTTACATTGTGCAAACCGCTTTAAAACGTGGCGCCAACTCTATGTTCTGACAGGCGTTTTGCCCACGTATACGAAAAATTGACATTAAACTAGCACGATCAACGGCTTCGCAGCTACAAGCTTTAAGCGCCAAGCTGCAAGCCGTCCACTTGCAGCTCGGAGCTTGTAACTCGCAGCTGCGCCGCTAGGCGTCCACCATCGCCATCGCCTCCTCGACATCCACCGCCACCAGCCGCGAACAACCCGGCTCATGCATCGTCACGCCCATCAACTGTTCGGCCATTTCCATGGCGATCTTGTTGTGGGTGATATAGATGAACTGCACGGTCTGCGACATCTCTTTGACCAGGCGTGCGTAGCGTCCAACGTTAGCGTCATCCAGCGGTGCGTCAACTTCGTCGAGCATGCAGAACGGCGCCGGATTCAACTTGAAGATGGCAAAAACCAGGGCCAGTGCCGTCAGGGCTTTTTCGCCGCCGGAGAGCAAATGGATGGTGCTGTTCTTCTTTCCGGGCGGCTGCGCCATGATCGTCACCCCTGTATCGAGTAGATCTTCGCCCGTCAGTTCCAAATACGCGCGCCCGCCACCGAAAACTTTTGGGAAAAGCGCCTGTAAACCGCCGTTGATCTGATCAAAGGTATCCTTGAAACGGTTGCGGGTCTCCTTGTCGATCTTGCGAATGACGTTTTCCAGCGTCTCCAGCGCTTCGACCAGATCGGCATCCTGCGCATCCAGATAACGTTTACGCTCCGATTGTTGCGTGTATTCGTCGATGGCCGCGAGGTTGATCGCGCCCAGGCGCTGAATCCGCGCGTTGATGCGTTCGAGTTCTTCTTCGGCTTCGCGTTCACTGGCCTGTGCGGTCAATGTCGCGAGCACACCGTTGAGATCGTAGCCGTCTTCGAGCAACTGATCCTGCAAGGCCTTGCGCCGCACCGTCAGGGCCTGCCATTCCATGCGCTGCTGTTCGAGCTGGCCGCGAATCAGTTGGGATTGCTGTTCGGCCTGGGTACGGCGTTTTTCCGCGTCGCGCAGTTCGCGGTCGGCGTCTTCGAGGGCGATCTGTGCGGTCTTGAGTTCTTCGTCGACGGTCATGCGCTTGTCGAGCAGTTCTTCGAGTTTCAGGCGCAGCTCTTCCAGCGGCGCCTCGCCCTCCTCCAGATTCAGACTCAACTGCTCGCGTTTTTCGGTGAGGCGCTCGGCCTGCATTTCCAGACGCTCCAGCGCCTGGCGCGTGGAGTCGTGCTGCGCGCGCAACGAGCCGAGACGCACGGCCAATTGGTGCGCGTGATCCTTATGCTGGCGGGCCTCCTGACGCACCCGGTCGAGGCGCTCGCGCAGGCTGTCGCGCTGGGCCAGCAGCAACTCGCGCTGCTCGGTATCGAGTGCCATGGCATCCAGCGCTTCCTGCAATTGCATGCGCGCTTCGCCGACCTGCTCGTGCTCAAGCTCGCGCTGCTCGGCGAGCTCGACCAGCTCTTCATCGAGGCGCGTGCGACGCAAGGTCAGTTGCTCGGCCTTGGCTTTGCCGGCGGACAACTGCGCTTTCAATTCGCCTTGCTGACGGGCTTCGTCCTGCAGCAAACGGCGCAGATGCTCGCGACCGTTTTCCTGTTGACGCTGTTGCGCACGCAGGGTTTGCAGGCGCGCTTCCATGGCCTCGACCGTGGCTTCTTTCTCCTCGCGCTCGAGGTGCAGCGCTTCAATTTCTTGCCCACGGGCAAGCATGCCGCTTTCCGCTTCGCTGGCCCGGCGCACGCGCAAAAAGTGCCGACCGACCCAATAGCCATCGCGACTGATCAGACTTTCGCCAGCGCCCAACTGCCCGCGCAAGACCAAGGCCTGCTCGAGGCTGTCGACCGGTCTGACCTGACCGAGCCACGGCGACAGATCGATCTGCGCCTCGACTTTATCCAGCAGACTGCCGGCCACGCGCACGCCGTCGCTGGCCGGGCTGAGCAGGCGCAGATCGCCCTGGCTGAAACCGGACAAATCGAAGCCGCTGAAGTCATCGACCAGCACCGCTTGCAGATCGGCGCCCAGCACGGTTTCCACCGCCAGCTCCCAACCAGCCTCGACCTTTAGGCCTTCGGCCAGACGCGGGCGCTCGGTGAGGTAGTGTTCCTTCAGCCATTGAGCGGTGCCGGTGCCCGGATCAAGCGCTGCCTGTTGCAAGGCTTCAAGGGATGCGAGGCGACCGTTGAGTCGCTGCAGATCGCCCTGCGCCTGTTGCTGGGCGGTCAGTGCTTGCTGCAATTCCTGGCGCAGCTGTTCGAGTTTTTCGACCTGCGCTTCTTCGCTGGTCTGCAAATCTTCGAGAGTCGCTTCGGACTCGGCGAGCTGCTCGTTGAGCGCCATGATCGCCGCGTCTTCCGGGTCGGCGGACAGCAGCGCACGTTCTTCGCCAAGGCGTTTCTGCCGATCGGCCAAGCGCTCCATGCTCGCTTCGAGTTGCTGAATGCGCGACTGCTGCACTTCGGCCTGACGCCGCGGTTCGGCGGAGGTCAGATTGAACGCGTCCCACTGCTCCTGCCAGCCGTGCATCACGCTTTCGGAATCTTCCAGTGCGGCGGCGGCTTCTTCGGCGGCGGCGCTGGTGACTTCCTGCTCGGGCGTGAGCATGTCGAGCTCTTCGCCGAGGGTCAGCAGCAGCGTGCGGTCGTGGCCCAGGTGCGATTCGGTTTCCAGACGCGCGCGTTCGGCTTCTTTCAGGTCATCCTGCAACTGGCGCAGGCGTTGCTGGCCATGCTGGATACTCTGCTCGACCCGGGCGATGTCGCCGCCGACCGAATAGAACCGCCCCTGCACCAGATTGAAGCGCTCGGACAGATCGTGGTGGCCGTCGCGAAGGCGCTCGATGGCCGCGTCAGCGTTACGCTGCTCGGCGACCAACGCCTCGAAACTGATTTCCTGGGTGCCGATGATCGACTCGCGCTGGCCGACCTGCTCGTTCAGATCCTGCCAGCGCAGGGCCGACAGTTGCGCCTTGAGCTGGCGCTCCTCGGCCTTGAATTCCTGATACTTCTTTGCCGCTTCGGCCTGCCGGTGCAGGCGTTCGAGTTGACGCTCCAGTTCTTCGCGCAGGTCGGTCAGGCGCGCGAGGTTTTCGTGGGTGCGACGAATGCGGTTTTCAGTCTCGCGCCGACGCTCCTTGTACTTGGAAATACCGGCGGCCTCTTCGATGAAGTTGCGCAGGTCTTCGGGCTTGGACTCGATCAGCTTGGAGATCATCCCCTGCTCGATGATCGAGTAGCTGCGCGGGCCGAGGCCGGTGCCGAGGAAGATATCGGTGATGTCGCGACGCCGGCATTTAGTGCCGTTCAGATAATAAGTGGTCTGGCTGTCGCGGGTGACTTTGCGGCGAATGGAGATTTCCGCGTACGCAGCGTATTCGCCGAGCAGCGTGCTGTCGGAGTTGTCGAACACCAGTTCGATGCTCGCCTGGCTCACCGGCTTGCGGCTGGTCGAGCCGTTGAAGATGACGTCGGTCATCGACTCGCCGCGAAGGTTCTTCGCCGAACTTTCGCCCATCACCCAGCGTACGGCGTCGATGATGTTCGACTTGCCGCAACCGTTCGGCCCGACCACTGCCGCCATGTTGCTGGGGAAGTTCACCGTGGTCGGATCGACGAAGGATTTGAATCCCGCCAGTTTGATGCACTTGAGCCGCACGTCAGGCGACCGTCAGGACAGACACCACCAGATCGCAGCTGCGCTGGGCGTACGCCGTCAGCACGATGCGGATCTGCGGCAAATCACGGGCGAGTACGGCGGCGAGCAGGCGTTCGAACAGCTCGAGGAATTCGCTCATTTCTGCCTTGCGCTGTTCGAGGGCGAGAAAATACGCACGGCTCATCGCCGGTTGCAGGTTCTCAACGGTTTCCTGCAGATACGGGTTGTTGGCGAACGGATAAGCCGCGCGCATCACCGCGAAGCTGTCATCGACAAAGCTGCGGATATCGCCGCGTTCGTAATGCCCGGTCAGGCGCTGCTGGATCTGTACGAACGGCGCCATGTCCGACTGCACTTGCCAGCCATTGGCCACCGAATTGCCGAGCAGGATGTACAGCTCGCTCATCAGCGTGCACAGGCTCTGCACCTTGTGCGCAGTGAGTTCGGTGACGTGGGCGCCACGCCGCGGCAGGATCGCGATCAGGTGGCGGCGTTCGAGAATCAGCAAGGCTTCGCGGACCGAACCGCGACTGACGTTGAGCGCCAGTGTGACCTTCTGTTCCTGGATGCGCTCTCCCGGTTTCATTTCGCCACGAATGATGCGCTCGGCGAGGTGGTGAGCGATTTGCTCGGCGAGGCTGTCCGGCGCCTTGAACGTCATGGTTGTCCTTCAAACTCTATCGATCTGCACAAGCGGCGCAGTGTAGCGCAAATGGATGGTCATGGCGGAGTGCCCACTCGGCGGTTTTTGGCACGATTCCCGCAAAAAGGCGCAGTGACCGATGTGGGTCAATACTGAATAGACACGTTGTTGATCGGCGAAACCGATTTTCCTGACCTTTAAGTCAGAAAACCATTGACCGAAAAGTCAGACCTGCTAAATTCGGTTCACGTCGGTTAACAACAATAATGAGTCTGCGAGGCCTTCCGTGATCCAGTTTTTACTTAACCAGGAACTCCGTAGCGAGCACGCCCTGGACCCGAATCTGACTGTGCTCAATTACCTGCGCGAACATGTCGGCAAGCCTGGCACCAAAGAAGGTTGCGCCAGCGGTGACTGCGGCGCGTGCACCGTGGTGGTCGGCGAGTTGCAGACGGATGACGCCGGGCGTGAGCACATTCGTTATCGCAGCCTCAATTCCTGCCTGACCTTCGTCTCGTCGCTGCACGGCAAACAACTGATCAGCGTTGAAGACCTCAAACACAAGGGCGAGCTGCACAGCGTCCAGCAAGCGATGGTCGAGTGCCACGGCTCGCAGTGCGGCTTCTGCACCCCCGGTTTCGTCATGTCGCTGTTCGCCCTGCAAAAGAACAGCGACGCCCCGGATCACGCCAAGGCCCACGAAGCGCTGGCCGGCAACCTCTGCCGCTGCACCGGCTACCGGCCAATTCTGGCGGCGGCAAAGCAATCGTGCTGCGGCAAACAGCCCGACCAGTTCGACGCCCGCGAAGCCGAAACCATTGCCCGCCTCAAAGCCATCGCCCCGACCGATATCGGCGAACTCAACAGCGGCGACAAGCGCTGCCTGGTGCCGCTGACCGTGGCCGATCTGGCCGACCTCTACGACGCTTATCCACAAGCGCGCCTGCTCGCCGGCGGGACCGACCTGGCCTTGGAAGTGACGCAGTTTCACCGCACCTTGCCGGTGATGATCTACGTCGGCAACGTCGCGGAAATGAAGCGCATCGAAACCTTCGAAGACCGTATCGAAATCGGCGCCGCCACTGCCCTCTCCGACTGCTACGAAGCGCTGAAGGCCGAATACCCGGACTTCGGCGAACTGCTGCAGCGCTTCGCTTCCCTGCAGATCCGCAATCAGGGCACGCTCGGCGGCAACATCGGCAACGCCTCGCCGATCGGTGATTCGCCACCGCTGCTGATCGCCCTCGGCGCGCAGATCGTGCTGTGCAAAGGCGAAACCCGCCGCACGCTGAACCTGGAAGATTACTTCATCGATTACCGCGTCACGGCCCGTCAGGAAAGTGAGTTCATCGAGAAAATCATCGTCCCGCGCGCCAGCGCCGAGCAGTTGTTCCGTGCCTATAAAGTGTCGAAGCGTCTGGACGACGACATTTCCGCCGTCTGCGCCGCGTTCAATCTGCGCGTGGAAAACGGCGTGATCGCCGACGCCCGCGTCGCCTTCGGCGGCATGGCGGCGATCCCGAAACGCGCCGCGCATTGCGAGGCCGTGTTGCTCGGTCAGCCGTTCAATAACGCCGTGATCGAACGTGCCTGCGCCGCGCTGGCCGAGGACTTCACGCCGCTGAGCGACTTCCGCGCGAGCAAGGAATATCGCCTGTTCAGCGCGCAGAATCTGCTGCGCAAATACTTCATCGAACTGCAAACACCGCACATCGAGACTCGGGTGACCGCTTATGTCTAACCATCACGGCGTAGAGAAAACTCAAGCTGAACTGGCTGAACTGTTCGCCAGGGACCTGACCACCGGCGTCGGCCGCAGCGTCAAGCACGACAGCGCCGCCAAGCATGTGTCCGGTGAAGCGCAGTACATCGATGATCGTCTGGAATTTCCGAACCAGTTGCACCTGTACGCCCGTCTGTCGGACCGCGCCCACGCGAAAATCCTCAGCATCGACACCCAGCCCTGCTACGCCTTCGACGGCGTGCGCATCGTCATCACCCACGAAGACGTGCCGGGCCTGAAAGACATCGGCCCGTTGCTGCCGGGCGATCCGCTGCTGGCCATCGACGATGTGCAGTTCGTCGGGCAACCGGTGCTCGCCGTCGCGGCGAAAGACCTGGAAACCGCACGTAAAGCGGCGATGGCCGCGATCATCGAATACGAAGACCTGGAGCCAGTGCTCGACGTGGTCGACGCCTTGCGCAAACGCCACTTCGTGCTCGACAGCCACACCCACCAGCGTGGCGATTCAGCGTCCGCTCTGGCCAGCGCCGAACATCGCATCCAAGGCACGCTGCACATCGGCGGACAGGAACACTTTTATCTGGAGACGCAGATCTCCTCGGTGATGCCCACCGAAGACGGCGGCATGATCGTCTACTGCTCGACACAGAACCCCACCGAAGTGCAGAAACTGGTCGCCGAAGTGCTCGATGTGTCGATGAACAAAATCGTCGTCGACATGCGCCGCATGGGCGGTGGTTTCGGCGGCAAGGAAACCCAGGCCGCGAGCCCCGCGTGCCTGTGCGCCGTGGTCGCGCACCTCACCGGCCAGCCGACCAAGATGCGCCTGCCGCGTGTCGAAGACATGCTGATGACTGGCAAGCGCCACCCGTTCTACGTCGAGTATGACGTCGGCTTCGACAGCAGCGGCCGCCTGCACGGGATCAACATGGACCTGGCCGGCAACTGCGGCTGCTCGCCGGACCTGTCGGCGTCGATCGTTGACCGCGCGATGTTCCACTCGGACAACTCCTATTACCTCGGCGATGCGACCATCAACGGTCACCGCTGCAAGACCAACACCGCGTCGAACACCGCCTATCGCGGTTTCGGCGGCCCGCAAGGCATGGTCGCCATCGAAGAAGTGATGGACGCGATTGCCCGCCATCTCAACCTCGACCCGCTGGCGGTGCGCAAGGCCAACTATTACGGCAAGACCGAACGCAACGTCACCCACTACTACCAGACCGTCGAGCACAACATGCTCGAGGAAATGACCGCCGAACTGGAAGCAAGCAGCCAGTACGCCGAGCGCCGCGAAGCGATCCGTCGCTACAACGCCAACAGCCCGATCCTGAAAAAGGGTCTGGCGCTGACGCCGGTGAAATTCGGCATTTCCTTCACCGCCAGCTTCCTCAATCAGGCCGGCGCGCTGATCCACATTTACACCGACGGCAGCATCCATCTGAACCACGGCGGCACGGAGATGGGCCAAGGCCTGAACACCAAAGTCGCCCAGGTCGTGGCTGAAGTGTTCCAGGTGGACATCGACCGCGTGCAGATCACCGCGACCAATACCGACAAGGTGCCAAACACCTCGCCGACCGCCGCTTCCAGCGGTGCCGATCTCAACGGCAAAGCGGCGCAGAACGCGGCGCAAACCATCAAGCAACGTCTGGTCGAATTCGCTGCGCGGCATTTCAAGGTCAGCGAAGAAGACGTCGAGTTCCGCAACGGCCATGTGCGCGTGCGTGAGCACATTCTGACCTTCGAAGCGCTGATCCAGCAGGCGTATTTCAATCAGGTGTCGCTGTCGAGCACCGGCTTCTACAAGACCCCGAAAATCTACTACGACCGCAGTCAGGCCCGTGGTCGTCCGTTCTACTACTTCGCCTTCGGCGCGGCGTGCTGCGAAGTGATCGTCGACACCCTGACCGGCGAGTACAAGATGCTGCGCACCGACATCCTGCACGACGTCGGCGCCTCGCTGAACCCGTCGATCGACATCGGTCAGGTCGAGGGCGGTTTCGTACAGGGCATGGGCTGGCTGACCATGGAAGAGCTGGTCTGGAACAACAAGGGCAAGCTGATGACCAACGGCCCGGCCAGTTACAAGATCCCCGCAGTGGCGGACATGCCGCTGGACCTGCGGGTGAAGCTGGTGGAAAACCGCAAGAACCCGGAAGACACGGTGTTCCATTCCAAGGCTGTCGGTGAACCGCCGTTCATGCTCGGGATTGCCGCCTGGTGCGCGATCAAGGATGCGGTGGCGAGCCTGGGTGACTACAAGCATCAGCCAAAAATCGACGCACCGGCGACCCCGGAGCGGGTGTTGTGGGGGTGTGAGCAGATGCGCCAGCTCAAAGCGGTGAAAGCTGTCGAAGCTGAAACCGAGCTGGCTCCGCTCTAGGACCGAGGCGCGGCTATCGCGAGCAGGCTCACTCCCACAGGGGAACGCATTCCAAATGTAGGAGTGAGCCTGCTCGCGATGAGGCCCGAACAGACAACGAAGATGTTGATGATCGTTCCCACGCTCCGCGTGGGAATGCAGCCCGCGACGCTCTGCGTCGCTCCCTGAACAGCGGACGCGGAGCGTCCAGTGATGCATTCCCACGCAGAGCGTGGGAATGATCTGAGAGGTGTTTATGTACAACTGGATCGACGCCCTCGCCGACCTGCAGAACCAGGGCGAACCCTGTGTGCTGGTGACGATCATCGAAGAGCTCGGCTCGACGCCACGCAATGCCGGCTCAAAAATGGTCGTCAGCGCCCACCGGATGTTCGACACCATCGGTGGCGGGCACCTGGAATACAAGGCCATGCAGATCGCCCGCGACATGCTCGCCAGCGGCAAGCAGGACACCCATCTGGAGCGTTTCAGCCTCGGTGCCAGCCTCGGCCAGTGCTGCGGCGGCGCGACGGTGTTGCTGTTCGAACCGATGGGCCAGGTGCAGGCGCAAATCGCCGTATTCGGCGCCGGCCACGTCGGTCGCGCCCTGGTGCCGCTGCTCGCCAGCCTGCCCTGCCGGGTGCGCTGGATCGATTCGCGCGAGGCGGAATTCCCTGAGCACATCCCCCACGGCGTGCGTAAAATCGTCAGCGAAGAGCCAGTGGATGAAATCGATGATCTGCCCGCCGGCAGCTATTGCATCGTCATGACCCACAACCATCAGCTCGACCTGGAACTCACCGCCGCCATTCTCAAACGCAACGACTTCGCCTGGTTCGGCTTGATCGGCTCGAAGAACAAACGCGTCAAGTTCGAACATCGCCTGCGTGATCGTGGCTTCGACCCCAGCGTGGTGCAACGCATGCGCTGCCCGATGGGCATCAGCGAAGTCAAAGGCAAACTGCCGGTGGAGATCGCCATTTCCATCGCCGGCGAGATCATCGCCACCTACAACGCCAATTTCGGCCAGCACAGCGCCAGCGCCGAACCGATTGCCCGATTGCTGCCGGCCTCGCGCCGCAGCCAGTCCGCCAAACTCAAAGCCTCAAACTGATTAGAGAACCCTCATGCCTCTGACTCGCAAAGCCTACCGCGCCGCCATCCTGCACAGCATTGCCGACCCCGCCGAAGTCGGCATCGAAGCCTCCTGCGAATATTTCGAGGACGGCCTGCTGGTGGTCGATGGCGGTAAGATCAGTGCCCTCGGCCACGCCAGCGACCTGCTGCCGACCCTGCCGGCGGACATTGAAATCAAGCATTATCAGGACGCGCTGATCACCCCGGGCTTTATCGACACCCACATTCACCTGCCGCAAACCGGCATGGTCGGCTCCTACGGCGAGCAATTGCTCGATTGGCTCAACACCTACACCTTCCCCTGCGAAAGCCAGTTCGGCGACAAGGCCCACGCCGACGAGGTCGCGGACATTTTCATCAAGGAACTGCTGCGCAACGGCACCACCACCGCACTGGTGTTCGGCAGCGTGCACCCGCAATCGGTGAACTCGTTTTTTGAAGCAGCCGAGAAACTCGACCTGCGGATGATCGCCGGCAAGGTGATGATGGACCGCAACGCCCCGGATTATCTGGTCGACACCGCCGAATCGAGCTATGTCGAGAGCAAGGCGCTGATCGAGCGCTGGCACGGCAAGGGCCGCCTGCACTATGCGGTGACGCCACGCTTCGCGCCGACCAGCACCCCGGAACAACTGACCCTCGCCGGGCAACTGCTGACCGAATACCCGGACTTGTACATGCAAACCCACATCAGCGAGAACCTCAAGGAAATCGAGTGGGTCAAGGAGCTGTTCCCGGAACGCAAAGGTTACCTCGACGTTTACGATCACTATCAGCTGCTCGGCGAGCGCTCGGTGTTCGCCCATGGCGTGCACCTGTGCGATGAAGAATGCGCGCGGCTGGCGGAAACCGGCTCGGCGATCTCGTTCTGCCCGACGTCCAACCTGTTCCTCGGCAGCGGCCTGTTCAACCTGCCGATGGCGGAAAAGCACAAGCTCAATGTCGGCCTCGGTACGGATGTCGGCGGCGGTACCAGCTTCTCGCTGCTGCAGACGCTCAACGAAGCGTACAAGGTGATGCAACTGCAGGGCGCGCGGCTGAGCCCGTTCAAGTCGCTGTATCTGGCGACGCTGGGCGGTGCGCGGGCGCTGCGTCTGGAGGATAAAATCGGCAACCTGCAACCGGGCTCCGATGCGGATTTCCTGGTGCTGGATTACAACGCTACGCCGCTGCTGAGCTACCGGTTGAAGCAGTCCAATAACATTGCCGAAACGTTGTTTGTACTGATGACGCTGGGGGATGACCGCACGGTGGCGCAGACGTATGCGGCGGGGACTTTGGTGCATCAGCGTTAAGCTTTCCCAAGACATAAAAAATCCCCCGGTACTTTTCAGTTCAGGGGATTTATTATTGCCTGTCAGATTGCTATCGCGAGCAGGCTCACTCCTACAGTTGATCTTTGTTGTTCACACATTTTGTGGCCACTGAAGATCCAATGTAGGAGTGAGCCTGCTCGCGATGGGGCCAACTCGGTGTCAGCTCAGAGCTTGGCGCTCGAGCGTCCCGGCTTCTTGGTCTGCAACAAATGCGAGAACACCGCATGCAGGTCATCCGACGCGCCTTCCTCGTCGAGGTTGAGCTTGCTGTCGATGTGATCCATGTGATGCATCATCAGGTTTACCGCCAGTTCACCGTCGCGTTTTTCGATGGCGTCGATCAATTGGGTGTGTTCGTCGTACGAACAGTGCGAACGGTTGCCGCTTTCATACTGGGCAATGATCAGCGAAGTCTGCGAGACCAGGCTGCGCTGGAAACTGATCAACGGCGCGTTCATCGCCGCTTCCGCCAGTTTCAGGTGAAATTCGCCCGAGAGACGAATACCGGCACCGCGATCGCCGCGCGAGAAGCTGTCGCGTTCGTCATTGACCATTTGTCGCAATTCGGCGATCTGCTCGGCCGTGGCGTGCTGCACGGCCAGTTCAGTGATCGCACGCTCGACCAGGCGGCGCGCGAGAAACACCTGACGCGCTTCTTCAACGCTCGGACTGGCGACCACCGCGCCACGGTTGGGCCGCAACAACACCACGCCTTCATGGGCCAGACGCGACAGCGCGCGGCGAATGATGGTGCGGCTGACCCCGAAGATTTCCCCCAGCGCTTCTTCGCTCAACTTGGTGCCGGGCGCCAGACGCTGCTCGAGGATCGCCTCGAAGATATGCGCGTAGACAATATCGTCCTGGGTTCCGCTGCGCCCGGCTTTGCCTGCTCGCGGTTGTTTCTTGAGGGGTTGCAACTGTTCGTTCATGGGCACTCGGGTCGGAAGAACTGCGGCGAATAGACCGTGACTGTAATACGGCACAGTAGGTCGCTGGCAAGTATCGCGTAAAAAACAGCGCGATTGTACACAATGAATGGTGGCAACACGACTGTACGGCTGTTTGTGCGTTCGGCTGTATTGCAACGATCCCTCGGGTTTGAGTTTAGGCTTGATCGCAGAATCCGCCTTCAACGCTAACCCCCTGTAGGCCTTCGCCTGCTCGCGATAGCGGTAGGTCAGTCAATTAATGGTTGAATGACACAACGCTATCGCGAGCAGGCGAAGGCCTACAGGATCTGTGTTGTGGCGGGGATCTCCATTGGTATAAGGAACACCATCGTCATGACTGACGCCACCCACGCCCGCCTGCGTCCCCTCGCCGACACCACACCGTCCGCCATCGTCGCCGGCTTCATTGCGATGATGACCGGTTACACCAGCTCCCTGGTGCTGATGTTCCAGGCCGGACAAGCGGCGGGTCTGACCAGCGGGCAGATTTCCTCGTGGATCTGGGCGATCTCGATCGGCATGGCGGTGTGTTCGATCGGCCTGTCGCTGCGCTATCGCACGCCGATCACCATCGCCTGGTCGACGCCCGGCGCCGCACTGTTGATCACCAGCCTCGGCGGTGTGAGCTACGGCGAGGCGATCGGTGCCTACATCACCTGCGCAGTGCTGGTGACCCTCTGCGGCTTGACCGGCAGCTTCGAACGGCTGGTGAAGAAGATCCCCGCCTCACTGGCCGCGGCATTGCTGGCCGGCATCCTGTTCAAGATCGGCAGCGAAATCTTCGTCGCCGCGCAGCACCGTACCGGGCTGGTGCTGGGGATGTTCTTCACCTATCTGCTGATCAAACGGCTGTCGCCACGCTATGCGGTACTCGCCGCCCTGTTGGTCGGCACCGCGCTGTCAGGCGTCATGGGCCTGCTCGACTTCAGCGCCTTCCACCTGGAAGTCGCCACCCCGGTCTGGACCACGCCGCACTTTTCACTGGCCGCGACCATCAGCATTGGCATCCCGCTGTTCGTGGTGGCCATGACCTCACAGAACATGCCCGGCGTCGCCGTCCTGCGCGCCGACGGCTACACCGTCCCGGCCTCGCCGCTCATCACCACCACCGGCATCGCCTCGCTGCTGCTGGCGCCGTTCGGCTCGCACGGCATCAACCTTGCCGCCATCAGCGCGGCCATCTGCACCGGCCCGCACGCCCACGAAGATCGCAACAAACGTTATACCGCTGCCGTCTGGTGCGGGATTTTCTACGGAATCGCCGGGGTGTTCGGCGCGACGTTGGCGGCACTGTTTGCCGCGCTGCCGAAAGAGCTGGTGCTGTCGATTGCTGCATTGGCGCTGTTTGGGTCGATCATCAACGGCTTGAGCATTGCCATGACCGAGGTGAAAGAACGTGAGGCGGCGCTGATTACCTTTATGGTTACGGCGTCGGGGTTGACGTTGTTTTCGATTGGTTCTGCGTTTTGGGGGATTGTGGCGGGGGTGCTGACGCTGGTGATCCTCAATTGGCGCAAAGCTTAAGATCAAAAACCCCTCACCCTAACCCTCTCCCAAAGGGAGAGGGAACTGACTGCGCCCAGATAGGCCCCCTCTCCCTCTGGGAGAGGGCTGGGGTGAGGGTCTGGCTCAGCGCTGAACCCAAGCCGAACCCCCAAACCCCAGACGAAAAAAAACGGCGACCCTCAGGCCGCCGTTCTTTTCAGTATCACTTGGCCGCGTTGATCGGCTTTTCCGGATACCACACGTCCAGCAACGGGCTGACTTCGTACTTGGTCAGCTCGGAGCGGTTTTTCAGCCAGGCTTCAACGGCAGCGCGCTGCTCTTCGTTGACCGAGCCGCGCTTCTGCAGGCACACCAGACCGAAGTCATCGCCGCCGACATAACCCAGACCGTTGGCTTCCATGGCTTCTTTGATGAATGCTTCGAGGAAAGCGTCAATGGCTTCTTCGGACAAGTCTTCTTTGAAGTCCAGGTTCAGTTCGAAACCCAGCTCTTGAAATTCATCAACGCACAGTTTTTTGCGCAGACGCTGGGAACGGTTAGTCGCCATTGGAACAATCCTCTTAAGTAATAACGGCCGGCACTTTACCAGTTTAAGCCGGCGATTGCCCGACTCTCTGGCCTCTGTGGCCGACCGCCTGTAAAAAATAACGATTTGCAACGCCCCGACAAGGCACAAGCTGTTACAGCTTGGGGCATAATGCCGACACTTTCATGACCACTGAGGGCTTTTTCATCCATGCCCTCGTTTATTTCCCCCTCGGCTGTAGGGTTTTATTTCATATGATCAAATCGTTGCGTCCATTGCTTCTCGCCGGCCTTCTTCTGCCGCTGGCCCTGCCTGTTTCCGCTGCCACCATCAACACCGCCCTTACCCCCAACGTCGAAAAAGCCCTCAAGGCCAGCAAACTGCAGCCCAGCGCCCTGTCGCTGGTGATGGTGCCGCTGGAAGGCCCGGGCACGCCGACCGTGTTCAACGCCGACGTGTCGGTGAACCCGGCTTCGACGATGAAACTGGTGACCACTTATGCGGCGCTGGAAATGCTCGGCCCCAACCACCAGTGGAAAACCGAGTTCTACACCGACGGCGACCTGAGCGGCGGCATTCTCAACGGCAACCTCTACCTCAAGGGTGGCGGCGATCCAAAGCTGAACATGGAAAAGCTCTGGCTG
Organism: Pseudomonas granadensis; assembly: GCF_900105485.1. GTDB lineage: Bacteria > Pseudomonadota > Gammaproteobacteria > Pseudomonadales > Pseudomonadaceae > Aquipseudomonas > Aquipseudomonas granadensis. Next base: position 1,648,214 of record NZ_LT629778.1, on the reverse strand, counting down.
CTGATGCGCGACCTGCGCGCCAATGGCGTGACCCAGATCACCGGGGATCTGGTGCTCGACCGCAACTTCTTCATTCAGCCGCAACTGCCGGAATTCAACGACGATGGCAATGACGACAACAAGCCGTTCCTGGTCAAGCCGGACTCGTTGCTGGTCAACCTCAAGGCGCTGCGCTTCGTCGCGCGCAACGACGGTGGCCGTGTGCTGATTTCGGTTGAACCGCCGATCGCCAGCATCCATATCCAGAACACCGTCAAGGCGCTGCCGTCCAAGCAGTGCACCGGCGGCGTGCGTTACAACCCGGTGCCGCAGGCTGACGGCAGCGTCAACGTGACCGTCGCCGGGCAGTTGGGCGAAGGCTGCAGCTCGCAGACCTACCTGTCGCTGCTCGACCACGCGACCTACACCGCTGGTGCCGTGCGCGCGATCTGGAAAGAACTGGGTGGCAGCATTCAGGGCCAGGATCGTCTCGCTTCAACGCCGAGCAATGCCAAGCTGCTGGCGCGCGCCTACTCGCCGGACCTCGCCGAGATCATCCGCGACATCAACAAATACAGTAACAACACCATGGCCCAGCAGCTGTTCCTCAGCCTCGGTCAGCGTTTCCGCAACGAAGCCGACGGTGACGACGCCAAAGCCGCGCAACGTGTAGTACGCCAGTGGCTGGCGAAGAAGGGCATCACCGCGCCGCATCTGGTGATGGAGAACGGCTCCGGCCTGTCCCGCGCCGAACGCGTCAGCGCCCGTGAAATGGCGAGCATGCTGCAAGCCGCATGGCACAGCCCGTATGCCGCCGAATACATCAGCTCGATGCCGATCGCCGGTACCGACGGCACCATGCGCAAACGCCTGAAGACCACCGCCATGCGCGGTGAAGCGCACATCAAGACCGGTACGTTGAACACCGTGCGGGCGATTGCCGGGTTCAGCCGGGATGTGAATGGCAACACCTGGGCGGTGGTGGCGATCCTGAATGACAAGGCACCGTTCGGCGCATCGTCGGTGCTCGATCAGGTGCTGCTGGACCTGTACAAACAGCCGAAACTGCCGCAGACCGCTTCGGTCCTCTGACCAACACATAACCCCTGTGGGAGCCAGCCTGCTGGCGATAGCGGAGGGTCAGTCACCTGAGATAGTGACTGACACAATGCAATCGCTAGCAGGCTAGCTCCCACAGGTTATTGTGTTGGCTTCCATATCAAACGGACTGACGCTCAACCCGATCCCGACCGTTCTGCTTCGCTGCATACACGCCCGAGTCAGCGCGCAGCAGCAACGCATCCGCGCCCTCCCCCGGTCGCCAGCTGGCGATGCCGAAACTCGCCGTGACCACGCCGACCACGTCCACCGGTGCACTGCGCAGGCCTTCCCACAGCTCCATGGCCAGCATATAGGCGTGTTCGCCGTCGATGTCCGGGCACAGCACCATGAACTCCTCGCCGCCCAGACGGCAGAACACATCGGTGCGGCGCAGGCGATGGCCGATCCGCTCGCACACGGCTTGCAACACCCGGTCGCCCACGGCGTGGCCGTAGTGGTCGTTGATCCGTTTGAAGTGGTCGATGTCGAGCATGATCACCGACAATTCGCCACCGCCGCGCTCGACCCGCGCCATTTCAGTGGTCAGGCGCTCCTGGAAGTAGCGGCGGTTGTGAATGCCGGTCAGCGAGTCGGTGATCGACAACGCGCGCAGTTCTTCTTCTACGCGTTTGAGGTCGGAGATGTCCGAGATGTAGCCGTGCCACAACACGCCCCCACCCGGCTGCTCCTCCGGCGTCGCTTCACCTCGCACCCAGCGCAGGCCGCGCTCGGGCAGTTGTACGCGGTATTCCTCGCGCCACGGACTGAGGCTTTCGGCCGAGGCGCGGATTGACGAGCGTACGCGGGTCACGTCTTGCGGATGAATCCGGGTGAAAATCGCCTCGGCGTTGAACAGCAGCACGTCCGGCTCCAGCTCGTAGATCTCGCGGATACCGTCGCTGGCATAGATCACGCTGAAGCGTCCATCAAATTCCATCTTGAACTGGTAGATGCCTCCGGGCACATGGGCGCTGAGCTTCTTTAGCAGCACATCGCGCGCCGCCAGCACTTCGTGCACGCGTTTGCGCTCGGTGATGTCGATGCAGATCGCCAGATGCCCGACCCACAAACCTTGTTCATCAAGCACCGGGGTGGCGAGCATGTTGACCGGCAGGTGACTGCCGTCGCTGCGCACCAGCGTCCATTCGCGGGCTTCATGGCCACCGACTTCGCCGCCCTCGACCAGCATCGCATGGCAGGTCGGAATGCTTTTGCCGTAGCGCGCACTCAGCTCGGCCGCGCGGGCGGCCAGTTCGCGGGGCAGGTGCAGGTTTTCCAGGGTCATGCGCCCGACGACTTCGCTACTGCTGTAGCCGAGCATCTGCTCGGCGCCGGGGTTGAACGTATTGATCACACCGCGCAAGTCCGTGGCGATGATTGCCACCTGGGTCGCTGCGTTGAGCACGCCGCGCAGCTGGCCGTGGGTGCCGCGCAGTTCCTGTTCGCTGGCATGCAGCTCCTGGGTGCGCAGTTCAACCAGACGCAAGGCGCGCTGGCGCTGGCTGACCAGCACATAAAGCAGCGCGCTGAGCAAAAGACTGAGCAAACTGCCCAGCACAACCACGCTGCTGACGGACGAGTGATTAGCCTGCATGAACCCTTCGCTCGGCAGGATATCGACCTGATAGTCGTGGTCGGCCATGCGCACCAGTCGCGTGGCCGCCAGATCGCTCGGCACCGCTTGATTGCTCGACTCGAACAGCACCTCATGCTGGTCATGGGTCGACAGATCGATAATGCGCACCGAGAGATAATCATGCAGCGCATCCGGCAAGCCGTCGGCGAGCAACTGGCGCATGCTGATCACCGCCATCACATAGCCGAACGGCTGTGCCTCGTCTGGGCGAATCACCGGTGCCAGCAGCAACACCCCGCGCGCATACGACGGTTCTATCCCGACCAGATGCATCGGTTGCGACACCACCAGGCTGCGCAGCCGGTCGGCACGTTGCAGGGTTTCGCGGCGCAATGGCTGAGCGAGCAAGTCATAGCCCAGCGGCGCCGGCAGGCGACTCTGCGTCTGGGTGTACAGCACCGGCACGTATTCATCGCGCGGCGCGGCCAGTTGCAGTTCGCCGTTTGCGTCCAGTTCGCGGATGTTGAACGTGCTCAGGCCTTCATCACGCGCGCGTTGCTCGAACAGCGCACGTTCGGCGCCGCTGATTCTGGGGGCATAGGTATAGGCTTGAGTGCGCAGCAATAACGGTCGGGAGTAACCGTCGAATTCGGCGCGGGACACTGATTCGGAATTGGCGAAGAACCGCCGCAGGCTATCGAGGCGTTGTTCCTGATCCTGAAAGCGCTCTTCGATACGGCTGTAGCGCTCGTTGGCCAGCAACTGGAAGCGCTGACGCAGTTGCTGCTGAAACTGGTTGTAACTGGCCCAGGCGAGCAACCCCGTGAGAATTCCGCCGGCGAGCAATACCAGCATCGCGACCAGCCAGGCCGAGACGTCTTCACTGATAAAGCCCAGTATCTTCGGGCGCACGGGGTGCAACGACATAAAGACCACTCACTGCGCGAGCATTACGGGAAAACCCCATTGACCGTGTGTGAGTTATAGCTATTAGCCACTAATTTAGCTAGCGCGGGCGGATCCACGGAGCCTTTTAAAATCAAGGCTCTGAGGATCCAATCCCGGCAGGCGTCAACGAGCCGTGATTTTCCAGGCGCGGTGGATCCTGGTATTGCGGGCGAAATCCGGATCAATGGTCTGCGCACTGATTTCCTCGACCGCGTAACGCTCGGCGAGGTTGTCCTCCAACTGGAACTTGCGGAAGTTGTTGGAGAAATACAGCACGCCACCGGGTGCCAGACGCGCCATCGCCAGATCGATCAACTGCACCTGATCACGCTGCACGTCGAAGATGCCTTCCATGCGCTTGGAGTTAGAGAACGTCGGCGGGTCGATGAAGATCAGGTCGTACTCGTCGCGGCTGCTTTCCAGCCAGGCCATCACGTCGCTTTGCTCCAGACGGTTCTTGTCCGAGAAACCGTTCAGCGACAGGTTGCGGCGCGCCCAGTCCAGATAGGTTTTCGACAGGTCGACGCTGGTGGTGCTGCGCGCCCCGCCCTTGGCCGCGTGCACGCTGGCGGTCGCGGTGTAGCAGAACAGATTGAGGAAGCGCTTGCCGGCGGCCTCTTTCTGAATGCGCATGCGCATCGGCCGGTGGTCGAGGAACAGACCGGTGTCGAGGTAGTCGGTGAGGTTGACCAGCAGCTTCACTCCGCCTTCATTGACCTCGACAAACTTGCCCTGCGCCGCCTGACGCTCGTACTGTTTGGTGCCGCTTTGACGCTCGCGACGCTTGACCACCACGCGGCTCTTGTCGACGTTCAGCGCCTGCGGAATCGCTGCCAGCGCATCGAACATGCGCGCCGAGGCTTTTTCCGGGTCGATGGATTTCGGCGCGGCGTATTCCTGAACGTGCACCCAGTCGTGGTACAGGTCGATGGCCATCGCATACTCAGGCATGTCGGCATCGTAGACACGGTAGCAATCGATGCCTTCGCGCTTGACCCACTTGCCCATGGCCTTGAGATTCTTTTGCAGGCGGTTGGCAAACATCTGCCCGCCTTCGCTCAAGCGCGGCTGTTCGATCACCGGTGCCGGGGCTGGGGTCGGCTTGATCGGGTTGCCGTTCTTGTTGAACTTGCGTTCCTGCGGCTCGTCCGGGGTTTGATCGTAGGCCGCTTGTTCGCGCTCGGCCTGACGCTGTTCCGGGGTGCGCCGCTCGCCAGTGACGAACTGGTCCGGCAGGACCTTGATCAGCAGCAGCTTGCACGGCAGCGCGCCGTTCCAGAACGAATACTGTTTGTGGCTGCGGATGCCCATGCGCTTGCCCAGGTCCGGGGCACCGGTGAACACCGCCGCTTCCCAGTTCAGGCAGGCCTGACGCAGCCGCTCGCCGAGGTTCTGGTAGAGGTACAACAGACTGGCTTCGTCACCGAGACGCTCGCCGTACGGCGGGTTGCAGATGACCAGGCCTTTCTGGTTCTGGTCCGGACGCGGTTCGAACGTCGCGACTTCGCCCTGATAAATCTTGATCCACTCACTGAGACCGGCGCGTTCAACGTTGTTGCGCCCTGGCTGGATCAAACGCGGATCGGCTTCGTAACCGCGAATCCACAGCGGTGGCTTGGCCAGGCCGGCCGCAGCGCGTTCCACAGCTTCTTCGTGGAGTTTTTTCCACAACGCCGGAACGTGACCCAGCCAGGCGGTGAAGCCCCACTGCTCACGGCGCAGGTTGGGTGCCATGTCGGCGGCGATCATCGCCGCTTCGACGAGGAACGTACCAACACCGCACATCGGGTCAGCCAGTGCGCCGCCCTCGGCAGCAATGCGCGGCCAGCCGGAACGAATGAGGATTGCGGCCGCGAGGTTTTCCTTCAGCGGCGCCGCGCCCTGCTGCAAGCGATAGCCGCGCTGGTGCAGGCTGTGGCCGGAGAGGTCGAGAGAGAGGATCGCTTCGCCGCGATCCAGACGCAGGTGAATGCGCAGGTCCGGATTGAGCTTGTCGATCGACGGGCGGTCGCCCTGCGGCGTGCGCAGCTTGTCGACGATGGCGTCTTTGACTTTCAAGGCGCCGAAGTGGGTGTTGTCGATGCCCGAGCCGTGGCCGCTGAATTCGACGGCCAGGGTGCCGTCGCTGAGCATGTGGTCCTGCCAGTCGATGTCGAGCACGCCGTGGTACAGGTCTTCAGCGTCTTTCATCGGGAAGCGCTTGAGCACCAGCAACACGCGGTTGGCCAGACGCGACCAGAGGCACAGGCGATAAGCGGTTTCCATGGTCGCCATGCCACGCACGGCGGAAGTGTGCTCGCGCGCTTCTTCAAGGCCAAGCCCGACGGCTTCCTCGATGAGCAGGCCTTCAAGGCCTTTGGGGCAAGTGAGGAAGAGTTCGAAACGGTCGGACATGGTGATTTCCAAAGCCTTTGGCTAGTGGACCGGCAACGCATTGCCGATCCGGTTTTCAATCAGGCGCTTTTCTGAAAGAGCGCCCGCGTGGCACGAAGGTGTGCCGTTCCATCCCCGCTGCTCGGGTTAAAAGAGCTTAGATGCCGGGACAGATAAAAAAGTTGAGGCAACAAAATGTCTTGAAGTGACCCTTCGTCGCTTAGTACCTGAGCGCAAACGTGGGTCATTCTCACTAAAGAATTAACCCCATCATCCAGCGCGGCGCCGATCATACCGGGGTTTGCTCAACAAACGTTCAATTAATACGCGGTTACTTATTGCCATAGCATCCTTTCCGTTACGTGCTTATGACAAAACGGTCATTCCCTCGCTGTGACTCATTGGTTAGAACTGCATACAGGTTGACGTCGCAACGGCGTCAACACCTTGGCTCGCCACGCCGGCAGCGAGCCGCACCATGGCAGGTTTTTTCTGCCAGACCTCAATTGAGGTCAACGCGACACTACAGTCAACAAGTGAGGGAAACACCCTATGAGAAGACTTAAGCGTGATCCGTTGGAAAGAGCGTTTTTGCGCGGATATCAATATGGCGTTGGTGGCAAATCCCGTGAGCTTTGCCCATTTACTCTACCGTCGGTACGTCAAGCCTGGATCAACGGCTGGCGAGAAGGACGCGGCGACAACTGGGACGGTATGACCGGCACTGCGGGAATCCACAGACTCAACGAACTTCACGCCGTCGGCTGACACAGGGCATTTATTCCGACACGACAATCTGAATATGTAACGAATTAACCACGCACGTCCCTCCCGGACGGCGGGCTACGGCCCAGGGGCTCCTTCGAGGAGCCCTTTTTATTGCCTGCTATTTTTTCTGCCGAGCACATTACCTGTAGGAGTGAGCCTGCTCGCGATAGCGGTGGGTCAGTCATTGAAGATGTGACTGATATACCGCTATCGCGAGCAGGCTCACTCCTACAGGGGGGACGGGTGGGTCAGATGGCTCAGCGCAACGCGGCGATGGCGTCGACCGCTTCGCGAATCAGCGCCGGGCCTTTATAGATGAAGCCCGAATAAATCTGCACCAGGCTGGCACCGGCCTCGATCTTCTCGGCCGCGTGCTTGCCTTCGGTGATCCCGCCGGCGGCGATGATCGGCAAACGCCCGGCCAGCTCACCCGCCAGCACCTTCACGGTGTGGGTGCTCTTCTCGCGCACCGGTGCGCCGGACAGACCGCCCGCCTCGTCGCCATGCTCCATGCCTTCAACGCCCACCCGGCTGAGGGTGGTGTTGGTGGCGATCACCGCGTCCATGCCGGTTTCGATCAGCGCCTGCGCCACCTGCACGGTTTCTTCGTCGGTCATGTCCGGGGCGATCTTGATTGCCAGCGGCACATGCTTGCCGTGGCGCAGCGCCAGTTCGGCGCGGCGCGTGGCCAGGTCGGCGAGCAGCTGCTTGAGCGAATCACCGAACTGCAGGCTGCGCAGGCCCGGGGTGTTTGGCGAACTGACGTTAACCGTCACATAGCTGGCGTGGGCGTAAACCTTGTCGAGGCAGATCAGATAATCGTCGACTGCACGCTCGACCGGGGTGTCGAAGTTCTTGCCGATGTTGATGCCCAGCACGCCCTGGTATTTCGCTGCGGCGACGCGCGCCAGCAGGTTGTCGACGCCGAGGTTGTTGAAGCCCATGCGGTTGATGATCGCCCCGGCTTCCGGCAGGCGGAAAATCCGTGGTTTCGGATTACCCGGTTGTGGACGCGGGGTGACGGTGCCGATTTCGACAAAGCCAAAGCCCAGTTGCGCAAAGCCGTCGATGGCCGCGCCGTTCTTGTCCAGACCGGCCGCCAGCCCCACCGGGTTGGGAAACTCCAGGCCCATGACGGTTACCGGCACCTGCGCCGGCGCCTTGCAGAGCAAGCCGTTGAGGCCCAAACGTCCACCCGCGCCGATCAGATCCAGCGACAGATCGTGGGAGGTTTCCGGGGAAAGTTTGAACAACAGCTGACGGGCCAGGGTGTACATGGGCGGCGATGACTCGGGCGGCGAAAAGAGGCGGCGATTATAGCCGGGCATGGCCCTGCGGCGCGAGGCGCACGCGCAAATCGCGCCGGTGGCATATGCCTTGCACTTCCCGGGTTATCAACTCGCCGGCCAATGACGACCGGCGAGCACGGACAATGGCGTCGTCTACGGGATTTGCCTGGGCAAAGTCCGCGGCGGCGCTTTTTTTCGAGGTGGCGATGTATGAATGAACTGACGGTCGGGCCGCTGGCCTGGGTCAATGGCAGCGATGCGCCGGAAAAGAGCGCGATCAACCTCGGCTTCATGGCCCTGAGCGACTGCGCCTCGGTCGTCGTCGCGGCCACGCAGGGCTTTGCCCAGCCCTACGGCCTGACCCTGAACCTCAAGCGCCAGGCCTCCTGGGCCAACCTGCGCGACAAACTGGTCAGCGGCGAACTCGACGCCGCGCACAGCCTGTACGGGCTGATCTACGCCGTGCACCTGGGCATCGGCGGCGTCGCGCCGACCGACATGGCCGTGCTGATGGGTCTCAACCAGAACGGCCAGAGCCTGAACCTCTCGCGCGGTCTGCAAAACCTCGGCGTGAACAGTCCTGAAGCGCTCGACCGCCACGTGCACCAAAGCCGCGCAAAACTGACCTTCGCCCAGACCTTCCCCACCGGCACCCATGCGATGTGGCTGTATTACTGGCTGGCGAGTCAGGGCATCCATCCGTTGCAGGACGTCGACAGTGTGGTGGTGCCGCCGCCGCAAATGGTCGCGCACCTGCAAGCCGGGCGCATCGACGGTTTTTGCGTCGGCGAGCCGTGGGCCGCCAGCGCGGTGCAGCAGGACCTCGGTTTCACCCTCGCCACCAGCCAGACCATCTGGCCCGATCACCCGGAAAAGGTCCTCGGTTGCACCCGTGAATTCGTCGAGCAATACCCCAATACTGCACGGGCGCTGGTGATGGCGATTCTTGAGGCCAGCCGCTTCATCGAAGCCAGCCCGGAAAATCGCCGCAGCACCGCGCACCTGCTCAGCGCAGCAGAATATCTTGACACGCCGGTGGCGTGCATCGAACCGCGCTTTCTCGGCGACTATTCCGACGGCCTCGGCAATCGCTGGCAAGACCCGCACGCGCTGCGCTTTCATGGCAATGGCGAAGTCAACTTGCCGTACCTCTCCGATGGCATGTGGTTCATGACCCAGTTCCGCCGATGGGGTCTGCTGCGGAGCGACCCGGACTACCTCGCCGTGGCCCGTCAGGTTCAGCAACTGCAGCTGTATCGCGATGCCGCAACGGCGGTTGGCGTGGCCGCCTGGGGCACCGACATGCGCAGCAGCCAGTTGCTTGATGGCAAGGTCTGGGACGGCAGCGATCCGACCGGATACGCGCGCAGCTTCAAGCTGCACGCGCTGAACGACGACGCTCCCCTGCTTGTCCAGCGCTGACCGGAGGCCGCGACATGTTGCGTATTCTGCTGATCAACGACACCGCGAAAAAAGTCGGCCGTCTCAAGGCTGCATTGACCGAGGCCGGTTTCGAGGTGATCGACGAGTCCGGCCTGACCATCGACCTGCCCGCACGCGTCGAAACGGTGCGCCCGGACGTGATCCTGATCGATACCGAGTCACCGAGCCGCGATGTGATGGAGCAAGTGGTGCTGGTCAGCCGCGACCAGCCACGGCCGATCGTGATGTTTACCGACGAGCATGACCCCACGGTGATGCGCCAGGCGATCAAGTCCGGGGTCAGCGCCTACATCGTCGAAGGCATCCACGCTCAGCGCCTGCAGCCCATTCTCGACGTGGCGATGGTACGCTTTGAAAGCGACCAGGCGTTGCGCGCGCAGTTGCAGGCGCGGGACCAGCAACTGGCCGAGCGCAAGCGCATCGAGCTGGCCAAGGGTTTGTTGATGAAGATGAAGGATTGCAACGAGGAAGAGGCCTACACGCTGATGCGACGCCAGGCCATGAGCCGCCAGCAGAAGCTGATACAGGTGGCGGAGCAGATAATTGCCATGAGCGAATTGCTCGGCTGAGCTTTTGGTTGAACATCAAATGCCCCTCACCCTAGCCCTCTCCCGGAGGGAGAGGGAACTGATTGGGGGATGCTCTGGGAGTACGCCATCCTGTGTTTTCTGCTGTGAATCCATAATCGACTCGGTTGTTCAGGTCGGCGAAAAGCACAAGACAACCCGGTCAGTCCCCTCTCCCTCCGGGAGAGGGCTAGGGTGAGGGGCTTTTTGATTTTTCCCCTGTTGGCACAAATCTCGCTATGTAAAGGCACAGGTAACCAACGGCGGTTGCCCCACCCACGACAAAGACGTCGCTCACCCCATTCGCCCTTTAGCGAATCCGGTAGCGGCGTTTTTGCGTTTTGGCCCCACAGACCGGGGCCGGTGGTGCGGCCGTGCAGGCGCTCCACCTGCTGTGCATGACTCCCGAGAATCTTATCAGCTGAGGTGCGCGATGAATTCAAGCTTCTGGAAATCCGGCCACACCCCGACATTGTTCGCGGCCTTCCTGTATTTCGACCTGAGCTTCATGGTCTGGTACCTGCTCGGCCCGCTGGCGGTGCAGATTGCCACCGACCTGCAACTGACCACCCAACAACGCGGCCTGGTTGTCGCCACGCCGATTCTCGCCGGCGCGGTGCTGCGCTTCGCCATGGGCATGCTGGCCGATCGGCTGTCGCCGAAGACTGCCGGGCTGATCGGTCAAGTCATTGTTATCTGCGCACTGTTCGGCGCGTGGAAACTCGGTATTCACAGTTACGAGCAGGCGCTGATCCTCGGCCTCTTCCTCGGCATGGCCGGCGCGTCGTTTGCCGTGGCCCTGCCGCTGGCCTCGCAATGGTACCCGCCAGAGCATCAAGGCAAAGCCATGGGCATTGCCGGTGCGGGCAACTCCGGGACAGTATTCGCCGCGCTGCTCGCGCCAGTGATTGCCGCCGCGTTCGGTTGGAGCAATGTCTTTGGCTTTGCGCTGATCCCGCTGATCCTGACGTTGGTGCTGTTCGCCTTGCTGGCGAAAAACGCCCCGCAGCGGCCGAAACCAAAGGCCATGGCCGATTACTTCAAAGCCCTTGGCGACCGCGATAGCTGGTGGTTCATGTTTTTCTACAGCGTGACCTTCGGCGGCTTCATCGGCCTAGCCAGCGCCCTGCCCGGCTACTTCAACGATCAATACGGTTTGAGCCCGGTGACCGCCGGTTATTACACCGCGGCCTGCGTGTTCGGCGGCAGCCTGATGCGCCCACTGGGTGGTGCGCTGGCCGATCGCTTCGGTGGCATCCGCACGTTGCTGGCGATGTACACCGTCGCCGCCATCTGCATCGCTGCCGTCGGCTTCAATCTGCCAAGTTCCTACGCGGCGCTGGCGCTTTTCGTCTGCACCATGCTCGGTCTGGGCGCCGGCAACGGTGCGGTGTTTCAACTGGTGCCGCAGCGTTTTCGTCTGGAAATCGGTGTGATGACCGGTTTGATCGGCATGGCCGGCGGCATCGGCGGTTTCGCTTTGGCGGCTGGCATGGGCGCAATCAAACAGAGCACCGGCAGCTATCAACTGGCGCTGTGGTTGTTCGCCAGCCTCGGCGTACTGGCATGGTTTGGCCTGCATGGCGTCAAGCGTCGCTGGAGGACTACCTGGGGTTCGGCAGCGGTGACGGCGGCGCGGGTCTGAGGCGTCGATGGCTCTGCAACTGAGCTTTGCCGAAGCCAGCGCCACCGGCCCGCGCGCGGAGAATCAGGACGCGCTGCGTTCGGTGACGCCGGCGCCAGCGCTGGCAGCCAGTAAAGGTTATCTGTTCGCCATCGCCGACGGCGTCAGCCAGTGCGCCGATGGCGGCCTCGCCGCGCGTTCGACCTTGCAGGCGCTGGCGCTGGACTACTACGCCACGCCGGAAACCTGGAGCGTGGCGCAAGCGCTGGATCGTCTGTTGCTCGCGCAAAACCGCTGGCTGCAGGCCAATGGCGGCGGGCAACCGCTGCTGACCACGGTCAGTGCGCTGGTGCTGCGCGGGCGGCGCTTCACCCTCGCCCATGTCGGCGATTGCCGGGTGTATCGCTGGCACGCCGACACGTTGCAGCGCATCTCCGAGGATCACGTCTGGGACCAGCCGGGTATGCAACATGTCCTCAAGCGCGCGCTGGGACTGGACCAGCACCTGGTGCTGGATTTTCTCGATGGTGAACTGCACGAAGGCGAAAGCTTCGTGCTGCTCAGCGATGGCGTCTGGTCGACGCTGGGCGACACCGCAATCGCGGCGATTCTGCGTGATCAACCGGATCTGACGAACGCCGCACAAACGCTGATCAACGCCGCACATCTGGCCGGCAGTCAGGACAACGCCAGCGCCTTGCTGGTGCGCGTCGATGCGCTCGGTGAGTCGAGCATTGGCGACGCCTTGATTCATCTGCAGCAATGGCCGTTGCCGCCGCCACTGAAACCCGGCCAATCATTCGAAGACTGGCAAGTGCAACGCATTGTTGCGCAGAGCCAGCAATCGCTGCTGTACCGGGTCGCCGATGGCCAGGGCCAGTCGTGGCTGTTGAAAACCCTGCCGGCGCATCTGGCGGACGATCCGCAAGCCGGGCAAGCGCTGCTGTCCGAAGAATGGTTTCTCAGGCGCGTCGCCGGCCGGCACTTCCCCGAAGTGCATGCCTGCCCGCAGCGCCAGCATCTGTATTACGTGATGCGCGAATACCCGGGAACGACTCTCGCCCAATTGTTTCAACAACACGGCCCGCTGCCGCTGGCGCAGTGGCAGGACATCGCCGAGCGCTTGCTGCGCGCGGTCGGCCTGCTGCATCGGCGGCAAATCCTGCACCGCGACATCAAACCGGAAAACCTGCATTGGGGCGATGACGGCGAATTGCGTCTGCTGGACTTTGGCCTCGCCTACTGCCCCGGTCTGTCGCAGGACGCGCCGTCGACGCTGCCGGGAACCCCGAGTTTCATTGCCCCGGAAGCCTTTCGCGGCGATTCGCCGAGCGTGCAGCAGGATTTGTATGCAGTCGGCGTGACCCTGTATTACCTGCTCACCGGGCATTTTCCCTACGGCGAGATCGAAGCGTTTCAGCGGCCGCGATTTGGCGTGCCGGTAAGCCCCAGTCGGTTTCGCCCGGATCTGCCGGAATGGCTGGCGCAGAGTCTGGAGCGCGGCGTCGCGGCCGATCCGCAGCAGCGCTTTGAAACGGCGGAAGAATGGTTGCTGCTGCTGGAACAGGGCGAGCGGCGCAGTTTGAGTGTGCGGCCCAGACCTTTGCTGGAGCGGGAGCCGTTGAAGGTCTGGCGGACCATGGCGCTGGTGGCCTTGTTGGGGAATGTGGTGCTGCTTGTGCTGTTGTTTCACAGTTGAAACCGAGTTGCGGCTATCGCGAGCAGGCTCACTCCTACAATTTACAATGCGTTCCCCTGCAGGAGTGCGCCTGCTCGCGATGACGCCAGTTCCGCCACTGCAGATCTTCCAGTTGAATGCGCCACGAACGAGCAACACGCCTCCAATCGGTGCAAAAACCACCCTTCATTTTCAACCGATCCCCAATAAACCGGCCATTTCCCAAGTTGGCACAACCACTGCATTACTCCTCTCAACACACACATAAAGCCCAACCTTCAACGACGAAGGCTGGGCTCCCCGAGAGAACGGGACCAGGACAAAGGCGTCCTCGCTAGGCAACTAGCGGGACGCCTTTTTTTGTTTGCGCAAAATTTGTCGAGCACGGCCCGACGGCCCACCAGAGGCCCGCCGCAGCTCCCCGGAGAACCTGATGAAAAAACTCAAACTGGTGATGATCGGCAATGGCATGGCCGGGGTTCGCACCCTCGAAGAACTGCTGAAACTGAGCAACGAGCTGTACGACATCACGGTCTTCGGCGCCGAACCGCACACCAACTACAACCGCATCCTGCTGTCGCCGGTGCTCGCCGGTGAGCAGACCTTCGAAGAGATCGTGCTCAACGACCTCGACTGGTACCTGGAAAACAACATCAAGCTGCTGCTCAACCGCAAAGTGGTGGAGATCGACCGGGTCAAGCGCCGGGTGATCGCCGAGGACGGCAGCGAAGCCGAGTATGATCGCCTGCTGATCGCCACCGGCTCGACGCCGTTCATCCTGCCGATCCCCGGCAACACCCTGCAGGGCGTGATCGGTTACCGCGACATTGCCGACACCCAGGCGATGATCGACACCGCCAAAACCCATAAGCACGCCGTGGTCATCGGCGGCGGCCTGCTCGGCCTCGAAGCGGCCAACGGCCTGATGCTGCGCGGCATGCACGTCACCGTGGTGCATCTCGGTGAATGGCTGCTGGAACGGCAACTGGACAAAACCAGCGGCCAGCTTCTGCAATCGGCGCTGGAATCGCGCGGGCTGCACTTTCGCCTGTGCGAACAGACCCAGGCCTTGCACGACGCCGGCAATGGCCGGGTCGGCTCGGTGCAGTTCAAGAATGGCGACATCATCCCGGCCGATCTGGTGGTCATGGCGGCCGGCATTCGCCCCAACACCGAACTGGCGGAAAAGGCCGGCATCCCGTGCAACCGCGGGATTCTGGTCAACGACACCCTGCAAACCTACGACCCGCGTATCTATGCGATCGGCGAATGCGCCAGCCACCGCGGCATCGCCTACGGCCTGGTGGCGCCGCTGTTCGAACAGGCCAAGGTCTGCGCCAACCACCTCGCGCAACTGGGCTTCGCTCGTTATCAGGGCTCGGTGACCTCGACCAAACTCAAAGTCACCGGCATCGACCTGTTCTCCGCTGGCGACTTCATGGGCGGCGAAGGCACCGAGACCATCACACTCTCCGACCCGATCGGCGGCGTGTACAAAAAACTGGTAATCAAGGATGACGTGCTGGTCGGCGCCTGTCTGTACGGCGATACGGCAGATGGCGGTTGGTATTTCCGGCAGATTCGTGAGAATCATGCCATTGGCGAGATCCGCGATCACTTGATGTTCGGCGAAAACGCTTTAGGCGACGTAGGACATCAAGGCCAGGACAAAGCCATGGTCATGGCCGACAGCGCCGAAGTCTGCGGTTGCAACGGCGTGTGCAAAGGCACCATCGTCAAGGCGATTCAGGAACACGGCCTGTTCAGCGTCGACGAAGTGAAGAAACACACCAAGGCTGCCAGCTCCTGCGGTTCCTGCGCCGGCCTGGTCGAGCAGATCCTCATCAATACCGTCGGCGGCGCGGCGGACGTCAAACCGAAAAGCGAAAAAGCCATTTGCGGTTGCAGCGACCTCAACCACGGCCAGATCCGCCAGGCGATTCGCCAGGAGCACCTGCTGACCATCGCCGACACCATGAGCTACCTGAACTGGCGCACGCCCAACGGCTGTGCGACCTGCCGCCCGGCGCTCAACTACTATCTGATTTCCACCTGGCCGGGCGAAGCCAGGGACGATCCGCAATCGCGCCTGATCAACGAACGCGCCCACGCCAACATTCAAAAGGACGGCACGTATTCGGTGGTGCCACGGATGTGGGGCGGCGTGACCAATCCTTCGGAGCTGCGGCGCATCGCTGACGTCGCCGACAAATATCAGGTGCCGATGGTCAAGGTCACCGGCGGCCAGCGCATCGATTTGCTGGGGATCAAAAAGCAGGACCTGCCCGGCGTGTGGAAGGACCTCGACATGCCATCCGGCCACGCCTACGGCAAATCCATCCGCACCGTGAAGACTTGCGTTGGCAGCGAGTTCTGCCGCTTCGGCACGCAGAATTCAACGCAACTGGGCATCGACCTCGAGCACGACCTGTTCAACATGTGGTCGCCGCACAAGGTCAAACTCGCGGTCTCCGGCTGCCCGCGCAATTGCTCGGAAGCGGGCATCAAGGACGTCGGCATCATCGGCGTCGATTCCGGTTGGGAGATGTACATCGGCGGCAACGGCGGGATCAAAACCGAAGTCGCCGAGTTCTTCGTCAAACTGAAAACCGCCGATGAAGTGCGCGAATACAACGGCGCGTTTCTGCAGCTGTATCGCGAAGAAGCTTTCTACCTCGAGCGCACCGTGCACTACCTGCAACGGGTCGGCATGGAGCACATAAAGAAGAGCGTGCTCGAGGACGCCGAGCGCCGCAAAGCTTTGAACGAGCGCCTGCAATTCTCCCTGTCGTTCGAACAGGACCCATGGAAAGAGCGTCTGGCGCAGCCGCAACTGAAGAAAGAATTTGACGTGATCCCTGTGAAAAACCTGGAGGTGCCGGCATGAACTGGCTCGATATCTGTGCCCTCGACGAGATCAATGCCCTCGGCTCGCGGATCATTGCCGGGCCGAAAGGTGACATTGCGATTTTTCGTACAAGCGACGATGAGGTTTTCGCCCTCGACGACCGCTGCCCGCACAAAGGCGGACCGCTGTCGCAAGGCCTGATCTACGGCAAGCGCGTGGCCTGCCCGCTGCACAACTGGCAGATCGATCTCGAGTCCGGCGAAGCCCAGGCGCCGGACGTTGGCTGCGCCCATCACCATCCGGCGCGGGTCGAAAACGGTCGGGTGCAATTGGCCCTGCGGGACGCCATCTGATGAACCGCCAGACGACCGCCTCGACCTGCTGCTATTGCGGGGTCGGCTGCGGCGTACTGATCGAGCATGACGGCGAGCGCATCCTCGGCGTCAGCGGCGATCCGGCGCACCCGGCCAACTTCGGCAAACTGTGCAGCAAAGGCTCGACCCTGCACCTGACCGGCGACCTCGCCGCCCGCGCGCTCTACCCAGAGCTGCGCCTGGGCAAAGGTCTGGCGCGCAGCCGCACAGACTGGGGCACCGCGCTGGAACATGCCGCCAATGTTTTCGCCGAAAGCATTTCCGAGCACGGCCCGGACAGCGTGGCGTTCTACATCTCCGGGCAGTTGCTCACCGAGGATTACTACGCGTTCAACAAACTCGCGCGGGCACTGGTCGGCACCAACAACATCGACAGTAATTCACGCCTGTGCATGTCTTCGGCCGTGGTCGGCTACAAACGCAGCCTCGGCGCCGACGCGCCACCCTGCAGTTATGAAGATCTGGAGCTGAGCGATTGCGTGATGATCGTCGGCAGTAACATGGCCTACGCCCATCCGGTGCTGTTCCGTCGGCTGGAAGACGCCAAAGCGCGGCGACCGCAGATGAAAGTCATCGTCATCGATCCACGGCGCACCGACACCTGTGATCTGGCGGACCTGCACTTGGCGATTCTGCCGGGTACCGATGTCGCGTTGTTTCATGGGATTTTGCACCTGCTGCTGTGGGAAGACTGGGTCGACCGCGATTTCATCAAGGCACACACCGAAGGTCTGGCCGAATTGAAGAATCTGGTCCGCGACTACGCCCCGCAAATGGTCTCGCAACTGTGCGGCATCAGTGTCGAGCAGTTGCAGCAGTGCGCCGAATGGGTCGGTACGTCCCCGAGCTTTCTGTCGCTGTGGTGCATGGGCTTGAATCAGTCCACCGCCGGCAGCGCGAAAAACAGCGCGCTGATCAATCTGCACCTGGCCACCGGGCAAATCGGCCGGCCGGGCGCAGGACCTTTCTCCCTGACCGGTCAGCCGAACGCCATGGGCGGGCGCGAAACCGGCAGCCTGTCGAATCTGCTGCCCGGCCACCGCGATGCGGCCAACCCGCAGCATCGGGCCGAAGTAGCGCAATACTGGGGCGTGGAAAGTTTGCCGGAAGCGCCCGGCCTCAGCGCCATCGAACTGTTCGAAAACCTGCGCAGCGGCAAGATCAAGGCGCTGTGGATTGCCTGTACCAACCCGGCGCAATCAATGCCGGACCAAAGCGCGGTGCGCGCGGCCCTCGAGACCTGCCCGTTCGTGGTGTTGCAGGAAGCGTTTCGCACCACCGAAACCGCCGCCTTCGCAGACCTGCTGCTGCCTGCCGCCAGCTGGGGCGAGAAAGAAGGCTCGGTGACCAACTCCGAGCGGCGCATTTCCCACGTTCGCCAGGCGATTGTCCCACCGGGTGAAGCACGGCCGGACTGGGCGATCACCGTGGATTTCGCCCAGCGGCTGGAGCTCCGTCTGCGTGCGCAGCAGCCGAGTCTGTTTGCCTTCGCTGAGCCGGCGCAATTGTTCGATGAATTCAAAGGCCTGACCCGCGACCGCGATCTCGACCTGTCCGGCATCAGCCATGCGCTGATTGACCAGATCGGCCCCCAACAGTGGCCCTTCCCGATCGGTGCCCGCCAAGGCACCTCACGCTTGTACACCGACGGGGTTTTTCCTACCGCCAGCGGTCGCGCGCAATTCATCGCCGAGCCGTATCGTGCCGCCAGGGAGCAACGCGATGCACGCTTCCCGCTGACCCTGCTCACCGGGCGCCTGCGCGATCAGTGGCACGGCATGAGCCGCACCGGCACCGCTGCGCAACTGTTCGGCCATGTCAGCGAAGCGGTGTTGAGCCTGCATCCCGAGGAGATGCGCCGGCACCGTCTGCAACCGGGCGATCTGGTCAATCTGAAAAGCCGTCGTGGCGCGGTGATTGTCGCGGTCGGCAGCGATGACAGCGTGCGTCCCGGTCAGGCGTTTTTGCCGATGCACTGGGGCGATCGTTTTCTCAAGGGCGGCGTGAACAACCTGACTCAGCCGGCCTTCGATCCACTGTCGAAACAACCGGAACTGAAACACAGCGGTGTGCGCCTGGAGCCGGTCAATCTGCCGTGGCAACTGTTCGCCCTGATCGAGGGCGATGTGCAACGGCATTTCGAGACGCTACGACCGCTCTGCGAGGCGTTTTCCTACGTCAGCCTCAGCCTTGTCGGACGCGAACGTCCGGCGCTGCTGATACGCGCTGGCAGCCAAGAGGCGCCGGATGCGCCATTGCTCGCGCAAATCGATCAGTGTCTGTCACTGATTGACGGTCCGGTCCTCGCTTACGACGATCCACGCCGCGCCATCGGCAAGCGCGTGCGCATCGAGAATGGTCGGATTACCGCGATTCGTCTGGCCGGCGAAACCCTCGCGCAGCACTGGCTGCAAGGTTTGTGGCTGGAGGGTCGTGCCGACGAACAATTGCGCCGTTGGCTGCTGGCGCCGATGAGTGCGCCGCCGGGCAATGCCGGCGTGCAGATGGCCGCCAACAAGACTTTGTGCAACTGCGAAAACGTCAGCCTCAACGCCGTCTGCGCTGGCATTCGCCAGGGTCTGGATCTGCAGGGTCTGAAAAATCAATTGGGCTGCGGCACGCAATGCGGCTCGTGCGTCCCGGAAATCAAACGCTTGCTGGCCGCCGATGTGCAGCCGGCCGCCGTCATCTGATGAGGAAAACACCATGAATGCAAAAGTCTGGCTGGTGGGTGCAGGTCCTGGTGATCCGGAATTGCTGACCCTCAAAGCGGTACGCGCGTTGCGCGCGGCCGATGTGGTGCTGATCGACGACCTGGTCAACGAAGCGGTGCTGGAACACTGCCCTGACGCGCGGATCATCAGCGTGGGCAAACGTGGCGGTTGTCGCTCGACCCCGCAGGCGTTCATCCACCGGCTGATGCTGCGTTACGCGCGCCACGGCAAATGCGTGGTGCGGCTCAAGGGTGGCGATCCGTGCATTTTCGGCCGTGGCGGTGAAGAAGCGCAGTGGCTGCGCGAGCGCGGCGTCGAAGTGGAACTGGTCAACGGCATCACCGCGGGCCTGGCCGGCGCCACGCAATGCGATATTTCCCTGACCTTGCGCGGCATCGCAAGAGGCGTAACGCTGGTGACCGCGCACACTCAGGACGACAGCCAACTGAACTGGCAGGCACTGGCCCAGAGCGGGACGACGCTGGTGATCTACATGGGTGTGGCCAAACTGGGCGAGATTCGCGAGCAACTGCTGGCCGGAGGGATGGCGGCGGATACGCCGGTGGCGATGATCGAAAATGCTTCACTGCCGCAGCAGCGCGAATGCCGCAGTGACTTGAGCACCATGAGCGAAGATGCCCGACTGTTCGAGCTGAAAAGCCCTGCAATCCTGGTGATCGGGGCAGTCGCAGCCGCAACTCAGTCTGCGCAGAATGATCTGCCTTCGGTGGCGATGGCCTGAAGATACATCGTCTCAGCAAATCGCAGACAAAGAAAAGCCCGGCCTAAGCCGGGCTTTTCTCAGAGCGGCAGCTAATTACTTAGCTTGAGCTTCAACCTGCGCTTCTACGCGACGGTTAACAGCACGGCCAGCGTCAGTTTTGTTGTCAGCAACTGGGCGGGATTCGCCGTAGCCAACAGACTGAACGCGGGACGATTCAACACCGTACTGGTTGGTCAGAACTTGCTTAACGGCGTTTGCACGACGCTCGGACAGTTTCTGGTTGTAAGCGTCAGGACCGACGGAGTCAGTGTGACCTTCAACAGTAGTGGTGGTGGATGGGTACTGCTTCATGAAGTCAGCCAGGTTCTTGATGTCGCCGTAGCTGTTTGGCTTGACGACCGACTTGTCGAAGTCGAATTTCACGTCCAGCTCAACACGAACAACTTCAGCAACTGCTGGGCAGCCATCAGCGTCAACAGTTACGTTGGCTGGGGTGTCCGGGCACTTGTCAACGTTGTCGCAAACGCCATCGTTGTCGCTGTCGGAGCAGACTTCAGCAGGTGCTGGAACTGGAGCAGCAGCAGGCTTGGAGCCGCCACCGAAGTTCACACCGATACCGACGCTAGGAGCCCACTCGGTGTCGCCCTGGTCGATGTTGTATTGAGCTTCAACGCCAGCACGGGCGTAGAAGTTCTCGGTGAAGTACAGCTTGGCACCGCCGCCAACGTTGGCGAAGGTGGAACGGTTACGACCGTTCGAACCGTTCTGGTCGATGCTCTGGTCAGAGAAACCGGCCGAAACGTATGGACGAATCATGTCGCCTGGGTTGTTGAAGTGGTACAGAGCGTCCAGAGCGGTGTTAGCGCCTTTGACGTTCTTGCCATCGTCGGCACGTACGTTGTGCACTTCGTCGTAGCCCAGACGCAGTTCTACGTCGTCGGTCAGGAAGTAACCGATCGAACCGCCGAACAGGTTGCCGTTATTCTTGAAGTTACGAGCGCTGTCGAATTGTTCTTTCTTGGCGAAGCCTTCGATTTCAACTGCGCCTTGGCCTTGTGCCAGAGCGCCGAACGAAGTGGCGGCAATCAGAGAACCAATGGCCAAGCCCAAGGTGTTTTTCAGTTTCATCCGTTAAATCCCCATCTGGTGATTGTGAAGCAGTCCCGCAAACCGGGGGACAACTCGGCGGCAAGTCTATCAGAACTTGCCTACACGTAAGAGATATTTGCGCTGAACTAAGTTTCAGCAATGCCTGCAAATTTCTCACGCAATTTATCTAGAGCGCGTTTGTAACGCATTTTTGTCGCACTCAAACCCATATGCATGATGTCTGCGATCTCCTGAAACTCCAGCTCTGCGACAAATCGTAGCACCAGAATTTCGCGGTCAATCGGATTCACATACACCAGCCAGCGATCAAGCCCACCCTTTTCCTCCGGTTTCGGCGCCTTTTCTTCAGACGCTTCTTCAAGAGGGTCCAGGCTGAGAGCGTCCATCAAGCGACGCTTACGCCGTTCCTTCCGATACTGCGTGATGCATTCGTTGTAAGTGATGCTGTAAAGCCAGGTTTTGAACTTCGATTTCCCCTCGAAGTTCTTCAGGCCATACAGCACCTTCAGCATCACTTCCTGACAGACATCGTCTGCGTCGCGATCGTTCCCAAGATATCTCGCACAGACATTAAATAATGTTCGCTGGTAACGCCGCATCAATTCTTCGTAAGCGCGCGTTACGTGAAAAAGCTCGGTGTGCGAGCGCGCGACCAACTCCTCGTCAGAGAGCTCGCGGGGGTCGTAGCGCGTGGATAGCGTTTGGGCTTTATTCAAAACAAGTCGTGCCGACAGTCAGGTCAATGTCCACCGCAGCCAGCCTTGGCTGGCATTTTGCGGCGGCATACATTAGCAGGGTTTGCCGGTTTAGCGGCTACTCACATGCTGTTCCAGCAGGATCCGATTGGAGAGAGAGACTAGCTCACCCTCATCGGTCAGCAATGTGGTTTTAACCGTGCCGATCTCTTCGATCTGGCCTTCGACCTCGCCAACACGCACTTGTTGCCCAACCTCGTACAACTCACGCACATAGATTCCCGCAAGAATCTGCCCGGCTATTTCCCGGCTTCCCAAACCCATGGCCAGCGCAACTGCCAGACCAACGGTAATCAATACGATGACAATCACATGGTTCAGCAGGTCGGTCTTGACCTCGAGCTGACTGATCGCCACCGAGATACTGATGATGATCACCAGACCCTGCGCGATACGCCCCAGCCCGGAAGCGTAGTCCAGACCTACACCTTCCGCCGCTCCGCGTACCAGGCCGTTGGCCAATTGCGCGAGCAACACACCAACCAGCAACACCAGCGCGGCGCCGAAAACTTTTGGCAGATACAGCGCCAGCATGTCCAGCGTAGCTGAAACTCGTTCAAGGCCAAGGGATTCTGCTGCAGAAACCAGGAAGATCAGCAGAACGAACCAATAAACGATTTTACCGATCAGGGTCGAGATCGGCACTTGCAGCCCGGCACGCGACATCAGCTTGGTCAGACCCGTGCCGCCCATCAGGCGATCGAGGCCCAATTTGGCCAGCAACTTGGAGAGCAAGGTGTCGAGCAGCTTGGCCACGACGAAACCCAGCAGCAGCACAACCAGTGCGCCGAACAGGTTCGGAATGAAATTAGCGACTTTGGTCCACAACGCAGTCATTGCAGTGACGAGGCTCTGAGTCCAGAGATCAAGTTCCATATTCAATCAGCCTTATCAGCAGTGCGAACAGCAGGTTTACGAAGACGGGAAACCGGCGAAACATGCGCCGAGCCATTGTTCAGGGCGATCATCAGCGCGGGCAGCCAGCGGCCCAGCAGGCTGAACAGGTCACCGGCGCCGACCTGGCGGTTGGCGGTTTTGAGTACGCGGCCCAGACAGGCATCGTCGTCGCGGCTGGACGGCGAGGCGTTGAGCATGTCGCGCAAAGACTGTTCAAACGGATCGTGCATACGCACCTCTCGTGATGTCTGTGAAAGACGCGGGCAGATTTGGTCGGGTCACATGCGGCCTCTTCATACCCAGCGCAAACGA
The DNA here is from genome assembly GCF_900105485.1 of Pseudomonas granadensis. Taxonomy (GTDB): domain Bacteria; phylum Pseudomonadota; class Gammaproteobacteria; order Pseudomonadales; family Pseudomonadaceae; genus Aquipseudomonas; species Aquipseudomonas granadensis. The sequence continues at coordinate 1,625,135 of NZ_LT629778.1, read as the reverse complement.
CGGAACAACCACCACTGGCCCAGGGCCATGGCGAGCACCGTCAAGCAGGCGATCAGGAAGCCATAAGGGCTTTCAGCAAACGGAATGCCGCCGACATTGATACCCAGCAGACCGGTGAAAAAACTCATCGGCAAAAAGATGCAGGTAATGATCCCGAAGCGATACATCGTGCGATTCATACGCACGCTCAACCGCCGGTCTTCGGCCTCCAGCACAAGCCCCACGCGCTCCCGGGTCAATTCCAGCTCTTCCAGATAGCGGGTCAGGCTGTTGTTCAGTTCGTTCCAGTAATCGGCATCGTCATCGACGAACCATGGCAGTTTTATCCGCGTCAGCTGGCCAAAAATATCCCGTTGCGGCGCGAGAAAACGCTTGAGCCCTGCCGCCCGGCGACGGATGTGCAAAACCGAGACATGCTCGGGGGTATACCGTTCGTCGGCATCCATTTTTTCTTCTTCCTCATCGGCGATTTCCGAGAGGCAGGTGACCAGATCCTGCACTTTATTGGTGAGGAACTGCGCCAGATAAAGGATCAGTTCGGAAGCCGTCCTGGGGCCTTTGCCCTCGGCCAATTGCGCGAGCAATTCATCGGTGGCCCGCAATGGCCGCAAACGCAGGGAAATCACCCGTTGGGCGGAAGCGAAAATCCGCACCGACACCATGTCTTCCGGCTCGGCACCCGGATTGAGGTTGACCCCGCGCAAAAACAGCAGCAATTCGGACTCGGGCAGCGGCAACAGGCGTGGTCGGGTGTTCTCTTCCAGCAGCAGGTCGCAGCTGAACTCGTTGAGTCCGCTGGATTTGCGCAGCCAGGTCTGGGTCTGCGGATGGCTGCGATCCCAATGCAGCCACAGGCTTTCGTGCGCCTGCAGCTGCAGATCGTCAAGTTCCGTCCGGGCTATCGAACGCGCACCGCCCTTACCGTCCAGCACCAGGGCATGCACCAGCCCCCACTGCGCGTTTTCTTCCTCGAACATCCGCATCCCTTGTCGAAAAGCTTATTCAGGCATCTGCAGCGGACTCGGCGAAACGATCACGCCGTTGTTGTCCGCATAGACATAGTGGCCCGGATGGAAAGTCACGCCGGCGAAGGTCACCGCGACGTTGAGGTCGCCGATGCCGCGCTTTTCGGTCTTCATCGGGTGGCTGGCCAGCGCCTGCACGCCGAGATCGGTTTGAGCCAAGACATCGACGTCACGGATGCAACCGTAGATCACCATGCCTTCCCAACCGTTTTTTGCAGCTTTTTCGGCAATCATGTCGCCCAACAGCGCACGGCGCAGCGAGCCACCGCCGTCGACCACCAGCACTTTGCCGGTGCCGTCGAGTTCAGCCTGTTCCTTGACCAGCGAGTTGTCTTCGAAGCATTTGATGGTCACGATTTCGCCGCCGAAGGAATCACGGCCGCCGAAATTGCTGAACATCGGTTCCAGCACCTGCACCAGCTCCGGGTAGGCGTCGCACAGGTCAGGCGTAAGGTAATGGTTCATCGAAAAACTCCTGTAAAAAGCAAGACGATCAAGAATGCCGCATTCTGATGAGACGAGTCCGGCCAGTCGCTGTTTACCTTAGCCCACGCCATGGTCGCTGAGCGAACCTGAACACAGCCTGAAACGTAATCGCTAAACAGCCACAAAATATGACCGGAACCGCACAACGCGTCATATCTTAGCCGCAAGCCAGGCTGAACGGAACGCCCCTTACACCGCAGCGGCCAGATCCGCCGCTTGCGCCAGCAATGGCGTCTGCTGATCGTTCAGCCAGCGCGCCACCAGAGGCCATACTTCTGTCTGCGCCGCTTTGCTGACCAGCATTTCGATATGGCCGAAATTGTCGCTGAAGCCTTGCTCGCGCCCCAGATTGACGAACTGCTTGTGCTCGGAGCCGATCTGCTCGAACAACTTGCGACAGGCCCATGCCGGGTCCTGATGATCGCCCGCCGCCGTCACCGCCAACACCGGCACCCGAACATCGGCGAGCCCGGCCCACCAATCCTTGTCCTTGTCGCCAAAGCGGCCGAACAAGCCGTACCAGCGCATGCTTTCGATGGCCAGGCCGATCGGTTCGTCTTCCGGGCCGCGCCGCAGGCGTGATCCGGACAACTGCGCGAAACGCTTGAGAATGAAGCGACTGCCCCACTCCAGCGGCGGAATTTTCAGCGGCCAGTACGTGCGGCTGACCTGCGTGCCGAAAAACGCCGCCGACGCCACCGCCGGTTCGCCCAGATATTCGCCGCCCAGCGCCGCCGCCAGGGTAATCCCACCCAGCGAATGGCCGATCCAGTGCGGAATCTGCCCACTTTGCTCACGCACGAACGCGGCAATCGCCGGCAGATCGTAACGCGCGTAGTCGGCGACCCGGTTGCGCCGATAGTCCTCGTTACGCTGCGACAGACCGTGGCCGCGCATCTCTGGAATCCACACGTCGAAACCCAGCCGCGTCAGGTACGCGCCCAGGCCCAGACCTTTGGGGGAAAACCAGAAACGTCGATTGGAAAAACTGCCGTGCAGCAGAATCACCGGCACGCCACGCGGCGCCGAGTCATCGGCCATGCCCAGGCGGGTGACGGCGATTTCCACGGACCAGTCGGGGCTATTGCCGGGTTTGAGTCGATACACGTCTTCGCTCAGATCACCGCGCCGTTCGGCGCTGATCAGGGCGACAGGAAACAGGTTGCTGCTGCTTTGCATAATGCTCTTGCACAAAAAAGGGCGGCACCTACAAGAGCCCGCCCTACTTCAATCAAAAAGGCCCCTCCCCCTTGTAGGAGTGAGCCTGCTCGCGATGGCGGTGTGTCATTCGAATCAATCTTGACTGTCATGACGCTATCGCGAGCAGGCTCACTCCTACAGGGGGGGGAGCGGGCCGTTACAGATCCATCAAGCCGGGGCCTGACCTTCAGCGAGGAAGAACCAGGTTTCCAGCACGGTGTCCGGGTTCAGCGACACGCTTTCGATGCCCTGCTCCATCAGCCATTTGGCCAGGTCCGGGTGGTCCGAAGGGCCCTGACCGCAGATACCGATGTACTTGCCGGCCTTGTTGCAAGCCTGGATCGCGTTGGCCAGCAGCTTCTTGACCGCCGGATTTCGCTCGTCGAACAGGTGCGCGATGATACCGGAATCGCGGTCCAGGCCCAGGGTCAACTGAGTCAGGTCGTTGGAACCGATCGAGAAGCCGTCGAAGAACTCAAGGAATTCGTCAGCCAGAATCGCGTTGGATGGCAGTTCGCACATCATGATCACGCGCAAACCGTTGTCGCCACGGGCCAGGCCGTTTTCGGCGAGCAGGTCCACGACCTGGCTGGCTTCGCCAAGCGTACGGACGAACGGCACCATGATTTCGACGTTGGTCAGGCCCATCTCGTTGCGCACACGTTTCAGCGCACGGCATTCGAGTTCGAAGCAGTCGCGGAACGATTCGCTGATGTAACGCGAAGCGCCACGGAAGCCCAGCATCGGGTTTTCTTCTTCCGGCTCGTAGAGCTTGCCGCCGATCAGGTTGGCGTATTCGTTGGACTTGAAGTCCGACAGACGCACGATGACTTTCTTCGGTGCGAACGCCGCAGCCAAAGTACTGATGCCTTCAACCAGTTTCTCGACATAGAAACCGACTGGATCGTCATAACCGGCGATGCGCTTGTCGACGCTTTCCTTGATTTCCTGCGGCAGACCGTCGTAGTTCAGCAGCGCCTTCGGGTGGACGCCGATCATGCGGTTGATGATGAATTCCAGACGGGCCAGGCCGACGCCGGCATTCGGCAGCTGCGCGAAGTCAAAGGCGCGGTCCGGGTTGCCGACGTTCATCATGATCTTGAACGGCAGCTCCGGCATGGCGTCGACGGAGTTCTTCTTGATGTCGAAGCCTAGTTCACCTTCGAAGATGTAACCGGTGTCGCCTTCGGCGCAGGACACTGTCACGCCTTGGCCATCCTTCAGCAGCTGGGTGGCGTTGCCGCAACCGACCACGGCCGGAATGCCCAGCTCGCGAGCAATGATCGCCGCGTGGCAGGTACGCCCGCCACGGTTGGTAACGATGGCGCTGGCGCGCTTCATCACCGGTTCCCAGTCCGGGTCGGTCATGTCGGAGACCAGCACGTCGCCCGGCTGGACCTTGTCCATCTCGGAAACGTCTTTGATGATCCGCACCTTGCCGGCGCCGATGCGCTGGCCGATGGCGCGACCTTCTACCAGCACGGTGCCGGTTTCTTTCAGCAGGTAACGTTCCATGACGTTGGCCTGGGTGCGGCTTTTCACGGTTTCCGGACGCGCCTGCACGATGTACAGCTTGCCGTCGTCACCGTCCTTGGCCCACTCGATGTCCATCGGGCAGCCGTAGTGCTTCTCGATGATCATCGCCTGCTTGGCCAGTTCGCTGACTTCAGCGTCGGTCAGGCAGAAACGTGCGCGTTCAGCCTTGTCGACATCGACGGTCTTGACCGAACGACCGGCCTTGGCCTCGTCGCCATAGATCATTTTGATGGCTTTGCTGCCCAGGTTGCGACGCAGGATCGCCGGACGACCGGCCTCCAGCGTGCCTTTATGTACGTAGAACTCATCCGGGTTGACCGCGCCTTGTACGACGGTTTCGCCCAGGCCGTAGGCGCCGGTGATGAACACCACGTCACGGAAGCCGGATTCGGTATCGAGAGTGAACATCACGCCAGCGGTGCCGGTTTCCGAACGCACCATGCGCTGCACGCCCGCCGACAGGGCAACCAGTTTGTGGTCGAAGCCCTGATGCACGCGGTAGGAAATCGCCCGGTCGTTGAACAGCGAAGCGAACACCTCTTTGGCGGCGCGGATGACGTTTTCCACACCACGGATGTTCAGGAAGGTTTCCTGCTGACCGGCGAAGGACGCGTCCGGCAGGTCTTCGGCGGTGGCGGAGGAACGCACGGCCACAGCGACATCAGGATTGCCGGCCGACAGCGCGGCGAACGCGGTGCGGATCTCGGTGTTGAGTTTTTCAGGGAATTCGGCGTCCATGATCCATTGACGGATCTGCGCGCCAGTCTTGGCCAGGGCATTGACGTCGTCGACGTCGAGCGCGTCGAGGGCCTTGTGGATCTGCTCGTTGAGGCCGCTCAGTTCGAGGAAGTCACGATAGGCCTGAGCCGTCGTGGCGAAGCCGCCGGGGACCGAAACACCGGCGCCTGCCAGGTTACTGATCATCTCGCCCAGGGATGCGTTCTTGCCCCCCACATGCTCAACATCGTGTTTGCCGAGCTTATCGAGGGAAACTACGTACTCTACCAAGGTGATCTCTCCACTAACTGTGTTGGAAAAGCTCAGAAGCCGGCGGCCCGGGGGAGCCTTGGCCGGCTGTATGGCCTGGACTTGGAAAATAAGTGAGAATGCGGGCCAATCGCGGCCGACAAATCGCGCCTATCATATCCAAGAATGCTCATTAGTCTAAGGCCCAAGGTGCAAATGAAACGATCCGCTTTCTTCATCTCCGATGGCACCGGCATCACTGCCGAAACCCTGGGTCAAAGTCTTCTGGCGCAGTTCGAAAACATTACCTTCAGCAAGTTCACGCGGCCGTACATCGACAGCGTTGAAAAAGCGCGGGCCATGGTACAACAAATCAACAAAGCCGCTGAAACCGACGGCTTTCGGCCGATCATCTTCGACACCATCGTCAATCAGGACATTCGTGAGATTCTCGCAACGTCCAATGGTTTCATGATCGACATTTTCTCGACCTTCCTCGCCCCGCTCGAACAGGAGCTGACCGAGCATTCGTCGTACACCGTCGGCAAGTCGCATTCGATCGGGCACAACTCCAACTACATGGAGCGCATCGAGGCGGTGAACTTCGCCCTCGACAACGACGACGGCGCCCGCACCCACTATTACGACAAAGCCGATCTGATACTAGTCGGCGTGTCGCGATGCGGCAAAACGCCGACGTGTTTGTACATGGCAATGCAGTTCGGCATCCGCGCGGCCAACTATCCGTTGACCGAAGACGACATGGAGCGCCTGACCCTGCCGACCGCCCTGCGCGCCCATCAGCACAAGCTGTTCGGCCTGACCATCGACCCGGACCGCCTCACCGCCATCCGCAACGAGCGCAAGCCCAACAGCCGCTATTCGAGCTACGCCCAGTGCGAATTCGAAGTGCGCGAGGTGGAAAACCTGTTCCGCCGCGAGAACATCCCGCACATCAATTCCACTCATTTTTCCGTGGAAGAGATTTCCGCGAAGATTCTGGTGGAAAAAGGGGTTGAGCGGCGGTTCAAGTAGATGTCTGTTGTCTGAAGGACCGCTATCGCGAGCAGGCTCACTCCTACAATGGATAGGTTGCACACAGAAAGTGGCGTGCGCTGAAGATCAAAGGTAGGAGTGAGCCTCCTCGTGATGAACGATAATGCGGTCGTTCAGACCATAAACAGGTCGATGAAACGATTTACCGGCGTGCTTTCCAGCCGCGCCTGATCTTTGCACAAGGCAACAATTTCCGTGCAACGCTGCCCGACATAGCGCGTCGCCAGGTTGGCCCTGAACTTGTCCTCCAGCAACGGAATGCCTTCAGCCCGGCGGCGCCGATGGCCGATCGGGTATTCCACCAGCACGTTGTCGGTGCTGCTACCGTCTTTGAAAAACACCTGCACGGCATTGGCAATCGAGCGCTTGTCGGGCTCGAGGTATTCGCGGCTGAAACGCGGATCTTCAACGATGACCATTTTCTCGCGCAGCACGTCGATGATCGGATGCGCTCGATGAAAATCGTCTTCGTACTGCTCGGCGACCAGATTGCCGAACGCCAGCGGCACTGCGGTCATGTACTGCAGGCAGTGATCGCGGTCGGCAGCATTGGCCAGCGGTCCGACCTTGGAAATGATTCGGATCGCCGATTCATGGGTGGTGATGACGATCCGGTCGATTTCGTGCAGACGATTGCGCACCTGCGGGTGCAGGGCCACCGCCGCTTCGCAGGCGGTTTGTGCGTGGAACTCGGCAGGAAAACTGATTTTGAACAGCACGTTTTCCATCACATAACTGCCGAACGGTCGGGAAAAACTGAAGGCGCGTTTGTCCTCGGGTTTCAGCGCGAGATCTTTGTTGGTGTGGCTGAACGACACGTCGTAAAAGCCCCACTGTTTTGCACTTAAAACACCGGGAATACCCATCTCGCCGCGCATGGCGATGTCAGCCAGACGCACGCCACGACTCGCCGCATCGCCCGCCGCCCAGGATTTGCGCGAACCGGCGTTCGGCGCGTGGCGATACGTGCGCAGCGCCTGACCGTCGGCAAAGGCATGCGACAGCGCCGACAGCAACTGGTCGCGATTAGCCCCCAAGAGTCTGGCGCTGACAGCGGTTGAAGCGACTTTCACCAGAATGACGTGATCGAGGCCTACGCGATTGAAGGAATTTTCCAAAGAGATCACGCCCTGAATCTCGTGGGCCATGATCATCGCTTCGAGCACGTCGCGAATGGTCAGCGGTACGTCTCCGTTGGCGATGCGTTTCTGCGACAAGTGATCGGCGACTGCCAGAATGGCGCCGAGGTTGTCCGAAGGATGGCCCCACTCGGCGGCGAGCCAGGTGTCGTTATAATCCAGCCAGCGGACGATGCAGCCGATGTCCCACGCGGCTTTCACCGGATCGAGGCGGTACGAGGTGCCGGGCACTCGCGCACCGAAAGGCACAACCGTGCCCTCGACGATCGGGCCAAGGTGTTTGGTGCATTCGGGAAACCGCAGCGCCAGCAGGCCACAGCCCAGCGTATCCATCAGGCAATTGCGGGCGGTGTCGAGGGCTTCGGCGGAGGGAGTTTTGAAGGTCAGGACGTAATCGGCGATGGCCTGCAGGACATCGTCGTAGTCGGGGCGGTTGTTCAGGTCGACGTTGGCGCTCATGTTCGATTCACTCTTGAAGTGGTTCGTTGATGGGACCTCGGTTCAGGGCTAACGATTTCTTGTAGTTGGAATACGATCCATTGTGGGAGCCAGCCTGCTGGCGATAGCGTTTAATCAGTCGACATCAATGTTGGATGCCAGGCAGCAATCGCCAGCAGGCTGGCTCCCACAGGGTTTTTGTGGCGATCTTTAGAAACAATCGCCGGGCACGCGCACGTAGCCTTCCAACAGAACCCGCGCACTGCGGCTCATGATGGCTTTCTTCACCACCCATTCGCCGTTTTCCAGACTGGCCTCGGCACCGACGCGCAACGTGCCGGACGGATGACCAAAGCGCACGGCGTTGCGCTCGGTACCGCCAGCGGCGAGGTTGACCAGCGTGCCGGGAATCGCCGCCGCCGTACCGATCGCCACCGCTGCGGTGCCCATCATCGCGTGGTGCAGCTTGCCCATCGACAGCGCGCGCACCAGCAGATCAACGTCGCCAGCGTTAACGGCCTTGCCGCTGGACGCGACGTAATCCGCGGGTTTGGCGACAAACGCCACTTTCGGCGTGTGCTGACGCTTAGCCGCTTCCTCAATGTTGGCAATCAGGCCCATGCGCAGTGCGCCATACGCACGAATCGTCTCGAACATCAGCAGCGCTTTCGGATCACTGTTGATTGCGCCTTGCAGCTCGGTGCCGGTGTAGCCGATGTCTTCGGCGTTGACGAAAATCGTCGGAATGCCGGCATTGATCAGCGTCGCCTTGAACGTACCAACGCCCGGCACTTCCAGCTCGTCGACCAGATTGCCGGTGGGGAACATCGAGCCGCCGCCGCCCTCTTCTTCCGCCGCCGGGTCCATGAACTCCACCTGCACTTCAGCAGCGGGAAAGGTCACGCCGTCGAGTTCGAAGTCACCGGTTTCCTGCACCTCGCCATCGGTGATCGGCACATGGGCAATGATCGTTTTGCCGATGTTGGCCTGCCACACGCGCACCACCGCAACACCGTTGTGCGGGACGCGGCTGGCGTCGACCAGACCGTTGCTGATGGCAAACGAACCGACCGCCGCCGAGAGGTTGCCGCAGTTGCCGCTCCAGTCCACAAACGGCTTATCGATCGAGACCTGACCGAACAGGTAGTCGACATCGTGATCGGCGCGGGTGCTTTTCGACAGGATCACGGTTTTGCTGGTGCTTGAAGTGGCACCACCCATGCCGTCGATTTGCTTGTCGTACGGGTCGGGGCTACCGATCACCCGCAGCAATAAAGCATCGCGGGCCGGGCCTGGAACCTGCGCGGCTTCGGGCAGATCCTTGAGGCTGAAGAACACGCCTTTGCTGGTGCCGCCGCGCATGTAGGTCGCGGGGATCTTGATTTGTGGTGCGTGAGCCATATTGCTCCTTACCGAAAGCATGGGACTTGAAATCCCATGCCCACATCAGTTGATTTAAACGGCAACCGCCGACTCTTCGAGGAAGTCCTGAGCGAAGCGCTGCAACACGCCGCCGGCCTCGTAGATCGACACTTCTTCAGCGGTATCCAGACGGCAGGTCACCGGCACTTCCACCCGCTCGCCATTTTTGCGATTGATCACCAGCGTCAAGTCCGCGCGCGGTTTGCGCTCGCCGATCACGTCATAGGTTTCGCTGCCATCGATCGCCAGCGTGTGGCGGTTGGTGCCCGGTTTGAACTCCAGTGGCAGCACACCCATGCCCACCAGGTTGGTGCGGTGAATGCGCTCGAAGCCTTCGGCGGCAATCGCCTCGACACCGGCCAGCCGCACGCCTTTGGCCGCCCAGTCACGGGACGAGCCCTGACCGTAATCGGCACCGGCGATGATGATCAGCGGCTGCTTGCGTTCCATATAGGTTTCGATGGCTTCCCACATGCGCATCACTTTGCCTTCCGGCTCGACACGGGCCAGCGAACCCTGCTTGACCTGGCCGTGTTCCACGACCATTTCGTTGAACAGTTTCGGGTTGGCAAACGTTGCGCGCTGCGCGGTCAAGTGGTCGCCACGGTGGGTGGCGTAAGAGTTGAAGTCCTCTTCCGGCAGACCCATTTTCGCCAGGTATTCGCCGGCTGCGCTGTCGAGCATGATCGCGTTGGACGGCGACAGATGATCGGTAGTGATGTTGTCGGGCAGCACCGCCAGCGGGCGCATGCCTTTAAGCGGACGCGCGCCGGCCAGTGCGCCTTCCCAGTACGGCGGACGGCGGATGTAGGTGCTCATTTCACGCCATTCGTACAGCGGCGCGACTTTCGGGCCGGTGTCTTCGTGAACGGCGAACATCGGGATGTAGACCTGACGGAACTGCTCCGGCTTGACCGAAGATTTCACCACCGCATCGATTTCTTCATCGCTCGGCCAGATGTCTTTCAGGCGGATTTCCCGGCCGTCGACCACGCCCAGCACATCCTTTTCGATGTCGAAACGGATGGTCCCGGCGATGGCGTAAGCGACCACCAGCGGCGGCGAAGCGAGGAATGCCTGCTTGGCGTACGGGTGAATGCGGCCGTCGAAGTTACGGTTGCCGGAAAGCACGGCGGTCGCATACAGATCGCGGTCGATGATCTCTTGCTGAATCACCGGATCGAGCGCGCCAGACATGCCGTTGCAGGTGGTGCAGGCAAAGGCGACCACGCCGAAACCGAGCTGCTCCAGCTCAGTGGTCAGCCCTGCTTCGTCGAGATACAGCGCTACGGTTTTAGAACCCGGCGCCAGCGAGGATTTCACCCACGGTTTGCGGGTCAGGCCGAGCTGGTTGGCATTGCGTGCCAAGAGACCTGCGGCGATGACGTTGCGCGGGTTGCTGGTGTTGGTGCAACTGGTGATCGCGGCGATGATCACCGCGCCGTCGGGCATTTGCCCCGGCATGTCATCCCACTGCCCGGAAATGCCTTTGGCGGCCAGGTCTGACACCGCGACGCGTGCGTGCGGGTTGCTCGGGCCGGCCATGTTGCGCACCACCGACGACAGATCGAAGGTCAGACCACGCTCGTATTGCGCGCCTTTCAGGCTGTCGGCCCACAGGCCGGTCAGCTTGGCGTACTGCTCGACCAGTTGTACCTGCTGGTCTTCACGGCCAGTGAGTTTCAGGTAATCGATGGTCTGCTGGTCGATGTAGAACATCGCTGCAGTGGCGCCGTATTCCGGGGCCATGTTGGAAATGGTCGCGCGGTCGCCGAGGGTCAGCGCCGCGGCGCCTTCGCCGAAGAACTCCAGCCACGCGCCGACGACTTTCTGTTTGCGCAGGTATTCGGTCAGCGCCAGGACCATGTCGGTGGCGGTAATGCCCGGCTGTAGCTTGCCGGTCAGCTCGACGCCGACGCTTTCCGGCAGACGCATCCACGATGCGCGACCGAGCATCACGCTTTCGGCTTCAAGACCGCCGACGCCGATGGCGATCACGCCCAGGGCATCGACGTGCGGGGTGTGGCTGTCGGTGCCGACGCAGGTGTCGGGGAACGCCACGCCGTCTCGCACCTGAATCACCGGAGACATTTTCTCCAGGTTGATCTGGTGCATGATGCCGTTGCCCGGCGGGATCACATCAACGTTCTTGAAAGCCTTCTTGGTCCAGTTGATGAAGTGGAAACGATCTTCGTTGCGACGATCTTCGATGGCGCGGTTCTTTTCGAACGCCTGAGCATCGAAACCGCCCGCCTCGACGGCCAGCGAGTGGTCGACGATCAGTTGCGTCGGCACCACCGGGTTGACCTGCGCCGGGTCACCACCCTGCAAAGCAATGGCGTCGCGCAGACCGGCGAGATCGACCAGTGCGGTCTGGCCGAGAATGTCATGGCAGACCACCCGCGCCGGAAACCATGGGAAATCGAGGTCGCGCTTGCGTTCGATCAGTTGCTTGAGCGAATCGGTCAGCGTGCCCGGATCGCAGCGCCGCACGAGGTTTTCCGCGAGCACGCGCGAGGTGTACGGCAGCGTGTCGTAGCTGCCGGGCTGGATTGCCTCGACTGCCGCGCGGGCGTCGAAATAATCCAGAGGACTGCCGGGCAGGGTTTTACGAAATTGTGTGTTCATCGGGTCAGGACTCGGGTCACGGTGGTTTCAAGGCTGAGGCCAGACTCAAGATTCACACCGTCCCTTGTAGGAGTGAGCCTGCTCGCGATAGCGGTGTGTCAGTCAACTTTGATATCAACTGAAAAATCGCTATCGCGAGCAGGCTCACTCCTACAGGGGGTTGCGGTGTTCTCGGGTCAGCTCACCATTCAGCGACGTTCGATTGGCACGAACTTGCGCTGTTCGACGCCGGTGTACTCGGCGCTTGGGCGGATGATGCGGTTGTTGGCGCGTTGTTCGAACACGTGCGCGGCCCAGCCGGTCAGGCGCGAGCAGACGAAGATCGGTGTGAACAGCTTGGTCGGAATGCCCATGAAGTGGTACGCCGAGGCGTGGTAAAAATCGGCATTCGGGAACAGTTTCTTCTGCTCCCACATGGTCTTGTCGATGGCTTCGGAAACCGGGAACAGCACCTTGTCGCCGACTTCGTCCGCGAGTTTTTTCGACCAGCCCTTGATCACCTCGTTGCGCGGGTCGCTGTCCTTATAGATCGCGTGGCCGAAGCCCATGATCTTGTCCTTGCGCTCGAGCATGCCGAGCGTGCCTTTGACCGCCTCTTCCGGCGACGAGAAGCGCTCGATCATCTCCATCGCCGCTTCGTTGGCGCCGCCGTGCAACGGGCCGCGCAGCGAACCGATCGCCGCGGTGACGCAGGAATACAGATCGGACAGGGTCGAGGCGCACACGCGGGCGGTGAAGGTCGAGGCGTTGAATTCGTGCTCGGCGTAGAGGATCAGCGAGACGTTCATCACTTTGACGTGCAACTCGCTTGGCTTCTTGCCGTGCAGCAGGTGCAGGAAGTGGCCGCCAATGGTTGGCTCGTCACTGACGCAATCGATGCGTTTGCCGTCGTGGCTGAAGCGATACCAGTAGCACATGATCCCCGGGAACGCGGCGAGCAGGCGGTCAGTCTTGTCGCGCTGCTCGGAGAAGTCTTTCTCCGGTTCGATGTTGCCGAGGAACGAGCAACCGGTGCGCATCACGTCCATCGGGTGGGCGTCGGCCGGGATGCGTTCGAGCACTTCCTTCAAGGCTTGCGGCAGGTCGCGCAGTTTGCTGAGCTTTTGCTGGTAATCGGCGAGTTGCGCCTGGGTCGGCAGTTCGCCGTACAGCAGCAGGTAGGCAACTTCTTCGAATTGCGCGTCGGCGGCCAGTTCACGCACGTCGTAGCCACGATAGGTCAGCCCGGCACCGGCCTGGCCCACCGTGGACAGCGCGGTCTGCCCGGCCACCTGGCCACGGAGCCCGGCGCCACTGAGTACTTTTGCTTCGGCCATTGTTGTCTCCAGTTTTTTGAATTTGTAGGGGAAACAGGTGGGAGCAGGCCCCCACAGGGTTTTTGATCAGCCTTTCTTTTGTGCAAACAGCGCATCGAGCTTCTGCTCGAACGTGTGGTAGTCGATGCGATCGTACAGCTCCATGCGAGTCTGCATGGTGTCGATGACATTCTGTTGCGTGCCGTCGCGGCGGATCGCGGTGTAGACGTTTTCCGCAGCCTTGTTCATTGCGCGGAACGCCGACAGTGGATACAGCACCAGCGACACGTCGGCGCCGGCCAGTTGCTCGGTGGTGTACAGCGGCGTCGCGCCAAATTCGGTGATGTTGGCCAGGATCGGCGCTTTCACGCGGTTGGCGAACAGCTTGTACATGTCCAGTTCGGTGATGGCCTCGGGGAAAATCATGTCGGCACCGGCCTCGATGCACGCCGCTGCGCGATCAAGTGCCGATTCCAGCCCTTCCACCGCCAGCGCATCGGTGCGCGCCATGATCACGAAGCTGTCGTCGGTGCGCGCATCGACCGCGGCTTTGATGCGGTCGACCATTTCCTGCTGGCTGACGATCTCTTTGTTCGGCCGGTGGCCGCAGCGCTTGGCGCCGACCTGATCCTCGATGTGAATCGCCGCCGCGCCGAACTTGCTCATCGACTTGACGGTGCGCGCGACGTTGAACGCCGAGGAACCGAAACCGGTGTCCACATCCACCAGCAACGGCAGATCGCAGACGTCGGTGATGCGCCGTACATCGGTGAGCACGTCATCCAGACCGGTGATGCCCAGATCCGGCACGCCGAGCGAACCGGCGGCCACCCCGCCACCGGACAGGTAGATCGCCTTGAAACCGGCGCGCTTGGCCAGCAGCGCGTGATTGGCGTTGATCGCGCCGACCACTTGCAAAGGGTGCTCGCTGGCGACCGCATCGCGGAAACGCTGGCCTGGAGTGTTCGGGTTGGAACTCATGACTCACCTCGTTCAGTGGCTGTCTGGTTATTGGCGCCGTCCTGGTAATGACGGGCAATGTTGCGTTTCGAGGCGCCAATGTGGCGGCGCATCAACAATTCGGCGAGCTCGCCGTCACGGTCGGCGATGGCATCGAGAATCCGGTGGTGTTCGGCAAAGGCCTGGCGCGGGCGGTTCGGCGTGGTGGAAAACTGGATGCGGTACATGCGCACCAGTTGGTACAACTCACCGCAGAGCATCTGCGTCAATGTGCGGTTGCCGCTGCCCTGGATGATCCGGTAATGGAAATCGAAATCGCCTTCCTGCTGGTAATAGCCGACACCGGCCTGAAACGCCGCGTCGCGCTCGTGGGTTTCCAGCACCCGGCGCAGTTCGTCGATTTCTTCGACGCTCATGCGCTCGGCGGCGAGCCGGCAGGCCATGCCCTCAAGGGATTCGCGGATTTCATAGAGTTCGAGCAGTTCGGCGTGGCTGAGCGACACTACCCGCGCGCCGACATGCGGCACCCGCACCAGCAGGCGCTGGCCTTCGAGGCGATGGATCGCCTCACGCAACGGCCCGCGACTGATGCCGTAGGTGCGCGCCAGCTCCGGCTCGGAGATCTTGCTGCCCGGCGCGATCTCGCCTTTGACGATGGCCGCCTGAATGCGCCGGAAGACATTCTCCGAGAGCGTTTCCGAATCGTCGCCGCTGATGACCGGGGGATCGAGTTGATCCAGCATGATTGTCGACACCTTTAAATCCAATGCGCCAAAAACTAGCCAATCGAGCGCCATACGTCAAAGGATAAATACGGATTGTCGACAATCGTCTAATAACCAGATTAATAGAACGCTTCGATACCTGTGGGAGCGAGCCTGCTCGCGAATGCGGTGTGTCAGTCAAAGATGTTTAATGACCCACCGCATTCGCGAGCAGGCTCGCTCCCACAAGGGGAACCCGTCAGGGGTTATAGACCGGCTGTGGCGCTGGCGCCATAAAACCACCGTGCTAGAATGCCGCCCGCATTTGCTGGCCATTTGTACGGCTTGTCATAAAAAGCTGCCAGGCACACGAAAGGTCTTGGGCAACCATTGCCAAAGGCCTGAACCGACCACGGAACGCTGCGCACCAGGATTTATGAGACTCAAGCCTTATCCCGCCTTTTTTGCCCTTTTCTGCCTGCCCGGCCTCGCCGCCGCGGGGGAAAAAACCGTGTACGGCCTCAACGAATATGCTTCGCTTGACGGCATCAATCTGGAAGTCGCGGCCAAACTCGACACCGGCGCGAAAACCGCCTCGCTGAGTGCCCGCGACATCAAACGCTTCAAACGCAACGGTGAATCCTGGGTACGTTTCTACCTGGCGATCGATGCCGCGCATTCGCACCCGATCGAACGGCCGCTGGCGCGGGTCAGCAAGATCAAGCGCCGCGCCGGCGACTACGACCCGGAAGAAGGCAAGAAGTACACCGCCCGTCCGGTGATCGAGCTGGATATCTGCATGGGTTCGGCGATGCGCAGCATCGAAGTGAACCTGACCGACCGAAGTGCGTTCCAATACCCGCTTTTGATCGGCTCCGAAGCGCTGAAACGCTTCGACGCGCTGGTCGACCCCAGTCTTAAATACGCTGCCGGCAAACCCGCCTGCACCATCGCCGCTCATACCGCCGAGTAATTTCCATGCGTTCTCTAACCTTCCACCTGAAAATCCTGATCGCCGTTCTGGTGCTGCTGGGCGTTTCGGTTACGGCCTATCAGATTTTCGTGCTCGGCATCCCGGTGACCGAAGACGCCACCGACGACTTGTGGAACATCGACGCCAAGGTCGAGTTCGTCGCCAGCACCAAGGACCCGGTGAAGATCCAGATGTTCGTGCCGCCGCTGAGCCGCGATTACGTCAGCCTCAACGAGAGCTTCATCTCCAATAATTACGGGGTTGCGGTCAACCGCGTCGACGGCAACCGCAAGGTGACCTGGTCGGCCCGCCGCGCCAAAGGCAATCAAACGCTGTACTACCGTCTGGTCCTGACCAAGCGTTACACCGCGGAAAAATCCAAGGTCAAAGGCCCGACGTTCCGCGACAGCATGGTCATCGAAGGCCCGGAAAAGATCGCTGCCGAAGCCCTGCTCGCGCCGATCCGCCAGCACTCGGCGGACGTTGAAACCTTTATTGGCGAGGCGATCAAACGCGTCAACAATCTCAATGACGACAATGTGAAGCTGCTGCTGGCCGGCGACCCGTCGACCGCGCACAAAGCCAAAATCGTCGAACTGCTGCTGTCCATCGCCCACGTGCCGGTGGAAAAAGTCCACACCATCCGCCTCGTCGCCGACCAGCCGCAAATGCCTGAATTGTGGCTGCGCAGCTTCAACGGCAACGACTGGCTGTACTTCAACCCGGAAACCGGCGAGCAAGGTCTGCCGACCGACCGCCTGCTGTGGTGGACCGGCGATGAGAACCTGATCACCGTCGACGGCGGCAAGAAAGCCAACGTGACCTTCAGCCTGAACAACAGCGAGATGAACGCGATTCGTCTAGCCAAGCTGACCGACGAAAACACCGACGCCAACTTTCTCGAATACTCGCTGTACGGCTTGCCGCTGCAGACCCAGCAGACATTCATGATCATGGTGATGATCCCGATCGGCGTGCTGGTAATCCTGATCCTGCGCAACCTGATCGGCCTGCAGACCCTCGGCACGTTCACGCCGGTACTGATCGCCCTCGCCTTCCGCGAAACGCAACTGGGCTTCGGCATTCTGCTGTTCACGGTGATTACCGCGCTGGGGCTGTCGCTGCGCTCGTATCTGGAACACCTGAAGCTGCAAATGCTGCCGCGCCTGTCGGTGGTGCTGACGTTTGTCGTGGTGTTGATCGCGGCGATCAGCCTGTTCAGCCATAAACTGGGTCTGGAACGCGGTCTGTCGGTGGCGCTGTTCCCGATGGTGATTTTGACCATGACCATTGAACGGCTGTCGATCACCTGGGAAGAACGCGGTGCCAACCATGCGCTGAAAGTGGCGATCGGCACGCTGTTCGCCGCCTCCCTGGCGCACCTGATCATGACCGTGCCGGAGCTGGTGTACTTTGTGTTTACCTTCCCGGCGATCCTGCTGATTCTGGTCGGCTTCATGCTGGCGATGGGTCGCTATCGCGGCTACCGCCTGACCGAGCTGGTGCGTTTCAAGGCTTTCCTGAAGAAGGCTGACGCCTGATGTTCGGTTTCTGGAAAACCTGGAAGGCCCTCGAGGCACGCGGCATCATGGGCATCAATCGACGTAACGCCGACTACGTACTCAAGTACAACAAGCGCAGCCTCTACCCGATCGTCGACGACAAGATCCTCACCAAAGAGCGCGCCATCGCCGCCGGCATTCACGTGCCGGAGCTGTACGGGGTGATTTCCACCGAGAAGGAAATCGACAAGCTCGACGAGATCATCGGCGGGCGCAGCGACTTCGTGATCAAACCGGCCCAGGGCGCGGGTGGCGACGGCATCATCGTCATCGCCGACCGTTTCGAGGGCCGGTATCGTACGGTGTCGGGCAAGATCCTTGCCCACGAAGAGCTCGAGCACCACATTTCGAGCATCCTCACCGGCCTGTACTCGCTGGGCGGCCACCGTGACCGCGCGCTGATCGAATACCGCGTCACGCCGGACCAGATCTTCAAAAGCATCAGTTACGAAGGCGTGCCGGACATCCGCATCATCGTGCTGATGGGCTACCCGGTGATGGCCATGCTGCGCCTGCCAACCCGCCAGTCCGGCGGCAAGGCCAACCTGCACCAGGGCGCGATCGGCGTCGGTGTCGACCTGGCGACCGGCCTGACCCTGCGCGGCACCTGGCTGAACAACATCATCACCAAACACCCCGATACCACCAACGCGGTGGACGGTGTGCAACTGCCCTACTGGGACGGTTTCATGAAACTCGCCGCCGGCTGCTATGAGCTGTGCGGGCTGGGTTACATCGGTGTCGACATGGTGCTGGACCAGGAAAAAGGCCCGCTGATTCTTGAGCTGAATGCACGGCCGGGGCTGAACATCCAGATCGCCAATGACTGCGGACTGACCTTGCGCACCCATGCCGTCGAAGCGCGGCTGGAAGAGCTGAAGGCTCGCGGCGTGACGGAATCGGTTGAAGAGCGGGTGGCGTTTACCCAGGAGATGTTCGGGCATATTCCGGCGGTCGAGGGCTGACAACCCTAGAGTCAAAAGCCCCTCATCGGAACGCCGCCCGCCTAGCCCTCTCCCGGAGGGAGAGGGAACTGACGGTGGTGGGTGTGAGAGATACGCCGACCTGCAATATCGAGTCGAACTCAGGCTTTGAAAAGCATGGAGATCGGCTCCCTTCCCCCCTCGCCCCCCTTGGGGGAGAGGGCTGGGGTGAGGGGGAGGCTTTTGACTTTGATCTGGCAGCGCAGAGGACTACAATCCCCACCCCGCCTCAACGGCCGATCTGCCCCGCCCATGTTGACCTGCTCCGTACACCCGCTGCCCTACCGTGCCAATCCCGCCGACTACTTCGCGGCCATCCGCAACGCGCCCGGTGCCGTGCTGCTCGACAGCGGCCGGCCGAGTGCCGAGCGTGGCCGCTTCGATTTGCTCAGCGCCTGGCCGCTGGAACAATTGGCGGTGTTGCCGGATGAAAGCGGTGCGCATTTTCTGCAGCGCCTGCGCGATAACCTCGACCGCTTGGGCGAGGCTGACTTGCCAACGGGTTGCGAGCTGCCATTCGCCGGTGGCCTGATCGGTTACCTGAGCTACGACTTCGGTCGGCATCTGGAACACCTGCCAAACCAGGCCAAGGATGATCTGCAGCTACCGGATGCGCGCTTCGGATTGTACGACTGGGCGCTGATCAGCGATCACCAGGCTCAAACCAGCCAGTTGGTCTTTCACCCGTCCCTTGCCGACAGTGAACAGCAGCGCCTGATCAGATTGTTCACCCAGCCGGTGGTGAGCGCGTTGATCCCGTTCAAACTCAACCAGCCGATGACCGCCGACCTCTCGGCCGACGATTACCGTCAGGCGTTCGAGCGCATTCAGCAGTACATCCAGGCCGGCGACTGCTATCAGGTCAACTTCGCCCAGCGCTTTCGCGCGTCGTGCCAGGGTGATCCATGGCTGGCTTACTGCAAATTGCGCGAAGCCTGCCCGACACCGTTCTCCGGTTTCCAGAGCTTGGCCGATGGCGGCGCGGTGTTGAGCCTGTCACCGGAACGTTTCGTCAAAGTCAGCCAGCGTCAGGTCGAAACCCGCCCGATCAAAGGCACTCGCCCTCGCGGCCTGACGCCTGCCGAAGACGCCGCAAACGCCGCCGAACTGCTGGCCAGCCCCAAGGATCGTGCGGAAAACCTGATGATCGTCGACCTGCTGCGCAACGATCTCGGTCGCACCTGCCGCATCGGCTCGGTGCGAGTGCCTGAGCTGTTCAGCCTGGAAAGCTATCCGAATGTGCATCATCTGGTCAGCAGCGTGACCGGTGAACTGGCAGAGGATCGCGACGCACTGGACCTGATCGCCGGCAGCTTCCCCGGCGGCTCGATCACTGGCGCCCCGAAGATTCGTGCGATGCAGATCATCGACGAACTGGAGCCGACGCGGCGCGGCCTGTATTGCGGGTCGTTGCTGTATCTGGACGTGCGCGGCGAGATGGACAGCTCCATCGCCATTCGCAGTCTGTTGGTCAAGGATGGACAGGTGTGCTGCTGGGGCGGCGGCGGGATCGTCGCCGATTCGGACTGGAAGGCGGAGTATCAGGAGTCGATTACCAAGGTCCGGATCCTCCTCGATACCCTGCAAAACCTCTGAAAGCTTAAAAGCTTGATCGTTGATCGTTCCCACGCTCTGCGTGGGAATGCAGCCCGGGACGCTCCGCGTCCCAACCGGACGCGGAGCGTCCATTGAGGCATTCCCACGCAGAGCATGGGAACGATCGTCAGGTGGTTGGGTTTACAGGCTAAGGTCGCGGTTGGAGGCCTTGAGGAACTCCTGCTTCAGCTCGGCAAATGTATGCACCGCCGGAAATTGCGGAAATTCGCGGATCACATTCTCCGGCGCATGAAACAGAATCCCGGCATCCGCCTCGCCCAACATGCTCGTGTCGTTGTACGAATCCCCCGCCGCGATCACCCGGTAGTACAAGCTCTTGAACGCCAGCACCGACTGGCGCTTGGGATCTTTCTGACGCAACTGATAGCTGGTCACACGCCCGGTTTCGTCAGTAATCAGCCGATGGCAAAGCAGCGTCGGGAAACCGAGCTGGCGCATCAACGGCTGAGAGAACTCGTAGAACGTGTCCGACAGAATCACCACCTGAAAACGCTCGCGCAGCCAGTCGACGAATTCCACCGCGCCGTCCAGCGGCTTGAGCGTGGCGATCACTTCCTGGATGTCCGACAGTTTCAGGCCGTGCTCATCGAGGATGCGCAGGCGCTGCTTCATCAGCACGTCGTAGTCGGGAATGTCCCGGGTGGTGGCCTTGAGCGAGTCGATGCCGGTTTTCTCAGCGAACGCGATCCAGATTTCCGGTACCAGTACCCCTTCAAGATCCAGGCAAGCAATTTCCACAAGACACTCCCGTTTGTAGTGATTATTCAGTCGAGCGAGGCCGAACTCTAGCGACTCGACTGCCGACGCGCAACGCACGGCACGCCCCCGAGCCTTGCTGCTTTTTGTTACCATCGGTGCCATATAGAGCGCCCAGCGCCACCGACCTGTAGGAAGCCGCCCTGATGAGCCCAACGTTCGACGTCGTGGAACTCGCCACGACCTATGCCAACAAATCCGCACAAGACATCCTCAAACTCGCCTTTGCCGAGTTCGGTGATGAGCTGTGGATATCTTTCAGCGGCGCCGAGGATGTGGTGCTGGTGGACATGGCCTGGAAGCTCAACAAGAACGTCAAGGTGTTCAGCCTCGATACCGGTCGCCTGCACCCGGAAACCTACCGCTTCATCGAGCAGGTGCGCGAGCACTACAAGATCGACATCGAAGTCGTCTCGCCGGACCACGCGAAACTTGAACCGTTCGTGAAGGAAAAAGGCCTGTTCAGCTTCTACCGCGACGGCCACGGCGAATGCTGCGGCATCCGCAAGATCGAGCCGCTGCGGCGCAAGCTCGCTGGCGTCAAGGCCTGGGCCACCGGCCAGCGCCGCGACCAGAGCCCGGGCACGCGCAGTGCTGTGGCGGTGCTGGAAATCGACACCGCGTTCTCCACGCCGGAGCGCACCTTGTACAAGTTCAATCCCCTGGCGCAGATGACCAGCGAGGAAATCTGGGGCTACATTCGCATGCTCGAGCTGCCCTACAACAGCCTGCACGAACGCGGCTTCATCAGCATCGGCTGCGAACCCTGCACCCGCCCGGTCCTGCCCAACCAGCACGAGCGCGAAGGTCGCTGGTGGTGGGAAGAAGCGACGCAGAAAGAATGCGGGTTGCATGCGGGGAATATCATCAGCAAGAGCAAGGCTTAGTCCTCAGCCACACTGATCTCCCTTGTAGGAGTGAGCCTGCTCGCGATAGCGGTGTGTCTGCCAAATATTTAGAACTGACACACCGCTATCGCGAGCTGGCTCACTCCTGCATTAAATCCCCAGCGACTCGAAAAATGTGTACACACAAATGTCACCATCGGTGCCATTTATGTGTGCACTTTTCGTTTTCACGCCCTGAAAAGTTACATCCCCGCTCAAATCCTCACCGTCACCTCCCGGCGCAAAAACTTCGGCAGAAAAAAATTACCTGTGCAATCGGTCAGTTTTTACCGCCCGGTTTTCAGCCACTTATCGTCCGTCGATAACTTTTCGAAATCAGCAACGCTTCCAATAGACCCGCAACTGGCACAGATCTCGCTTTAGTGCATACATGTTTTGTATACAAAACTGCAAAGCATGAATCCACTTTCGATCCGCAAGCCTGAAGCGCCCTATCCCGTACAGGCTGCAGATGCCCCGTAACCAGTGATGTTGTCACCGTCGCGACGAAGATATGTCGAGCCCGCCGGCTCATGCACAGTCATCGCGGCCTGAACATCAGGAGCCTGCCGGAATGCGTACAAGTCTCTCCAATAACATCGCGCTGAATCTGCCCTCCTCCACGCTTGATCAACCGTTGCCCGACGACGGACTGAGCGAGCCGCTGCAACTGAGCCCGCGTCTGCACAACAGCGACCTGGCGCCGACCAAGGTCGAAGGCCGGCGCTGGGGCAAATACAGCATTTTCGCGCTGTGGACGAATGACGTGCACAACATCGCCAACTACTCGTTCGCCATCGGCCTGTACGCGTTGGGTCTGGGCGGCTGGCAGATTCTGCTGTCGTTGGGGATCGGCGCGGCGCTGGTGTATTTCTTCATGAACCTGTCCGGTTACATGGGGCAGAAAACCGGGGTGCCGTTTCCGGTGATCAGCCGGATCAGTTTCGGCATTCACGGGGCGCAAATTCCTGCATTGATCAGGGCAGTTATCGCCATTGCCTGGTTCGGTATTCAGACGTACCTCGCCTCGGTGGTATTCCGCGTTTTGCTGACCGCCGTGCATCCCGGTTTCGCCGAGTACGATCACGACTCGATCCTTGGCCTGTCGAGTCTGGGCTGGGTGTGTTTCGTGGCGATCTGGCTGGTGCAACTGGCGATTCTTGCTTACGGCATGGAGATGGTGCGTCGATACGAAGCGTTTGCCGGTCCGGTGATTCTGCTGACAGTCGCAGCCCTCGCCGCCTGGATGTACTTCCAGGCCAACGCGACCATCGCCTGGTCGATCCGCGAACCGCTGACCGGTGCCGAGATGTGGCGCAATATCTTTGCCGGCGGCGCGTTGTGGCTGGCGATCTACGGCACGTTGATTCTGAATTTCTGCGATTTCGCCCGCTCTTCGCCGTGCCGCAAGACCATCAAGGTGGGAAATTTCTGGGGTTTGCCGGTGAATATTCTGCTGTTCGCCGCGATTACGGTCCTGCTCTGTGGCGCGCAATTTCAGATCAACGGGCGAATCATCGAAAGTCCGACCGAGATCATCGCTTCGATTCCCAACACCTTCTTTCTGGTACTCGGCTGCCTGGCGTTTCTGATCGTCACCGTAGCGGTGAACATCATGGCCAACTTCGTCGCCCCGGCCTTTGTGCTGAGCAATCTGGCGCCGAAGTACCTGACCTTCCGCCGCGCCGGGTTGATCAGCGCGACCATCGCGGTGCTGATCCTGCCGTGGAATCTCTACAACAGCCCGCTGGTGATCGTGTATTTCCTCTCCGGTCTCGGCGCCCTGCTGGGCCCGTTGTACGGGGTGATCATGGTCGACTACTGGCTGATCCGCAAAGGCCGGATCAACGTGCCGCAGCTCTACAGCGAAGCAGCCGATGGCGCTTATTACTACAGCCGTGGCGTCAATTTCCGCGCCGTGGCGGCGTTCATTCCTGCGGCGCTGATCGCCATCGTCCTGGCGCTGGTGCCAGGTTTCCACAGCGTCTCACCGTTTTCCTGGCTGATCGGCGCCGGGATCGCCGGGATGCTTTATCTGATCATCGCCCAACGTCAGCCGCACTACGCCGACGTCAGTGGCGAATCCATCGCCGTTGATAACGTCTGCCATTAATCCCTTCGCGGCCCGGTTTTCGGGCCGCACTACTGCCCGCAATAAGGATGTCCCCATGCGTATTCTCGTGGTCAACGTCAACACCACCGAATCCATCACCGAAGCCATCGCCCGCTCGGCGCAGGCTGTCGCTGCTCCCGGCACCGAAATCGTCGGCTTGACCCCGCATTTCGGCGCCGATTCGATTGAAGGCAACTTCGAAAGCTATCTTGCCGCCATTGCCGTAATGGACCGGGTGATGTCCTACGACCAGCCGTTCGACGCGGTCATTCAGGCCGGCTACGGCGAACACGGCCGCGAAGGCTTGCAGGAACTGCTCAACGTGCCGGTGGTGGACATCACCGACGCGGCGGCGAGCACGGCAATGTTTCTCGGCCACGCGTATTCGGTGGTGACCACACTGGACCGCACCGTGCCGCTGATCGAGGATCGTCTGAAACTGTCCGGTCTGTGGGATCGTTGCGCGTCGGTACGGGCCAGTGGTCTGGCCGTGCTCGAGCTGGAACACGAGCCGCAGCGTGCGCTGGAAGCCATCGTGCATCAGGCTGAACTGGCGGTGACCCAGGATAAGGCCGAGGTGATTTGCCTGGGTTGCGGGGGCATGGCCGGCCTGGATGAGCAGATTCGTCGGCGGACTGGAGTGCCGGTGGTGGATGGCGTGACAGCGGCGGTGACGATTGCCGAAGCGTTGGTGCGCTTGCGTTTGTCGACGTCCAAGGTGCGCACTTATGCGACGCCGCGGCCGAAGAACATTGTGGGCTGGCCGGGGCGGTTTGCCCGATAGACCGCGTTATCGTTCATCGCGAGCAGGCTCACTCCTACAGGGGAACGCATTCCAAATGTAGGAGTGAGCCTGCTCGCGATGGCCGCATCTCGGTCTCAATCCCTGCTCAAATGGCACTGAACCGCCCCGCCAATCCCCGCTCCGCAAACTGCTCAATCACAAAATCGACAAACGCCCGAGTCTTGCCCGGCAACAATTTATGCTCGGCGTAGTAAATCGAAATATTGCCGTCGTCGACAAACCAGTCCGGCAGCACCCGCTGTAACGTCCCCGCCTGCAGATACCCGACCGCAAACGGCATGCTCACCAGCGCAATCCCCAACCCTTGCATCGCCGTCGCACACGCCGCTTCGGAATCGCTCATGGTCATCCGCGCCTGCAGCGTCAGCGGACTGTGTTGCCGGTCGCGGTGGGTCAGTTGCCAGGAACGCACGCGCCCGGTTTGCGGCGAGCGAATCAGGATGCCGTCGTGCGGTTTGAGGTCGTCCGGATGAGTGATCGCCGGGTGCGCCGACAGATAGTCCTGTGACGCGACCAGCACCCGATGGGCCGGTGTCAGTTTGCGTGCGACCACGCCCTGAGGCAGTTCGAAACCACCGCCGATCGCCGCATCGAAGCCCTGGCCGATCAGATCGACCTGTCGATTATCGAAATGCCAGTCCGGGTTGATCGCCGGGTAACGCTGCAGAAACTCACCGAGCAACGGCACGATATACAGGCGCCCGAACACCGTGCCCATGCTGACTTTCAACGTCCCGGCCGGTTGCCCCCCGGCGCTGGCCAGATTCGCCACGGCGTTCTGGATCGTGGTCAGGCTGGCGCTGACTTCGCTCAAAAACAGTTGCCCCGCCTCGGTCAGCGTCAGGCTGCGTGTACTACGCTGGAACAGCCGCACGCCGAGCCGCGCCTCCAGTTTCGCCACGCTCTTGCCGACTGCCGCCGGGGTCAGGCTCAAGCGGCGCGCGGCTTCGGCGAAGCTGCCAACCTCGGCACTGCGCACGAAGCATTCGATACTGCTGAACGTTTCCATGATCACCACTATAAACTTCTGGTTTACACAGACTATAGCAATCAGGGTCTACACGGTGGTCGATGCGACGCCGATACTCGGCACCAACACCAAGGCATCCCGCCTTGAACATTTGGAGATCGAACATGACCACTCAACACCTCAGCGGCAAAGTCGCTCTGATCCAAGGCGGTTCGCGCGGCATCGGCGCAGCCATCGTCAACCGCCTGGCTGCTGAAGGCGCTGCTGTTGCCTTCACTTACGTCAGCTCCGCCGCCAAGGCCGAAGAACTGCAGAACAGCATCACCGCCAACGGCGGCAAAGCCCTGGCGATCAAGGCTGACAGCGCCGACGCCGAGGCCATCCGCCATGCCGTCAGCGCTACCGTCGAAGCCTTTGGGCGCCTCGACATTCTGGTCAACAACGCCGGCGTGCTGGCCATTGCGCCACTGGAGGACTTCAGTCTGGAAGATTTCGACCGGACCCTGGCGATCAACGTGCGCAGCGTGTTCATTGCTTCGCAGGAAGCAGCGAAGCACATGGGCGAAGGCGCGCGGATCATCAACATCGGCAGCACCAACGCCGACCGCATGCCCTTCGGCGGTGGCGGTGTGTATGCCATGAGCAAATCGGCGCTGGTCGGTCTGACCAAAGGCCTGGCTCGCGACCTCGGCCCGCGCGGCATTACCATCAACAATGTACAGCCCGGCCCGGTCGACACCGACATGAACCCGGCGCACGGTGACTTCGCCGACAGCCTGATCCCGTTGATGGCCGTTGGGCGTTACGGCACTGCCGCAGAAATCGCCGGTTTCGTCGCTTATCTGGCGGGGCCGGAAGCCGGTTACATCACCGGTGCCAGCCTGACCATCGACGGTGGTTTCGGCGCCTGATTCAGCGGGTCACCTGACAGTAAAACGCCGCCGCTCCTTTCATAGAGCGGCGGCGTTTTTTGTTTCAGATGTTCAGGCCCATTCCAGCATCGGTAAACCGAAGGCGCTCGGGGTGAAGCCTTTCAAGGTACGAAGAATGCCGTCGGCGTGTGCGTACTTTTCGTCGGGCATCGCGGCATCGGGGATCGCGATGACGGTCATCCCGGCGGCTTTCGCGGCGGTCACGCCGAACGGCGAATCCTCGAACACCAGACAATCCTGTGGCGCGACGCCCAGACGTCGGGCGGCGGTGAGGAAGATATCCGGTGCCGGTTTCGCGGCGCCGACTTCCGGATCATCAGCGGTGACAATGAAATCGAACAGCGCGAACCAGTCACGGTGCAGCGTGGTTTTCTGGCCGAACGACTGGCGCGAGGAACTGGTGCCCACCGCGATCGGAATGTTGTGCGCCTTGAAGTGACGGACCAGTTCCTCCGCCCCCGGCATCGCTTGCGCCCTGGGAAAACGCTCACGCATCAACGGCTCGCGGATCTGTAGAAACTCTTCGGCGCTGATCGGCAGCTCCAGCGCCTGCACCACGTAGTTCGCCAGGTCGTTGGCGCCACGGCCGATGATGTTCTGTTTGATGCTCCAGTCGAAGGTGCGCCCGTAACGCCCGACAATCAGCGAAGTGACTTCGGTGTAGATGCCCTCGGTGTCCAGCAGCAAACCGTCCATATCGAAAATCACGGCCTTGATCGGGCCTGATGCCTTCAGCGGTGCATTCATCTCGGATCCGTTATCAATGACATCCCAGGCGGCAAAGTGGCCGCTGCTCGGATCGGATTAAAGGGTTCAGCAGCATAGCGAGCCCGACAGACATTGAGCAACGGCCAATGTCCATGAGGCGCTGAAACACTCGCGAAAAATTAGCGAAACATCCTACAGACACTGCCTACTTACCCGACTTCTTTCTCTTTTGATCCCCCGCAAAGTCCTCGCACCCTTTTGATGTGCGCGAGCGACTGCGAATGTTTGAACCTGATCGGCTCCTGGCCCTGAACAACAGCATCGGTTTGCTGGTGGTGGCCGCGCTCAATCCCGAGCAACCGGATTTCGAAGCCTTGATCGGCGAATTCCGCCTGTGCCTGAACAACTACGACGCCTGGGCCGAGCAGTTCTGGACCGGCACCGCGCTCGACATCGAGCAGGTGTTACCGTCGGCAACGATGTGCGCCTCAGTGCGCCGATCACCTCGCGCCAGCCGCTCAGTTCGTCGGTGGTCATGTGCCCGGCCAACGGGCCGCTGACTTTGGTGCACCTGTTCGAAGCCGCGCATTTTGTGCCGATCGGCAATACACCGGTGGCGCTTGAACCGCTGCTCAGTGAGGTCGACGGCGTCCAGACGTTCGGCGTACCGCTGCGCCATACCATTGGCCCCAGCGGCATTCTGCAAGTCACCGACTGCGAGCGGGGCCAGCGTTATCGCATCACCTTCTTTCCCGATGTTTCCACTGAGCAGGTGCGGGCGTTGTATGCCTCTTATGAAGGGGTGATCGGGGAACTGGAAGACTGGTTGCGCGGCGAGTGGGCCGGGTTTCAGCCGCAGTGGACGGAATTTTCCAGCGCAGGGTTTCTTGAGCGTTACGGGCAGTTGCAACGGGCCGACTGGCGCGGTTTCGAGAGCGCGCTCAACGGCGTTTGGGACGACATTAAACAGGTCTTCGCCCTCCTCGCCGACTTGCAGGTTAATAGCGAAAAACTCCTTGAGTACCTCAGCGACGTTGAGCTGGAGGCGTTGCTTGCGGCTTCCAGCGAGGCCATCGCCAACGCGCTGTTGATGCTCAGCGACGAGCCGCTGCTGTTCATTCATCTGGCCGCGTTTACCAGTTGGCTGAAGATGCTGCCGCCGCAGTACCTGACCGAAGTGGTGGCCGAGGTGCGGGTCGAACTGCTGGTCAGTTTTCTGCTGATGCGCGTGGCCGGCGGTGCCGGTGTGTCGCTGCGCTTGAGCAGCAAGGTGCTGGACAAGATCAAGTCGCCGCGTGCGCGCCAATGGCTGGCGGCGTTGGCACTGCGCCTGACGCAGCTGACGTCAACGACACCGGTATTAAACAAGCACGCCGGCGCGTTGAAACCGTTGATGCTGCATGCGCGTGATCTGGCGCTGAAACCGGCGCCCTCCGTTCCGCTGAAGATTCGTCAGGCCGATTCGCAGGTACTGACCGTGCCGAATCCGGCGCCGCTTGCGCGGGGCAAGACTGGCGGCTCGACGCGGATGGAGCGCCACGAACCTCGCGACGACTCCGCCGACCAGGCGAAAAACCCCAACGGCGACAGCGCCGATTGCGTATCGCGCACCTGCACCAATGGCTGTCCGGTGTCGATGGTTACCGGCGAAGAGCTGCTGACGCTGACCGACGCGGTGCTTGATGGTGTGCTGCCGTTTGAATTCAGCCGTTTGTATCGCTCGAGCGCCGTCGAAATTGATATCGGCCTGGGGTTTGGTTGGAGCCATTCGCTGACGCATCGGCTGGAGTTCTGCGCTGATGAAGTGGTCTGGGTCGATCACGAAAACCGTCGTACGCGGTTTCCGTTGCCCAGTGCGACCCGGCCGGCGATTCACAACAGTCTGTCGCGGGCGGCGATTTTTCTGGGGGATGAACCGGAAGAGCTGATTCTGGCGCTGGCCGGGGAGGCGGCGCGGTTTTATCACTTTCGCGCCGGGCGGCTGACGGCGGTCAGTGATGTGTATGGCAACCGCTTGTGTGTTGTTCGCGATCGTCATGACCGTATCAGCCGTTTAGAAAACGGTGCCGGTCGGGCTTTGTCGCTGCGTTATGACCGCGCGCAGTTGGTTGGCGTGGATTATCAGGTTTTTCAGCATGCGGAATGGGTGACTGAACAAACCCTCGTCAGTTACCGCTTCGACGCTTATCAAAATCTGATCGAAGCCACCAACGCGGTCGGCGACAGCGAGCGTTACGACTACGACGACGCTCACGTCATCCTGCAGCGGCAATTGGCCGGTGGCGCGAGCTTCTTCTGGGAGTGGGAACGCTCCGGCAAGGCTGCACGTTGCGTCAGGCACTGGGCCTCGTTCTCGCAGATGAACACCCGTTACGTCTGGGCGGACGACGGCAGTGTCGCGGTGCAGTACGTCGACGGCACCGAAGAAACCTACGTCCACGACGACCGCGCGCGGCTGGTGCGCAAGGTCGAGGCGGATGGCAGCGAACACCTCAAGGCCTATGACGCTGAAGGCCGGTTGATCGCCGAACAGGACCCGCTCGGCGCCGTCACCGAGTACCGCTACGACGAGGTCGGACGGCTGATTGCGCTGATTCCGCCGGACGACGCGCCAACGTCCTACGAGTACCGCAACGGTTTCCTCTACCGGCGCACCCGCGGCGATGCGGTGTGGACCTTCCGGCGCAACGCCGAGGGCGATGTCACCGAAGCGGTCGATCCTGACGGTCAGGTCACTCATTACTACTACAACGTGCGCGGGCAACTGCTGTCGATCCGCTACCCGGACAGCAGCCGCCATAAGCTGGTGTGGAATCCGCTCGGCCAGTTGACCGAAGAAACCCTGCCCGATGGCGGTGTGCGACGCTTTTCCTACGACGCATTGGGACGAAGGACGAACACGGCCGACGAACACGGCGCCGTCACCCGCCAGCAGTGGGACGCCGTTGGCCGACTGATCCAGAAGACATTTCCTACCGGCAGCACCCGCGCTTACAGCTACGGCGCCTACGGCCAGGTGACCGCCGAGCGCGACGAACTCGGGCGCATCACCCGTTACGAGTACGACGATGACCTGCACCTGGTTTCACGGCGGATCAACCCCGACGGCACGCAGGTGCAGTACCGCTACGACCACGCGCAACTACTGCTCACCGAGATCGAAAACGAGTCGGGAGAAAAATACCGACTGGACTACACGCCGAGCGGATTGATCCGACAGGAAACGGGTTTTGACGGACGGCGCACGGCGTATGCCTATGACCTGAACGGGCATCTGCTGGAGAAGACCGAGTTTGGTGATGACGGCTCGCAGCTGGTCACCACCTATAAGCGCGATGCGGCCGGACGCTTGCTGGTCAAGACCCTGCCCGATGGCATCAAGGTTGAATATGCCTACGACCGCCTCGGCCGTCTGATCGCCGTCGATGACGGCCAAAACCACCCGCTGGCCTTCGAATACGACCGCCAGGACCGGCTGATCACCGAACACCAGGGCTGGGGCACCCTGCGTTACACCTATGACGCCTGCGGCCAGCTCAAACGTCTGCGCCTGCCGGACAACAGCAAACTCGATTACCACTACGCCAAGGGCGGCGCGCTGAGCGCGATCGACCTCAACGGCACGCCGCTGACCCGTCACGTCTACCAGTTCGGCCGCGAAGTGCAGCGCCAGCAAGGCCTGCTGCTCAGCGAATATGCCTACGACGAACAGGGAAGATTGCTCGCCCACGCCGTAGGCCATCAGCGCGATTCGCTCTACCGTCGCGATTATGCCTACAGCGCCAACGGCAACCTCGCCCACATCGCCGACAGCCGCCACGGCCAACGCACCTACGGCTACGACGCCCTCGACCGACTGATCCGCGTCCGCCACTCACGCGACGAACTGCCGGAATCCTTCGCCCACGACCCGGCCGGCAACCTGCTGATGCAGGACCGCCCCGGCCCGAGCCAGGTCAAAGGCAATCGCCTGCTGATGCAGGGCGACCGTCATTATGACTACGACGCCTTCGGCAACCTGATCCGCGAACGCCGCGGCAAAGCACAGACACTCGTCACCGAATACCGCTACGACAGCCAGCACCGCCTGGTCGGCCTGACCCGCCCCGACGGCCAGACCGCCACTTATCAATACGACGCTTTCGGTCGGCGCACCCGCAAAACCGTCGACGGCCAGACCACCGAATTTTTCTGGCAAGGCGACCAGATCGTCGCCGAAAGCAGCCCGAACGAATACCGCAGCTACGTGTACGAACCCGGCACCTTCCGCCCACTGGCGCTGCTCGACGGCAAAGGCCCGAAAAAAGCCTGCCCGTTCTACTACCAACTGGACCACCTCGGCACGCCGCAAGAACTCACCGACTACGGCGGCGACATCGTCTGGTCCGCGCAATACGACGCCTACGGCAAAGTCGCTGCGCTGACCTTGGCGGGCGACGACTACCTGAACCAGCCGCTGCGTTTTCAGGGGCAGTACTTCGACGCGGAAAGCGGATTGCACTACAACCGCCACCGGTATTACGACCCGAGGCTGGGGCGGTACCTGACGCCGGACCCGATCAAGTTGGCCGGTGGGTTGAATCAGTACCAGTACGTGCCGAATCCGACGGGGTGGATGGATCCGTTGGGGTTGACGTCCAATTGCCCGCTGCCGAATAAGCCTGGGTGTCAGGTGCCGGGGGCGAGTGATGGGATTAAGGTTGATGAGGGAGAGCCGGACGTACCGGCCATTGCTCACAATATAGATCCAAAAACTCTGAAACGAGTACATGCAATCGAGGGAAAGACTTCAACTAGGACAGTAGATGGGTATAAGGACAAAATGCGTGACGGATTCAATTCAGTACGCCCCATTGACGTTCTAGAACATGACGGCAGTTTATATATTCTGGACGGACACCACCGCGCTGCAGCTGCACGACAAACTTCGACCAATGTGACGATTAAACTCATAACAGATCTGAAAGCGTACGAAGGATCTCTAAGAAGCATTGAAGATATATTAGAGTCAGCAAATAATGTAGGCTTCGACAGATTGGAGCACCGGAGAAGAAGATGAGCGATCAAAATGAAACTCTGGAAACCCTGATAAATGATTTTATCTCCATGGTAGATTCCAGCACGTTAATTCTTGAAAATAAATTTGGCACTCGAGACATTCGAAGGCTCTGGTACACCAAGGCGATAAAGCGACGCGGGAGAGTCACTCGAGGCGTTAAATATGAATTGCATGGTATTGGCTGCCGCATCAATCTATCGACAGGGACCGTAGATTTTGACTATGGCCCTAACGGTGAAATCAATGGATTTGATGTTTGGCGTCTACACAACTTTGCTTGTGAACGACCATCTAAGCATAGAAAGTATTGCAATGAAGAAACCATCGAAAAAGAATTCGACGAATACATCACTCTAAAAAAAATCAAAAAAATGTCAGCCATAAGTAATTTGTATGTATGGGCCGACTTAAAAGAAGCGAACTAGACACGATCACTAAAAGGGCCTGCTCACTCAGGCCCTTAAAATCCAATCCAAACTCTCAGCTCACCACAATCCTTCCTCACTGCTCATCCCCATCCTCCTCATACTCCATATCCGCTTCATCCGCATCACTCAACGGCACCGTCGCATCATCCATCAACGACCCCGGATCCTCGTTCCCAGGATCATTGATAAACGGCTGTCCATTCGGGCCCTTTTCTTCTTTGCCTTCAGTTTCAGGAGTCATGGCGAACCTCTTGATCGCGTGGATGTATGACGTTCGAAAAGCCCTGCCACCAATCGTTCCTCTTTCCAACTGCCAGACACGAAAAACCCGGCGCCAGGCCGGGTTTCCGTTGATCAATCAGCGATGTTTATTTTTGTGTTTGTTCTTGTGCTTATGGCCGCCGGAATGAGATCCACCGTCGTCGTCGCCAAGGTTGTTACCCACTGCGCCACCCGCTGCGCCGCCTAGACCGGCGCCAATAGCGGAGCCGGTGGAGCCGCCGAGGCTGTTGCCGACGACCGAGCCGCCTGCGGCGCCAAGACCGCCACCAATCGCGGCCTCGGTGCGATTGCGTTTGTCCGCGCCGACAGCGCTGCCGGCCGCGCCGCCAACACCCGCGCCGACCGCTGCGCCCGTGCTGCCGCCCAGTTGTCCGCCAACCACATTACCCAGCACACCGCCGAGACCACCGCCCACGGCAGCGCTGCCGTCTCCGGCAGCCATCGCGCCCTGCGCCACGAACAAACCGAAAAACAGTGCAGATAATGACAATCGCATTTGAACCTCGCAGTTCCCGAATCGGGACGTTCCGCCCAAGCGGGGCGTATGCAGATTGGAGATGATTTCTGGCGAAACGTTCAGCCATGAAAAAGCCCGACATCAAGTCGGGCTTCTTCTGACCAGCCAGCAGGCTCAGTGGCGCTTGTGACCTTTGCCCAGGTTGCTGCCCACTGCGCCGCCGGCGGCACCACCCAGACCTGCGCCAATAGTGGCGCCGTTCCGGCCGCCCAGGCTATTGCCGATCACCGAACCACCGGCTGCACCGACACCGCCGCCGATCGCCGCTTTGGTGCGGCTGCCCTTGCGTGCGGCGACTGCGCTGCCCGCTGCGCCCGCGACGCCAGCGCCGATTGCCGCACCCGTGCTGCCGCCCATTTTCTGACCAACCACGTTGCCCAGCGCACCACCCAGGCCACCGCCCAGCGCAGCGGTGCCGTCGCCGGCAGCCATTGCACCTTGAGCAACCAGAAGGCCAAGAACCAGAGCAGGCAGTGTTAAACGCATGACAAAAACCTCAAATAAACGGGATGAACAAGAAGGGCCAGGATTAATGCGCTCGGCGCGGGAAAGTCCAGACGCACGCGACAGCGTCGTTTGGACCGCGATCAGAGAAAAGGTTTTATGCCAGGCAAAAAAAAGCCCGCTGGGGAGACGGGCTGGAGACTTGCTTTCTAACGGATGGCTTCACCCTACGTTGACCAACGTGAAAAGTTTGTGAAAAAAAACCCACATTTATGTCAACGCCGTGGGTACATTTCTGCGCTCGTAAAAAACCCCGTTCGATGACGGGGTTACGGGGCAAAATCACTTTCGGGTCCTTGCCGTGACCTTGGGCAGGAACTTCGCCCTGGGCCCTTTGGGGACCACAGATTTGATTTTGCCAATGCTCACCGGATCTTCGCCAAAACCCGACTGATACTCCGACTGACCGCAGCGCACACAGTTGTTGAATGAAAACTCAGCGCCATCATCTTCGACATACGGACCTGTCATAGCCTCTCCCCTGCATAACCGGGCCGATACCGGCAAAACAGTTTTGCCTGAAAAAATCGACCCTCAGCGCTTTTGAGACTAGCCGGTCATTCCTGGACTCGCAGTCCAGCATTGGCGATCACCGACGAATGGATCAAGCGTCGCGACCACAGGATCATCCCCTAAAGATTTTCTTCGAACGGCCGTTGCCCTAGTTCCTACAAATGAATCTCAAGGAGAGATCATGCAGATCAACGGATTCCCGAACATGCCAGTCGTAAGACTCACGGACGAGCAGATCGCAGCCGGCAAAGCCGCTGCGGAAAAACTCAAGGAAAAGATCGCCTCGGGCGAGATCACCATCAAATACCCGGATAAACCGCTCTTGCAGCCGGGCGTCGTCTATCACCCCAGCGAGCCAGCCCCATCGCCTCAGCCTGACGGGACACCGCTCCTTGTCGCCATTGATACACCGCTGACCTATGACTCAAAAGGTACGGTGATTCTCAAGCCTCAAGGCTGATCGACGCGGCCAAGCCCATTCCTTATGTGAATGGGCTTGACCCTGACGGCGATGATCAGCGCAGCTTCACCGCCGTTCCGGTGACAAACACCACCACCATGCCCCCCTTGCCTGCCGGCATGCTGATCCCAAAATCCACGCCCACCACGGCGTCAGCCTGCAATGCCCGCGCACGATCCTTGAGTTCATCGGTTGCCTGAATGCGAGCTTCCTTTAACGCTCGTTCCAAGGTCTGCGACCGCCCGCCAAAGAAGTCGCGCATGCCCGCGAACATATCGCGGATAACGTTGACGCCTTGCACAGACTCGGCGCTGACAATGTCCAGATAGGCTGTGATCTGCCGCCCCTCGACGGAATGAGTGGTGGAAATGATCATGAGAACCGTCCTTTTACTGCGAAAGTGAAGGCCGCGATTGTAAGGCCGATCCACTCGATTGAAGCAACGCGACACCAAACCGGGATCCTTGTGGCCTCAATTGCATTTAACCACCCACAACTGATCGATCCTCGTCGTAAAACTCGAACTCATCATCTCCCGCCGCATCCCCCAGGCCGGATCCGCCGGCACGCTTGCCGCGCGCAGCGTCCCGCTCCCCCAGCGCTGATTGATCCGATCGAGAACGCCCATCACCTTCTCCGCCGCCTGCGGTTGTGCCTCAGCAAACAGGTCCTGGGTAAATTCTCCGGGCTGACGCAGGTCCATCAACAACACCTCTGCCTTGCTGTACTTGAAGCCCGGCCTGAACAACCGGTCAATCGCTTCGCTCGCCGCCGTGCACAGCAAGCGCACGTCGTTCGTGGGGTAAGGCAGCTCGATCAGCGCGCCATTGGCGTACTTGGCCTCCTCCGGATTGAACATGCCGGTACGAATGCTCACGCGAATCTTCTTGCATAACGAGTTCTGTGCACGCAGCTTTTCTGCCGCGCGATGCACATAGGTCGCCACCGCTTCCTTGATCGGTTCGATTGTGGTCAGGCGTTTACCAAACATGCGGCTGCTGCAGATTTCCTGCTTCGGCGGCTCCGTTTCCGACAGTTCCAGACACGATGTCCCACAGAGTTCGCGCGCGGTCTTCTCGATCACCACGCTGAACTTGCGCCGCAATGTCCATGGATCGGCCTTCGCCAGGTCCATCGCGCTTCTGATCTGCATGCATTCGAGATGAGCCTTCATCCGTCGGCCGACGCCCCACACATCACCCACGTCGGTGTTGCGCAGCACCCAGTCACGTTTGACCGGGTCGCAAATATCGACCACGCCGCCGGTATGCGCGTGCAAGCGTTTTGCCGTGTGGTTGGCGAGCTTGGCCAGCGTCTTCGTCGGAGCGATGCCCACGCCGACCGGGATACCGGTGCGTTTGAACACGGCAGAACGAATGGTCCTGCCAAACGCCGTCAGATCGCCAGGAATGCCACTCAGATCAGCGAACGCTTCATCGATGCTGTACACCTCGACGGCAGGCACCATGGATTCGATGATCGTCATCACCCGTTCGCTCATGTCGCCATACAGCGCGTAGTTACTGCTGAACACCTGAATGCCGTGGCGGCGCAGATCATCGCGAATCTGAAAGTACGGCGCGCCCATTTTCACAAAAGGTTTGGCGTCGTAACTACGCGCAATAACGCAGCCGTCGTTATTGCTCAGCACCACGATCGGCGTCTTCGCCAGATCAGGTCGGAAGACCCGCTCGCAGCTTGCGTAGAAGCTGTTGCAATCGATCAGCGCAAAGACCTGGTCACGATTTGCCATGGTCGCGCACGCTGTAAGTCACCACGCCCCAGATAACCAGCTCGTCGCCCTCCATCACATAGCGCGGCGGGTACTTACTGTTGGCCGACAGCAAGATAATAGTGTTGTCGCGCAGGTGCAGGCGCTTGCAGACCGGCTCGGAGTTGAGCCCGGCAATAACGATATCGCCATGCTCAGCAGTGCGGCTGCGATCGACAATCACCAGATCGCCGCAAAATATCCCGGCATCGCGCATGCTCTCCCCTTCGATTTTCGCCAGATAAACGTGCGGCGCACGAATCTCGAAAACCTCATCGAGGGAAATGTGCTTTTCGATGTGATCAGCCGCCGGCGAAGGAAAACCCGCAGGGATCTGAAACGAATACAGCGGAAGCTTTTCGCCGGCGTCGGCAAGGGAACCAAGGAGGGTGACGCTCATGTGACGAACCTGATAGTGAGTTTACTGTATGCGTATACAGTAAACGCGTGAGACTTCAGTCGGTCAATGAGGTGTGTAGGAGATTTCGACGGGTGACAGGGTTTTGTATAACTTTTGGGGAAGAACGGATTTTGCCATCAGGCGTGCGCTTCACGATCAAGAACGTCTGCCACCCATTGATTGATGCTCTTGTGCGCCAGCTGTGCTTTTACGGCAACGGACGCGTGCAGGGCTGGAGCCAGACGCAGGCTTAGATTTCCCGAATAGGGCTTTTGCGGCGCACGACCGAGCTTGGCGCAGGTTTCGACGTAATCAGTGACGGCCTCCTGAAACGCGTGTCGTAGTTCTGCGACCGACTCACCATGGAATCCAACGACGTCTTTGATACCGGCGATATGGCCGACAAAGAGGCCGTCTTCGTCACTGTATTCGATTCGGGCGGCGTAGCCGTTGTAGTTCATTACGTTCACGGAATGACTCCTGCTTGCTCAAGGAAAGCCCGTGCATCACGCACCTGATAGGGCTTTGCTTCTTTGTCTGGATGAGGTCGGTGAAAAGTGGCGACCACACCGTTCAATTCAAAACGCACCCTTGACCCGTTGCCCTCGATGGTCTGGGCACCCACTGCGCCGAAAAGGGATTCGATTCGAACCCACTCCAAGTTATTCGGGACTGGCCTCGAAAAAATAGTTTTGAGCGTGCCGAGCTGTCTGTTGTTCATGGTATTAAATCATGATACCGCGATGATTGGGTAACTCGTTCAAGCTGCCGTTACGGGAAGCAAGCCATCCACAGACGACGTCGCTGCTTTCCTGCGGAAAGCGTATTTTCTGATCAAGTCATACAGGTCTGGAACGGCACCCAGAATAACGAGTGACTCAAGGCACGGTTGTAGGCAAATTCTGGGAATTACGTGGGGAAGCACGACTTGTATGTTTTCAGTAGGCATGTGATCTCGCCGAAGGGCACGGATTTGAAAACCGCGGTATCAGGTTGGGTATTCTTGACGAGAAAGGTGGAATGAGTTCTAGAGCGTTGTGCGCTTGGCGCGTCCATCCCAGGCGAAAAAAACCAAACTGAGCCGGGCTTACATAGGCCTTTTTACCTGCCATATGCACGAAGGCCCTGGAATTGCGCGGTTCTCAGGAGCTTCGTCATTCAAATTTGGCGGTGAAAGCGAAATTCGAACTCTGTTTCCATACAGTTCCTACATCGCCATTTTCCAGACGCCAAAAACCACAAACCCCCGACTTTCTCCAGGAAAGTCAGGGGTTTGTGTTTACTGAATGTGGCGGTGAAGGAGAGATTCGAACTCTCGATACAGTTTCCTGTATACACACTTTCCAGGCGTGCTCCTTAAGCCACTCGGACACTTCACCGTATCTCTCCAAACATGTTCTGTCTGTCGAGGCGCGCTAATGTAGTCGAAAGCTTTTGCGATGGCAAATTTTTTTTCAGAATTTTCATGCGGTTAAGCGAGAAACGATTTCCCGCATCGGCAGGCGATGACAAACCCGCCAATCTCCGGTGGGTTCGGCGCTTCCCTATAGAGGCAAACGCCTCGTTACGCAGGAAGAGCCGGGAAACGATGACTGGCGGGTCAGTCACGGCGCTTTACCTGGCCTGCGGCGGTGGGTAACGTCTGCCCATCTTTCTAATAAGGAATAGCGTCATGAGTGAGCTGATTGCCTACCACCTCGAAGACGGTATCGCGACCCTGACCCTGAACAACGGCAAGGTCAACGCCATCTCGCCGGATGTGATTGCGGCGTTCAACGCGGCGCTGGATCAGGCGGTGGCTGATCGGGCCGTGGTGATCATCACCGGGCAGCCGGGTATTTTGTCGGGTGGTTATGATCTGAAAGTCATGACCGCCGGGCCGAAGGAAGCGGTGTCGCTGGTGACGGCCGGTTCGACATTGGCGCGTCGCCTGCTCGCTCACCCGTTCCCGGTCATTGTCGCTTGCCCAGGGCATGCGGTGGCGAAAGGCGCGTTCATTCTGCTGTCGGCCGATTACCGGATTGGCGTCGACGGTCCGTTCAGCATTGGTCTGAACGAAGTGCAGATCGGCATGACCATGCACCACGCGGGTATCGAGCTGGCGCGTGATCGCCTGCGCCGCTCGGCATTTCACCGTTCGGTGATCAACGGCGAGATGTTCGATCCGCAAAGCGCGGTAGACGCCGGTTTCCTCGACAAGGTGGTCTCTGCCGAAGAGTTGCAAGGGGCGGCCCTCGCCGCCGCGCGTCAGTTGAAGAAGATCAACATGACGGCGCACAAGAACACCAAGCTGAAAGTACGCAAGGCGCTGCTGGAAACCCTCGATAACGCCATCGCGATGGATCAGCAGCATCTGGGCTGACCCTCGGCGAATGCAGAGCACAACAAAAGCCCGACCGTCGTGTCGGGCTTTTTCTTACGCCCGTTGTTGAATATTTCCGAGTGGCTCTAGGACGCGCCTGACAGCCACCACTGAAACATGCGCTTAAACATCGCCTATCTGCGCCCTCTATGGCGGCAATTGCCGAAAACAGTGCACATCCGTACACTGCGCCACCTTTTGTCCCGATGGGCCTGAAAATGCTGTTCGTGTTTCGTATGTTGTTGATGGGCCTGCACTTTGTTCTGGCTGGTGTGCTCGGTGTGATTCTCGGGCTCTGCCGTCCGTTCAATCCCGACAACAGTCGCCTCTGTGCCCGCCTCTACGCGCTGCCGGCAATGCGCATTTTGCGCCTGCGGGTGAATTCAGAGGTCAGCGGCCTGATGAACAAGCCCGACAGCTGCGTGATCATCGCCAACCATCAGTCCAACTATGATCTGTTCGTGTTCGGCAATGTGGTACCGCGGCGTACCGTGTGCATCGGCAAGAAGAGCCTGAAGTGGGTGCCGTTGTTCGGACAGTTGTTCTGGCTGGCCGGCAATGTGCTGATCGACCGTGGCAACGCGCACAAGGCGCGCCAGTCGATGCTCACCACTACCCATACCTTGCAGAACGAAGACACTTCGATCTGGGTGTTCCCGGAAGGCACGCGTAATCTGGGTGAGGAACTGCTGCCATTCAAGAAAGGCGCGTTCCAGATGGCCATCGCCGCCGGCGTGCCAATCGTTCCGGTTTGCGTCAGCAGTTACGTTAAACAGATGCGCCTCGATCGCTGGCGTAGCGGGGACATTCTCATACGCTCGTTGCCGGCCATTCCTACTGCCGGCCTGACCATGGACGACATGCCCAGGCTGATCGATCAGTGCCGCGAACAAATGCGCGAGTGCATCGAATCGATGGATCGGCAACTGCAAGCCGCATGAAACGAAACCCGCCCTGTGCGGGTTTTCTTTTGCCGGCTGAACTGTGCAGATTTCACTGACTCTCAAGCAGCGACACGGCTAAGCTGATGCCGTGAATCCCTGCCACCTGCCAAGAAGAAGTGAATCACCACCATGGGTCGAGTTGTTGCTGCTGCGGTGTACAGCGAAGGCAAGAAAGTTAGCGATATTTCCATCGACGAAGGCGCGGCCTGGGCGGCAAAACCCGGCCACTTTGTCTGGATCGGTCTCGAAGAACCGGACGCTCAGGAACTGTTCAATCTGCAACGTCAGTTCAACCTGCACGAACTGGCTATCGAAGACGCCCTGGAAAAACACAGCCGGCCGAAACTGGAAACCTTTGGCGATGCTTTGTTTATCGTCACCTACTCACCGGTGCGTGAACATGGCGTTCTGCAGTTCATCGAGACGCATATCTTCGCCGGCAAGGGCTACATCATCACCGCGCGCAACGGCCATTCGGCCTCCTATGCGCATGTTCGTCAGCGCTGTGAGGCGCGGCCGCTGCTGCTGGAGCACGGC
The DNA here is from genome assembly GCF_900105485.1 of Pseudomonas granadensis. Classification (GTDB taxonomy): domain Bacteria; phylum Pseudomonadota; class Gammaproteobacteria; order Pseudomonadales; family Pseudomonadaceae; genus Aquipseudomonas; species Aquipseudomonas granadensis. The sequence continues at coordinate 1,584,197 of NZ_LT629778.1, read as the reverse complement.
GAAGATTTCGTCCTGTATGCCTTGCTCGATTTTGTCATCGAGAATTACCAGCCCGTGGGCGAAGCGATTCACGCCGAAATCGATGAACTGGAGCGCAACGTGTTGTGTAGCGCGTTGAACGAGCGTGACATTCAAAAGCTGCATGGCTTGCGCCGTGATGTCGTGCGCCTGCGCCGATATGCAGCGCCGATGGTGGAAATTGGCGAGGAGCTGCAAAAGCTCAGCTTCCCGTTTATCGACAAGAACATGCGCCCGTACTTTCGTGACGTGCAGATCCATGTCACGCGGCAAATGGAGGATCTCAGCACGCTGGCCGACATCGCCAGCCAGACCATCGAGATTGGCGTGTTGCTCGAGGCGTCACGGCAGAGCGTGGTGCAGCGCAAGTTTGCCGCATGGGCAGCGATTCTGGCGTTCCCGACGGCGGTGGCGGGGATTTACGGGATGAACTTCGAGAACATGCCGGAGTTGACCTGGCACTACGGCTATTTTGCGGTGTTGGGGTTTATTACGGTGGGGTGTGTGGGGTTGTGGACGAGTTTCAAGCGGTCTGGGTGGTTGTAAGACTGACCGGGTTGGCCGGGCGAATCGCTAGCAGGGCTAGCTCCCACATGGGGTTTGCGTGGTAACGCAGACCCCCGTGCGGGAGCCAGCCTGCTGGCGATGTTGCTTGATGTCAGACGGTTTCCGGCTTGTGCGCGACGAAACGCATCATCCATTCCGCGACCGTCGCGCCGTGGTGCTCTTGCTCCAGGCTGGCCACACCTTTGCTGTAGACCTGCGAACCCAGCGCTTCCTGACGCAAATCGAGCAACGCTCGTGAATAATCGTGGATGAATTCCGGGTGCCCCTGGAAGCACAGCACCTGATCGTTGATGTGATACGCGGCGAACGGGCAGAACTCGCTGGACGCGATCACCGTGGCGTTTTCCGGTAGCGCGGTGACCTGATCCTGGTGGCTGATCAGCAGCGTCAGTTCTTCGCGCACCGGGCTCATCCACGGTGCCTTGGCCGCCAGTTTGTATTGATGCGTGCCGACGCCCCAGCCTTGGGTGGCGCGCTCGCTTTTGCCGCCCAGCAACAGTGCCAGCAGTTGATGGCCGAAGCACACGCCCAGCAGCTTGTCGCCACGCTCGTAACGGTTGAGCAGGTATTGCTTGAGGGTCTGGATCCAGGGATCGGTGCCGAACGAATCGGCCTTGCTGCCGGTGACCAGATACGCATCGAAGCTCAGCTCATCGCTCGGGTATTCGCCCTGCATCACGTTGTAGACGGTGAACTCGGCGGCAATCGGTTGCTGCGAGAACAGGCGCTGAAACATCTGCCCGTAACCCTGATATTGGTCGACCAGTTCCGGACGCAGGATGTCGGTTTCCAGAATGCAGATGCGTAGCGACATAAAAAATACCTGACACGTGATGGGAATATTGCACACCCCAGAGCCTGCCCTGAAACACCCGGCCAAGGCAAGCCCCGAAGTACTCCCGCGTCTTAGAACATTTCGCCTTTCGCCGCTTTGTCCAGCAACAGTGCCGGCGGCGCAAAGCGCTCGCCGTACTGCTCGGCCAGGTATTGCGCACGGGCGACGAAATCCTTCACGCCGTATTGGTTGATGAACTGCAGCGCGCCGCCGGTCCACGCGGCGAAACCGATGCCGAAAATCGAGCCGACGTTGGCGTCAGCTGTCGAGGTCAACACCCCCTCCTCCACACAGCGCACGGTTTCCAGCGCTTGCACGAACAGCAGCCGATCACGCACATCCTTGGCTGGAATCTGCCCGTCGGCCTTCTCGAAACGCGCCTTCAGTTCTGGCCAGAAATGCTTCTGCGCACCGGCCGGGTATTCATAGAAACCGCCGCCGGCCGCTTTGCCTGCTCGCTTGTATTCGTTGAGCAGCAAGTCGATCACGGCGAAGGCCGGATGCTCGGTCAGCGGTTTCCCTTCAGCCTGTAGGTCCTTGGCAGTCTGCTGGCGGATATGGCTCATCAGGCTGAGGGAAACTTCGTCAGAGATCGCCAGAGGCCCGACCGGCATCCCCGCCTTGCGCGCTTCGGTCTCGATCATCGGCGCGCTCACGCCCTCGCCGAGCATGGCGATGCCTTCGTTGGTAAAGGTGCCGAATACCCGCGAGGTGAAGAAGCCGCGACTGTCATTGACCACGATCGGGGTCTTCTTGATCTGCAGGACGAAATCGAAACCACGGGCCAGGGTTTCAGCGCTGGTGTGTGCGCCTTTGATGATTTCCACCAGCGGCATTTTTTCCACCGGGCTGAAGAAATGCAGACCGATGAATTTGCCCGGATCAGGCACAGCAGCGGCCAGCCCGGTAATGGGCAGGGTTGAGGTATTGGAAGCGATCACCGCATCTTGCCCTACGACCCGCTGCGCCGCTGAAGAAACCTGCGCCTTGAGTTCGCGATTCTCAAACACCGCTTCAATGATCAGGTCGCAACCGGCCAGATCGGCATCATTGTCAGTGGTCTGAATCCGCGCCAGTACTGCCTCGCGCTTTGCCGCGTCCATCTGGCCACGGACGACTTTCTTGTCGAGCAACGCCGCCGAATGCGCCTTGCCCTTCTCGGCGGCGGCGAGATTGATGTCCTTGAGCACTACGTCGATGCCCGCCGACGCACTGACGAAAGCGATGCCGGCGCCCATCATCCCCGCGCCGAGCACACCGACTTTCTGCGTCTTGTAAGGCGCAATACCTTGCGGCCGCGAACCGCCAGCATTGATTTCGTTGAGCTGAAACCAGAACGTGCCGATCAGGTTTTTCGAGATCTGCCCGGTCGTCAGTTCGGTGAAATAACGGGTTTCGATCAAATGCGCGGTATCGAAATCGACCTGAGCGCCCTCTACCGCCGCGCAGAGAATTTTCTCCGGCGCAGGCAACGTACCCTGGGTTTTCGTGCGCAGGATCGACGGCGCAATCGCCAGCATCTGTGCGACCTTCGGGTTCGACGGCGTACCGCCGGGAATCTGGTAACCCTTCACATCCCAGCGCTGCACCGCCGTCGGATTGGCGACGATCCAGGCACGAGCCTTGGCCAGCAGCTCGTCTGGATCCGCCGCCAATTCATCGATCAACCCGACCTGCAAGGCTTGTTGCGCACGGACTTTCTTGCCTTCGAGCAGATACGGCAGGGCTTTTTCGATGCCGAGCATGCGCACCATGCGCACCACGCCGCCGCCACCCGGCAGCAGGCCAAGGGTCACTTCCGGCAGACCGAGCTGCACCGACGCATCATCGAGCGCGACCCGGTAGTGGCAGGCCAGACAGATTTCCCAACCGCCACCCAGCGCCGCACCGTTGATCGCTGCGACCACGGGTTTGCCGAGGGTTTCCAGGGTGCGCAACTGTCCTTTCAGGGTCAGTACCATGTCGTAAAAGGCTTTGGCTTCGGGCTTGCCGACCTTGATCAGCTCGTTGAGGTCGCCGCCGGCGAAGAAGGTTTTCTTCGCCGAGGTAATGATCACCCCGGTAATCTGGTCTTTTTCCGCGACCAGCCGGGTGACGCAAGCGGCCATGGCCTCGCGATACACAGCGTTCATGGTGTTGGCGCTCTGGCCCGGCAGGTCAATGGTCAGCACGACGATGCCGTCCGGGCCTGCTTCGTAACGAATGGCTTGGTTCATGACACGGTTCCTTGAATGCGGGGGGCTCAGAGGCGTTCGATGATGGTGGCAATGCCCATGCCGCCGCCGACACACAGCGTCGCCAGGCCATAGCGCAAGCGCCGCGCCTCCAGCTCATCGAGCAAGGTGCCGAGGATCGCGCAGCCGGTGGCACCGAGCGGATGGCCCATGGCAATCGAGCCGCCGTTGACGTTGACCTTGTCCGGATCGACGGCCATGTCCTTGATGAATTTGAGCACCACCGAGGCAAACGCCTCGTTGACCTCGAACAGGTCAATGTCTTCCACGCGCAGCCCGGCCTTGGCCAATGCCTTGCGGGTGGCCGGCGCCGGGCCGGTGAGCATGATGGTCGGATCGGTACTGGTCACTGCCGTGGCGACGATTCGCGCGCGAGGCTGCAGGCCCAGTGCTTTGCCCTTGGCTTGGGAGCCGATCAGCATCAGCGCGGCACCGTCGACGATCCCGGAACTGTTGCCCGGCGTGTGCACATGATTTATCCGCTCGACATGGCTGTAGACCCGCAGCGCGGTGGCGTCGAAACCCATTTGGCCGATCATTTCGAAACTCGGCTTGAGCTTGCCGAGACCTTCCAGCGTCGATTCGGCGCGAATGAACTCATCGTGGTCAAGCAGAACGATGCCGTTCTGGTCCTGCACCGGCACCAGTGATTTGTTGAACGAGCCATCGGCCCGTGCCCGCGCGGCTTTCTGTTGAGAGTGCAGCGCATAGGCATCGACGTCGTGACGGCTGAAGCCCTCAATTGTCGCGATCAAATCCGCGCCGACGCCTTGCGGGGTGAAATGGCTGTGCAGGTTGGTTTGCGGGTCCAGCGCCCAGGCGCCGCCATCACTGCCCATCGGCACCCGCGACATGGACTCGACGCCGCCGACCACCACCAACTCTTCGAAACCCGAACGCACTTTCATCGCGCCAAGATTGACCGCTTCCAGACCCGAAGCGCAGAAACGGTTGATTTGCAGCCCCGCCACGCTGACGTCCCAATCAGCGACCTGCACGGCGGTTTTGCCAATGTCCGCGCCTTGATCACCGACCGGCGTGACGCAGCCAAGCACCACATCATCGACCTGGCTGGTGTCCAGCGCGGTGCGTTGCTGCAACGCGGTCAATAGTCCGGCGACCAGATTCACCGGTTTGACGCTGTGCAAGGCGCCGTCGGCCTTGCCCCTGCCGCGGGGCGTGCGTAAGGCATCGAATATCAAAGCATCGGTCATGGCGTCCTCGAACCTGGGCAGTGAGTGAATAGTTGTTGCCTCACTCTCGACCGCAACGCCCAAGGATTCAATGACCCCAGCGCTCGAAGTGCTTGACGCACATGCTCAGACGGACGGTCATTGGTCATCAGGTGAACCGGTTCAGGTCGCCGAGTTGTCTAGCCAGCGGCCAAACAAGAAGCTGGCAATACGCCTCATAGCTTTTTAATCGCAGATCGCAGCAAAGACATATGAAATGGATCTAAGGCACGGTCCGCGTGGGCCCTAATGTAGAAGATATACGTCATGGTCGTCGGGTTTTGCCGAGGCCGGCGTTCTCCAACAGGAAGTGCAGCGCGTGCCGTCATGGATATGCAGGCAGGCATCAGGAAATAACAATAAAGGCGGTCAAGCCATGTTCAAACAACCGAAAGTACGTCAAGCAGGGCTCATTCTTTTTGCCACGACGCTGTTGTTGATTTTGCCGAATCTGACCAAGGTTATCGGCTGAATCAAGCGGCGGGTGCGATCAATCGCCAGCGAATAGATGACTGGCCCGCTATCCGGGCCCGCGTGGCTGTGCCAATCTTTGCGCCTTCCACGACAGGGATGGCGATCATTTGAAAGCGTTCATTGTGTTCGGGGCGCTGCTGCTCAGCATGCCCTTGTCAGCCGCTCAGCTTGATCTGCAGTTGGGCGCAACCGCGCGCACCTGGCAGACCGAGGAATTGCTCAAGCATCCTCAAGCGCAAACCCTGACGATCAAAAACGATGTGTCTTACAAAAGAGACATGACCTATCGCGTCGTGCCGATCGCCGCGTTGCTGACCGGCGTCCAGCCGCAAGATCATATGCAAGCGGTGGCGCTGGACGGCTTTGCCGCTGAGTTGGCCGCAGCACCGCTGCTCAACCGTGACGGCGCGCGAGCGTGGCTGGCCATCGAAGACCCGGCACAGCCATGGCCACCGCTAGGAGAAGGCAAACACAGTGCCGGGCCGTTCTATCTGGTCTGGAGCGATCCGCAGAAAGGCCATATCAGCCCCGAACAATGGCCATTCGAAGTGGCGAGCATCAAGCGCATGGCTCCCGTGGCCGAGCGCTTCCCTGCCCTGCTGCCTGACCCGGCACTGAAGGCGGATGACCCGGTGAATCAGGGTTTCGCGCTGTTTCAGAAAAACTGTCTGGCCTGTCACCGCTTGAACGGCGCGGGGGATGCGCAATTCGGGCCGGATCTGAATATTCCGTACAACCCGACCGAATACTTCGGCGCGGACTTCCTCACGCGTTACATCCGCGATCCGCAGAGCTTGCGCCAGTGGCCGCAGGCGAAGATGCCGGGGTTTTCCGCGGCGGTGTTGCCGGATGGGGAGCTGGAGATGCTGGTGGGGTATCTCAAGCACATGGCCGGACGAAAGGTTAAGCCCTGACGCCATTCCCTGTAGGAGTGAGCCTGCTCGCGATAGCGGTGTGTCAGTCAGCAATTGATGTGTCTGACATATCGCTATCGCGAGCAGGCTCACTCCTACAGGGGTTATCTGTAAGCCTTATTGTTGCTGCACGGAAATGACCGGCGTCGGCGACACCAGCACCTTCGCATGCATCTGCTCACACCCGCCGCCACGGCGCATGCCGCGTACCGGGCAGGCATCCAGATAATCCAGACCCACCGCCAGTTTCAGGTGCCGCTCGGGCCGCGCCAGTTGATTGGTCACGTCGAAGCTGTACCAGGCGTCATCCAGCCAGGCTTCCGCCCAGGCGTGGCTGGCCAGATGCTCGCAATCCTCGCTGTACAGATAGCCCGACACATAGCGTGACGGAACCCCCAAACTACGGGCACAGGCAAGGAACGCGTGGGTGTGGTCCTGACAGACGCCGGCGCGGCCGGCAAACGCTTCGGCGGCGCTGGTGTCGACTTCGGTCGAACCCGGCGTATAGGTCATGTACTGATTCAAGCCGTGCATCAAATCGATCAGCGCGGTGCGATCACGGCGCTGCTTGCAGGATTTTTCCGCGAATGCGCGCAGCGCCTCGTCCGCCTCGGTCAGGCGGGTGAAGCGCAGGAATGGCAGCGCCGACTGGCTCTCGTGCTCGGCCTCGCGCAGTTCGTCGATATCGACCTGCCCGCGCGCCCCGATGATGATCGCTTCGTGCGGTTCATCCATGGTCAGCACGTGGAGGATATTGCCGAACGGATCGAGTTGCGCACGCACCGGACGCGGCAGATCGAGCTGCCAGCTCAGCACATGCTGACGTTCGCTGTCATGGGGCGTCAGACGCAGGTACTGGATGCTCGCGCGCACCTGATCTTCGTAGTGATAGGTGGTCTCGTGGCTAATGGAGAGTCTCATGCAGCCTCCAGGTAGGAACTGTGAATGGCGTTGCCCAACTGGCGCACCAGCGGGATGAATTCGGTCAGCCAGGCGTGCAGGCCTTCCTCGAGGATTTCGTTGATGCCGGTGTAACGCAGGCGCGCATCCATCTCCGCAGCCAGACGTTGCGCCGGTCGCCCGTTGGCACCGGGCAGCTGCGCGAGGATCTGGTCGATCTCTTCGGTGCAGGCTCGCAGCGATCGCGGCACATCGGCGCGCAACAGCAGCAATTCGGCGACATGTCGGGCGCCCGGCGCATCACGATAGATTTCGGTGTAGGCCTCGAAGGACGACAGCGCACGCAGCAAGGCACTCCACTGGTAATACGCGTGCGCGGTGCCGTCGCTGACGGCTTCGGCCTGATCGCCAGCCATTTCATAACGCGCATCGAGCAAGCGCAGCGTGTTGTCCGCGCGCTCGATGAACGTACCCAGACGAATGAAGCGAAACGCGTCGTTGCGCATGATCGTGCCGTAGGACGCGCCGCGAAACAGGTGCGAACGCTCCTTGATCCATTCGCAGAATCGGCTCATGCCATAGCGGCTCAGGCCTTGTTCGGCGATCCCGCGAATTTCCAGCCAGGTCGCGTTGATGTTTTCCCACATGTCCGCCGTGATCCGTCCGCGCACCGCATGAGCGCTGGCCCGTGCGGCGCCGAGGCAACTGTAGATGCTGGCCGGGTTGGCCGCATCGAGGGCGAAAAAGTGCAGCAGGCGTTCGGCATGCAGCGCGCCGTGACGCTCCAGGTAATCATCGAGGGTGCCGGTGATCAGCAGTGGCATCGCCAGCTCGTGCAGACCATCGCCACGCCCGTCCTGCGGCATCAGCGACAGCGAATAACTGATGTCGAGCATGCGCGCGAGGTTTTCCGCGCGCTCCAGATAACGCGACATCCAATACAGATCCGAGGCAGTTCTACTTAACATGGCAAGCTTCCTTCAATCCTCGACCACCCAGGTGTCCTTGGTTCCGCCACCCTGGGAGGAATTCACCACCAGGGAGCCCTCGCGCAGGGCGACACGGGTCAAACCGCCGGGCACGACCCGGGTCTCGCGACCGGACAAGACAAACGGGCGCAAATCGATATGGCGCGGCGCGATGCCGTTTTCGACAAAGGTCGGACAGGTCGATAACGACAGCGTCGGCTGGGCGATGTACGCATGCGGCTTGGCTTTGATGCGCTCGCGAAAGGCATCGATTTCCGCCGTCGTCGCGGCCGGCCCTACCAGCATTCCGTAACCGCCGGAGCCCTGGGTTTCCTTGACCACCAGATCTGGAAGATTGGCCAGCACATGAGAAAGTTCAGACGGGTTGCGGCATTGCCAGGTCGGCACGTTTTTCAGGATCGGTTCTTCGTCGAGGTAGAAACGGATCATGTCGGTGACAAACGGATACACCGACTTGTCATCTGCGACGCCAGTGCCGATCGCGTTGGCGAGCACGACATTGCCGGAGCGGTAGGACGACAGCAGCCCCGGCACACCAAGCATCGAGTCCGGGTTGAACGCCAGCGGATCGAGAAAGGCGTCATCAAGGCGTCGATAGATCACGTCGACCGCTTTCGGGCCATCGGTGGTACGCATGAACACCTTGTCGTCACGCACGAACAGATCCGCGCCCTCCACCAGTTCCACGCCCATTTCCCGCGCCAGAAACGCATGCTCGAAAAACGCGCTGTTGAAGCGCCCTGGCGTCAGCACCACCACGCTCGGATCGTCGATCGGGCTTGAGCTTTTCAGGGTGTCGAGCAACAGGTTCGGGTAATGATCGATCGGCGCGATGCGCTGGGCCGAAAACAGCTCGGGAAACAGGCGCATCATCATCTTGCGGTCTTCGAGCATGTAGCTCACGCCGCTCGGCGTACGCAGATTGTCTTCGAGTACGTAGTAGGTGCCGTCGCCGTCACGCACCAGATCAACGCCGGAAATATGCGAATAGATATCGCGGTGCAGATCCAGGCCTTGCATCGCCAACTGGTATTGCTCGTTGGCCAGCACCTGTTCGGCGGGAATGATCCCGGCCTTGATGATGCGCTGCTCGTGGTACAGGTCGGCGAGAAACATGTTCAGCGCCTTGACCCGCTGAATGCAACCACGCTCGACGATCCGCCATTCGCTGGCAGGAATGCTGCGCGGGATGGTGTCGAAAGGAATCAAGCGCTCGGTGCCCTGCTCGTCCCCATAGAGCGTGAAGGTAATCCCGGCGCGATGGAACAGCAGATCGGCTTCTCGCCGTCGTTGCGCCAGCAGTTCATCCGGCGTATCGGCCAGCCATCGGGCGAACTCGCGATAATGCGGGCGAACCTGGCCGCCGGCATCGTACATCTCATCAAAATAGGTGCGGATCATGCCGTACTCCTTGTCACCCGGACATACAGGCCTTCGCAAGGCCCGTGCCATCGGCATAAACGCTTTGATTTCAATCGGTTGGATATTCATATTGCAGGCGCCGCACCATTCCTGTGCAGCAAATGCCCCAGCCAGATTGCCCCCGCTTCATTGCGACGCATTGCAACGCCTATCACCAACATAGTCAGAACTGATTTCACTGCCCGGCGCGGCGTACGGATAATCCGCGCATTCGCTGCAAAACTTCGCCGGCAACAGCCTCGCGAAGGCGCCCGCTCAACTGACCTGGACTGCTCCGGCAGCCCGCCCGCTGTAGCCCTCAAGGGATTCAGTCGCGTATCGCTCTTCCCTTTTAGCCACCCTCTCCGGTGGCTTTTTTTTGCCTCCGATTCTTGTTTCAGGGTTTTGCCACAGCGTTTGCGCAGGGCACAAACGACAACGGCCGACCCAAAGGTCAGCCGTTGCTCAACAAGTCTTGCAAGCGATCAGTTCAAACGGTGGCGGTTGCGCACCTCCTGCTTGACGCCCCAGCCCTCGATGATGCCACCCAGCGGTTCGACCACGGCGGAAAAGCCCTGCTCGAAATCACCGATATCGTCATAAGTCGCGTACATGACCTTGCTGAGTTCCAGCGACCAGGCGCCGTCGTCCCGCGCGCTGACCTGGGCATTGATGGATTCACCGCGATAGTTGCCTGCCGCCCTGCGCGCCCGTTCCTCGTCCGGGAAAATGGCGTAGAACTCGATGGGATGAAATTTTGAAAAATCGAAACCGCCTTCTTTCATGCGGCGCAGGACATTGCTGCTGATGTCTTCTTGATAGGCTGTGCTCATGAATCGTCCCCCTCGCATAGATGGATAGACTTTCCGTATTCCCGCCCCGGGCCTGTGGCCTAAGTACGTCGACAACGCTGCGGTTGTACGCGGGAACAAGCATGTAGCTGACAAGACCAGACCTTAGCGATCCATTCGCTGATCTCCCCTGCAGAGTAGCCGCAAGAGAGCGGCGCTGCCAAGGCCTGGTTCATAAGATGACAGGAAGTGTTCAGATTGGCGTGATGCTGCGGATCTCGATGCCGTTCTGGGTCTTGAGGTTTTTAACGCCAGCATCGGCGGTGCGTCCTTCCAGATCGTTCAGATCCAGTTGGGCAGCCACCGGAAGGAGCCTTTGCTTGATCAGCCGGGCGGCTTCATCGTCGGTCGGGCATTCCTCACGTTCGAAGATTTCATCAACGATTTCACCATGATCATCCACGAAAGTGACTTTCCACTTTTGCATCAGTGCCTCCTCGATCAACCCGTAGATGGGCTTACCTCTATCTGGACGTTTTGCCGCGATAGTTGGTTCAAAAGGATTACACAGGGCGATGATCAAATTGCAGGAGTGAGCCTGCTCGCGATTGCGGTTTGCCAGTCACACAGATATCGACTGATAAACAGCTATCGCGAGCAGGCTCACTCCTACAGCGGTACTGTGTTGAAAATCAGTTATTGCCCGGCTTGTTGATTGCCTGCAGCACGTATTGCGGCAAGGCGAATGCGCCGATGTGAATTTCCGGGTTGTAGTAACGGGTGACGATGCCGCTGCCAATGAAACGCTGTTGCAGGGTTTCACGGCTGAGTTTGCGGTAGGCCGGGTTGGTCGAGCCCCACGCGAAGGTCATCGAGCCGCCGATGTAGGTCGGCACCGCCGCCTGATAGAAATGCCAGTCCGGGAACAGGCTGTTGAGGCGACCGGCGGTGGTCTTCACTTCGTCGATCTGCATGAACGGTGTGCCGTTCTGCGTGACCAGAATGCCGCCCTCGTTGAGGCAGCGGTGGCAGGCCTGGTAGAAGTTCTCCGAAAACAGCACTTCGCCCGGGCCGATCGGGTCGGTGGAGTCGGAGATGATCACGTCGAATTTTTCCGTGGTCGTGGCAACGAAGCGCATGCCATCATCGATGACCAGGTTCAGGCGTGGATCGTCATAGGCACCGGCCGAATGGTTCGGCAGAAACTCTTTGCACATGTCGACCACGGTGCCGTCGATTTCGACCATGGTGATGTGCTCCACGCCTGCATGCTTGGTCACTTCGCGCAGCATGCCGCCGTCACCGCCACCGATGATCAGCACACGCTTGGCGCTGCCGTGGGCGAGGATCGGCACATGGGTGAGCATTTCGTGGTAGATGAATTCGTCGGCTTCGGTGGTCTGGATCACGCCGTCCAGCGCCATCACCCGGCCCATGCGCGGGTTCTGGAAAATCACCAGATGCTGGTGTTCGGTGCGCACTTCGTGCAGCAGTTTTTCCATGCGAAAACGCTGGCCGTAGCCTTCGTAGAGGGTTTCCAGGTACTCGCTGGTTTTGGTGACGGTCATGGTCAAGTGCTCCGATGAAATGCGCGGGCGCCAATCGTGGGGAACGATTGCCCGGGAAAGGCGCGCATTCTACGTTGCCGAAGATGACAGGTCGAACCTCACTTCACCGTCGCAGCACAATCCTTTGTAGGAGTGAGCCTGCTCGCGATTGCGGTTTGCCAGCCACAGAGATATTGACTGATAGATAGCTATCGCGAGCAGGCTCACTCCTACAGGGGTACTGCGGCGATCCTGATATCAGGTCAGACCCGCACATTGCCCCGCGGTCCGGCAATCGCCCAGATGATCAGGCCCAGCACCGGCAGGAGGATGATCAGTAGCACCCAGACAATTTTCATTCCGGTGGACGCGCCGCTTTTCAGCACATTGATGATGGCCCAGATGTCGAGGGCGAGGATGATCAGGCCGATCAGACCGTTGAACGTGGAACCCATAATGTCGCTCCAGAATAGTGGCATGCACTTCTAGGATAGACGGCCCGGCGCAGGGTTCCGTTTTATTGCGAATCAGACGTGAACGGCGATCTTCAACGCCTCGAGTGCCGGTGCAGCGCTGATGCCGAGTTCGGCGCACAGCTCCAGTACGCGCGGCACGTCGTTGCCGTAGACCAGTACCATTTGCAGTTCGTCGTCGAGCAACTGGCTGAAGTTCATCAGCGTGTAGCCGCCGTTCTCCTTGTTCAGGCTGCTCATCTGCACCTGAATGCGATTGAGCGCAGTCAGGGCTTCGGTCCTGGCCAGTTGCTTCGGCTTGAGGTTGAAGTCCACGCCGGGCCCGAACGAGGCGACGATTTGTGCGAACAGCTCAGCGTAGGTATCGGCCTGGAACAGCACGGTTTCAGGCAGGCTGCCCACCACCACCCACTCTCCCAACGGAATCGGGAAAGTGTCGTCGTAATTGATGTCCGGGTTGGCGGTCAGAAAGGCGTCGGCATCGGCGTAGGCTTGCCCCGCTTCGTCTGCCACTTTCAGGATCTCGTCCTCGCCCATGCAGCCGGAGCTGATTTTGCTGATGAGTTCGACGAGTGCGGCTTTCATGAGGGCGGATCCTGTGGCGAAGGGAGATTTCAAGGGCGCGAAGGATAGCGCATTCTCTGCTTCGCCACAGTCCGGCGGGGCGGATTTCAGCCCAACAGCTTCTCGAGTTGCGCGGTGGTATCGACGGCACCCATGGTCCGCGCTGCGTCGAGCGCGGTAACGCCATTGGCATCCCTGGCCTTGGGATCGGCGCCCTTGCTGATCAGGTAATCGACGATTGCAACACGATTGAACATCGCCGCCATCATCAATGCGGTACGGCCATCAAAGGACGAACCTTCGATCTCGGCACCTGCTTCGACCAGCGCTTTGACCACCGCCAGATCACCTTTGAATGCGGCGCCGGCAATCGGGCTCTGGCCGTTGCCATTGCGCATTTCCGGATCGGCCTTGTGCTTGAGCAACACGTTCACGGCGTCGACGTGACCGTAGTAGCTGGCGAGCATCAGCAAGGTGTCGCCCTTGCTGTTTTTCAGGTTCACCGGCAAACCGGCCGTCACCAAACGATCAAGCATTTCGGCATCACCGTCACGCGCCTTGTTGAAGACCTGCTCGGTGAATTCGGCAGCTTCTTCCGGGGTCATCTGGCGGCTTTGGTCGGACATGGGGCAACTCCACTTCGGTCAATCGGAAAGCCGACAGTTTCCCGAGGCAGAGGAAAACTGTCACCCTCTTTTTCCACAGCGCAGCGATAGCCGAAATCAATAACGATGCTTGCCCTCGAGAATTTCCGCCAGCACCGGCTCGGTGACTCGGCTATACGTCTGCGTGCCGGGCAGCCACGCATAAATCGGGTCGCCCCCCGTCTGGCCGGGGTCGAAGCCTTCATCCTTGAGACGGGTTTTCTGGTATTTGAAGGTGCCGGTGGTTTCCATTTTCACCTTGACCCGCAGGAACAACGGCACCGCATAGGACGGCAGGCGCTCGCGGGCGAAGGCCAGCAGCTCGGCGAAATCCAGCGTCGCCAAGGATTCCGCCGGGGTGATGGCCGCCATCCCGGCGCGGCCGTTGGTGTTGGGGATTTCCACGCCGTACGCCACCGCCTCGGAGATGTGCGAGTGTTGCAGCAGGAGATTTTCGACTTCTGTGGTCGAGACGTTCTCGCCCTTCCAGCGATAAGTGTCACCGAGGCGGTCGACAAATTGCGCATGACCGAAGCCGATGTTGCGCAGTAGATCGCCGGTGTTGAAATAACGGTCACCCTGGGTAAAAACGTCTTGCAGCACGACCCGGGCAGTCTTCTGCGGATCGGTATAACCGTCCAGCGGCGCTTTTTCGTCGATCCGCGCCAGCAACAGCCCCTCCTCGCCCTTGCCGACCTTGCGCATGAAACCATCGGCGCTGCGCAGCGGCTCGCCACTGTCGTGATCGTAGGCCACCAGCTCCCAGGCCATCAGCGAGAAACCGATGGTGTTGTCAAAGTTGAGCACGTTGGTGAAGCCGATATTGCCGTCGCTCGCCGCGTACAGCTCGCAGATGTGCTCCACAGCAAAACGGCTCTTGAACTCGGCCCATGCGCCGGGGCGCAGACCGTTGCCGATCATCTTGCGTACATCGTGACGACTGTCGTCGGCACTCAGGGGTTGATCGACCAGATAGCGGCACAACTCGCCGACGTAGCCGATGGTGGTCGCGCGATAGCGGCGTACGTCGTTCCAGAACTGACTGGCGCTGAATTTGCGCCGGATCGCAAAACCCGCGGCGCCGTTGACCGCCGAGCCCCAACACACGCACAAACCGGTAGCGTGGTATAGCGGCAAGGTGCAATAGACGACGTCGTCAGAGCTCATGTCGAGGGCGATCGTGCCGAAACTGGCGGAGCTGCGCATCCAGCGCCCATGCTTGAACACCCCGGCCTTGGGCAGGCCGGTGGTGCCAGAGGTGTAGATGTAGAAACACGGATCGTTGCAGAAGATCTGCTGGCTGCTCGGCGGGTTGTCGCTGCTGGCATCGGCGCTGGCGCTGATCAGGTTGATGAAGCCTTCGGGCGCGATGCCCGGATGGCTGAAGGTGTCCTGATCGGCTACGAACCAGATGCGTTGCGCGGCAATCGACACTTGTTCGCGGACGGCGGCAAAGGCAGGCAGCAACTCTTCGCCGACCACGATCGCCACCGGAGCGACCAGATTGACGCTGTGAATCAGCGTATCGCGGGTCTGTGCGGTATTGAGCAAGGCACTGACCGCGCCGACCTTGGCCAGCGCCAGAATGGTGACCAGCAATTCCGGGCGGTTCTCGATAAACACCGCCACTACGTCGCCCTTACCGATGCCCTCCCCGCTCAGGTAGTGAGCGATGCGATTGGCCCATTGATTGACCTGCGCGTAAGTCAGCCGCACATCGTCCTGCATCAATGCCGGGCCGTCGGGGTTGCGCAGCGTCGCTTGTTCGAACGTCCAGCCAAGACCGCAGCTCTGCGTCGGGTCCGTGACGTTGGCCGCTTTCATGCCCTTGACCACCCGCGGGATGGCTTTGGCAATCATCGGCAGCTTGCGGAGCATCATGCCCCAGGTAATCGTGTCGCTTGGCGTGTGACGCATGAAAGCTCCCCGTTCGACCTTGGCTGGCCGATGTTTTTATTGTCGGGCCTGGCTTGAAGCAACCGGCGCCTTCGAGCGCGGGTCGAGCTTGAAAATACGTCAGCGCTTTGCGGGCTGTACACGCGGTTTTTGCAATGTTTTGTATCCGCCGGTCGCGCGGCCCCAGCGACGATCTTCACTCCGGCATTTGGTTCCATGGTGCCAGGAATAATCCCGCAAAATGCAGGATGCACGATGGCCATTCATGCAGTTTGCACGACGATCAAAATCCATCGATCTCATAACACATTGTTTTTAAAGCATTTTTTAAATCGTAAATGCTGGCACAAACGCTGCAACCTCCTGTGCATGCTTGCCATTCAAGTACATACGGAGCTGATGACATGAGCCTGATTCAAGAAAAATTTACATCGCTGTTCTCCAACTACGAAGTCAGCACTGCCCCACGTCCTGACGGTGGCATCCTGCTCACTCTGCGTAGCAGCGACGGCAAAGTCTTCAAACGCGCACTCTCGTATCAGCAACTGCACGCTGGCGACCAACTGTCGTGGGCGATCAGTGCAATCCGTCGTGACCTGGCCGAACAAGCCAGTGAGCTGCCGCAAATTGCAATGCTGCAGAGCCAGCAGCGTTTTGCCCTGCCGACGTATCACTCGCTGTAACTCGCTTTAAACAAAAACAGGCCGTGGAGCATGCGCTTCACGGCCTGTTTGTTTTTGTCCGCCACAAAACCCTGTGGGAGCCAGCCTGCTGGTTTTGTTCGCCACAAAACCCTGTGGGAGCCGTGGGTCAGGCGACATCTATTCGCTGATCTGCCGCTATCGCCAGCAGGCTGGCTGGCTGGCTCCCACATTGGGCTTATTGTGTACTTAGAAAGCTTCGGGTTCGATGCCAGTGAAGCTGTCGACGGTGATGTGGCTTCCCAGCTCCCCGCCTTCACGCGCCAGGCCGCATGTCTTCAGGCCGGCTGATTGCGCAGCATCCAGTTCTTCGACAATGTCCGAAAGAAACAGAATCTCTTCCGCCGCCACGCCCAGCGCTTGCTGGATATTGGTGTAAGACTGCGCCTCGCGCTTGCCCCCCGACGTGGTATCGAAGTATCCGCTGAACAGCGACGTCAGATCTCCCGCCTCCGAGCAGCCGAAAATCAGCTTTTGCGCCTGAATCGAGCCGGACGAGTAAACAAACAGTTGATAACCGGCCTGATGCCAACGTTGCAGGGCTTCAACGGCATCCGGGTAAACATGCCCCTTCAATTGCCCGGCGTGATAACCCTCAGCCCAGACCATGCCTTGCAGGGCCTTGAGCGGCGTGGCTTTGCGATCTTCGGCGATCCAGCCAAGGAGGATTTCAACAACCCGTTCAATGTCCGCGTTCGGCTCGTTGCTGTCACGGCGCACGGCATCGAGCTGTTCGGCGACATCGGCACGCTCGGCGTTCTGGCGCACGAAGTCCGGCAGATGTTTGGCCGCGTACGGAAAGAGCACGTCGAACACGAAACTGACCGCGCTGGTGGTGCCTTCGATATCGGTGAGGATGGCTTTGATCGACACGGGCTCAATCCTCCAGACGCGGGAAGCGGCCGGCGATGTCTTCGCCGGTGAAATTGGCAACCCAGCCTTCCGGGTTGTTGAACAGACGGATCGCGACAAAATGCGGATGTTCGCCCATGTCGAACCAGTGCCTGGTGCCTGCCGGAACCGAGATCAGATCGTTCTTCTCGCAAAGCACCGCATAGACGTAATCGTCGATGTGCAGGGTAAACAAGCCACGGCCGGCGACGAAAAATCTGACTTCGTCTTCACCGTGCCGATGCTCTTCGAGGAACCTGGCGCGCAATTCGGCTTTTTGCGGGTGATCGCTGTTCAGGCTGATCACATCGACGGTGACGTAACCGCGCTCGGTCATCAACTTATCGATCTGCTCTTTATAAGCGCTGATCACTTCTTCCTGGGTGGCGCCGGGCTGAATCTTCGCCGCGGCTTGCCAGCGGTCGAAGCGAACGCCCTGCTCGGCCAGCGTCGAGGCGATGTCTTCGAAATGGGTCAGCACCTTGTTGGGAATCTCGGGGCTGGAAACGTGGTAAACGGACAGGCTGCTCATGGGCAATTCCTCGGTATCGGCCTTGCCGTCCGGCTCTTGCAGACCGGTCGGGCAGTGCATTCATCAGGGCAAACGGGCTGCTGGTGGTGAAGTCAGCCCTGGCGGTTCATGACGCTGCGGGTTTTCAACTCGCATTCAAACAGAAATTCAAAGGCCTCGATCTGCCGCAGCGCGTCGCTCATCTGCGCGCCCCAGGTGTACAGGCCGTGGCCGCGGATCAGGTAGCCGACGCAATCGGGATGGGCGTCGAGCCAAGGCTGCACCTTGGCGGCGAGGCGCGCAATGTCCTGATCGTTGTCGAAAATCGGCACGCGCACCCGCGATTCGTGGGTCGAGACGCCGCTGAAGGCTTTTTGCAGCTCGTAATCTTCGAACTCGATGAAGTCTTGCGTCGTCAGCCGGGACAGCACCGTGGCGTTCACCGAATGGGTGTGCAGCACCGCGCCGATCTCCGCGCGCCAGCTATAAAGCTGGGTGTGCAGCAGGGTTTCGGCGGAGGGCTTTTTGCCCGGCTCCAGACTGTTGCCGGAGAGATCGGTGGCAAGCACATCGTCCAGGCCCAACTGGCCTTTGTGCTTGCCCGACACGGTCAGCAGCGCTTCGCTCGGCGACAGCCGCGTCGAATAATTGCTGCTGGTGGCCGGCGACCAGCCGCGACCATAGAGGAAGCGCCCGGCGTCGACGATTTGCTGAGCGAGTTGTTCACGGGTAAGGCTCATGGCCTGTCCTCTTGCATACGTGTGGCAATGATAACGGCCGCGGCGAGCGCCGCGAGACTGGCAATACTGAACGTCAATGTCGCGCCCAGGGCATTCCAGCTGTAGCCGGAATACAGCGCGCCAAGCGCACCGCCGGTGCCGGCCAGCGCGGCGTACAGCGCCTGGCCCTGGCCTTGTTGACGTGCGCCGAAGCTACGTTGCACGAACGCGATGGCAGCGGCGTGAAAGCTGCCGAAAGTCGCCGCATGCAGCAACTGGGCGAACAGCAGCACCCAGAGAAATTCGGCAAATGTGCCCAGCAACACCCAACGCAGCGCCGCCAGCAGAAAACTCGCCATCAGCACCCGGCGCAGGGAAAACCGCGCGAGAATCCGGCTCATGGCCATGAACATCAAAACCTCGGCCACCACCCCCACCGCCCACAGCATGCCGATCACGCCGCGACTGTAACCGAGTCGCTCAAGGTGCAAGGTCAGAAAGGTGTAATACGGGCCGTGGCTCATCTGCATCAGCGCCACACAGGCATAAAATGCCAACACTCCCGGATTGCGCAACTGCTTGAGAAAGCCCTCGCCGCTCGCCCGGTTGCCTTGCGGCGGCTGCGCATTGGGCACCCACAGGCTGCTGAGGACGATGCCGGCCATGATCAATACCAGCGCCGCCGGGTAAATATCCAGGCTCTGCCATTCGAACAATCGGCCCAGCGCGACCACGGTAATGATGAAACCGATCGAGCCCCACAGGCGGATCTGGCTGTAGCGCGAAGTCTGGCCCTGCAAGTGCGCCAGGGTGATGACTTCGAACTGTGGCAGCACCGCATGCCAGAAAAAAGCATGCAGGGCCATGACCATCGCCAGCCACGCGTAGCTCTTGCTGACGAAGATCAGCGAAAAGGTCAGCAGCGTGCACACCGCGCCAAAGCGCACGATGGCCAGACGCCTGCCGGTGTAGTCGCCGAGCCAGCCCCAGATGTTCGGCGCCACGCAGCGCATCAACATCGGGATCGCCACCAGCTCACCGATGCGCGCCGCGCTGAAGCCAAGATGATCGAAGTACAGCGCCAGAAACGGCGCCGTCGAACCGAGCAAGGCGAAATAGAACAGATAGAAACTGGACAGCCGCCAGTAAGGAAGCGCCGCCACGCTCAGGCCGCGGCGTTCGACGAGTCAGCCATCAAAGCTGACCCAGCACCGGAGTACTCACGCGCACGTCGGCGTTCTGCCCACGGTGGCGCAACAGGTGATCCATCAGCACGATGGCCATCATCGCCTCGGCAATCGGCGTGGCACGGATGCCGACGCACGGGTCGTGACGGCCCTTGGTGATCACGTCGACCGGGTTGCCGTGAATATCGATCGAACGGCCCGGGGTGGTGATACTCGATGTTGGCTTCAACGCCAGATGCGCGACGATCGGCTGGCCCGAAGAAATGCCACCGAGAATGCCGCCGGCGTTGTTGCTGAGGAAACCTTCAGGGGTCATTTCATCGCGGTGCTCGGTGCCGCGCTGGGCTACCGAGGCGAAACCGGCACCGATTTCCACGCCCTTGACCGCGTTGATGCTCATCAGCGCGTGGGCCAGTTCGGCGTCGAGACGGTCGAAAATCGGCTCGCCCAGACCGGGCATCACACCTTCGGCAACCACGGTGATCTTCGCCCCGACCGAGTCCTGATCGCGACGCAACTGGTCCATGTAGGCCTCCAGTTCCGGCACCTTGTCCGGGTCAGGGCTGAAAAAGGCGTTCTCTTCCACCGAATCCCAGGTCTTGAACGGGATTTCGATCGGGCCGAGCTGGCTCATGTAGCCACGAATGACGATGCCTTGGCTGGCCAGGTACTTCTTCGCAATCGCCCCCGCCGCCACGCGCATTGCGGTTTCGCGCGCCGAGCTGCGACCGCCGCCGCGATAATCGCGCTCGCCGTACTTGTGGTGGTAGGTGTAGTCGGCGTGGGCCGGGCGGAACAGATCCTTGATCGCCGAGTAGTCCTTGGACTTCTGGTCGGTATTGCGGATCAACAGGCCGATTGAGCAGCCGGTGGTGCGCCCTTCGAACACGCCGGAGAGGATTTCGACTTCATCGGCTTCCTGGCGTTGAGTGGTGTGGCGGCTGGTGCCCGGCTTGCGGCGATCGAGGTCGCGCTGCAGATCTTCCAGGGAAATCTCCAGGCCCGGCGGGCAGCCGTCGACAATGGCGACCAACGCCGGACCATGGCTTTCGCCAGCGGTGGTGACAGTGAACAACTTGCCGTAGGTATTGCCGGACATGCAGGACGCTCCGTGAAATCAAACCCGAATTCTTGATGCGCGCCAGTATACGCAGGCTAACCGAGTAGTTCATCCTCGAACCTTGGCGGTGTTGGCGAGTCCAACCGGCACCTTGGCGAATGATGGCGTGATGATGCTGCGAGTTTTGATCTTGAGTCTTACCCTGTTCACGGGCTTTGCCCAAGCGACCGTCCTGCAACGGCCAATGACTTTGACTACGGGCAGCGGCGAACTTTTCGGTTCACTGTTGCTGCCAAAGTCTGACAGCCCGGTGCCGGTTGTCCTGATCATTTCCGGCTCCGGTCCTACCGATCGTGACGGAAACAACCCCGACGGCGGGCGCAACGACAGCCTTAAGCGGTTGGCTTGGGTGCTGGCCAAACACAACATCGCCAGCGTGCGTTACGACAAACGCGGAGTGGCCGCGAGCCTCGCCGCAACGCCGGACGAGCGCAATCTTTCGGTGGAGGCTTATGCGGCGGATGCCGTGGCGTGGGGGCAGAAGCTCAAGACCGACCCGCGTTTCGGCCCGCTGATCGTCCTTGGTCACAGCGAAGGTGCGCTGATCGCCAGCCTCGCCGCACCGACACTCGATGCGGCGGCGGTGATTTCCCTCTCGGGCAGCGCTCGACCGGTCGATCAGGTGATCCGCGAACAACTGGCGCGCAGCCTGCCGCCGCCGCTGATGCTGCGCAGCAATGAACTGCTCGACAGCCTCAAGGCCGGTCGCACCGACGACAATGTGCCGCAACCGTTGCAGGTAATTTTCCGCCCGAGTGTGCAGCCATACCTGATTTCGCTGTTCCGTCAGGACCCCGCCAAAGCCTTTGCGCAGTTGCAGATGCCGGCGCTGATCGTTCAGGGCAGCAATGACATTCAGGTCGGCACCGAAGACGCGAAGCTGCTCAAAGCGGCGAAACCGGATGCGCAACTGGTGGTGATCGAAGGCATGAACCATGTGCTGCGCATCGTGCACAACGACATGAAACGACAGCTGGCCTCGTACAAGGATCCGAATTTGCCGCTGGCCGCCGAGCTTGGTTCGGCGATCCTGGGTTTTATTGACGGACTTCGCACCCGTTAACCGCTGTTTACCCTCCAGTCCTTGAAAAAACGGCCGATAAGCCTTTGTCGCCAGCGCAACGGCTGGTGACAAGCAGGGCATGGACAGGATCGCGCCGTTATGACTGATACCCAGACTTCACCCGACACCACCGCTGAAAAAGACGCGCCGCCAGCGGTCGAGCTGCCGTGGTCGGATGTTCACGCCGAGCACCACAAGATGCTCCGCCTGGCGCCGCTGCAGACCGATCGCCATACCGGCGGCCGGCCGCTGCGCTTTGTCGAATTCGGTTACGCCGAGCGTCACAGCAAAGAACACAGCCTGATGCGCATGGCGATCAAACTGCCCGGCCAGCGCGTGCGCAAGGAACAGAACGTCCTCGACGTGTGGGCCGATCACAGCACCAAGCGTGTGCGTTTCGGCCCCGACAGCGGCTTGCAGATCGAACCGCTGAACCGTGGCATCGGCCGTTTCATCGCCGCGCAAGGCATCAACTGGGCGAAAAAACGCTGGCCCGGTTACACCGTCGACGGCACGGATTTGAACAACAAGGACGCGCTGAACGAAGACACGCGTCTGCGTCGCGATCACTTTCTGCGGGTACACGGTTTCGATGTCGCGTACGCCGATGCCCAGCATCTCAAGGGCAGTGTCAAGACCGTGCAGGTCGGTGATCTGCTCGGCGACTGGAACAGCGAAAAGCTGCAGCTCGTCGAGACTCTTGAAGCGGCGCAGATGCTCCAGCAGGCCGAGCAGAATCTGGCCGAGCAGGAAGTGAAGCTGAAAAAGCAGGAAGAGAAAGTCAGCAAGTTCAAACGTGAAGACGCCGGGTTGCGTTTCACCATTACCTGTCTGGTGGCGTTTGCGGTGTTCCAGGCGGGGTTGTTGATCTGGATTGCTACGCACCGGTAAAGATTCAAGACCGAGGCGGTCCCATCGCGGGCAAGCCACTCTCCCACAGGTTTTGCGCCTACCCGAATGTTGCGGTACACACAAAAACCTGTGGGAGCGGGCTTGCCCGCGATGCTTTTAAGGGTCAGACGCGGGACGCGAACAGGGCCTGATGGTTGCGGCACTGCTCCGCCGTCAGCATGAACACGCCATGCCCGCCACGGGCGAACTCGAGCCAGGCAAAATCCACTTCCGGGTACAACGCCTCGACGTGCACCTGGCTGTTGCCCACTTCAACAATCAGCAAGCCCTTCTCGGTCAGGTGATCTGCCGCTTCGGCGAGCATGCGCCGCACCAGGTTCAAGCCATCATCGCCACAGGCCAGGCCCAGCTCAGGCTCATGTTGATATTCGTCCGGCATGTCGGCGAAATCTTCCGCATCCACGTAAGGCGGGTTCGACACGATCAGGTCGAAACGCTGCCCCGGCAAACCATCGAAACCATCGCCCTGCACGGTATAGACGCGCTCGTCGACGCCATGGCGCTCGATGTTCTGATTGGCCACTTCCAGCGCTTCGAACGACAGATCCGCCAACACTACTTCAGCATTCTGAAATTCGTAGGCGCAGGCAATACCGATGCAACCAGAACCGGTGCACAGGTCAAGAATCCGCGCCGGTTCGCTACCGAGCCACGGCGCAAAGCGGTTCTCGATCAACTCGCCAATCGGTGAACGCGGGATCAACACGCGATCATCGACGATAAACGACATGCCGCAGAACCACGCTTCGCCCAGCAGGTACGCCGTAGGAATGCGTTCTTCGATGCGGCGCTTGAGCAGGCGCTGCAGGTTGACCAGTTCGTCGTCTTCCAGCGCG
Organism: Pseudomonas granadensis; assembly: GCF_900105485.1. Lineage (GTDB taxonomy): Bacteria > Pseudomonadota > Gammaproteobacteria > Pseudomonadales > Pseudomonadaceae > Aquipseudomonas > Aquipseudomonas granadensis. The sequence continues at coordinate 1,560,778 of NZ_LT629778.1, read as the reverse complement.
CAATCGAGGTAGCTGTCGGCGATCTCCCACGGCAGGTGCAGCGCACCCAGCACCAGTTGCCGGGCTTCGTCCCAGGCATTGTCGGTGCCATGGCCGAAAAACAGATCCTCCCCATGGAAGCGGCTGACGGCCCAACGGATATGGTCGCGCAGGGTACGAAGTCGGGAAGTGATCACGGGCAGAACTCCTGAAAAAACGACTGGCGATTCTAACAGCCAAAACGCGTGACGACGACGCAGGAAAACCCGTGCGGCGACAGTAGGAGTTTTCTGTTTTTTGCATCAGCTATTGAACAGAAGGTGTAACTTGACAAGGCTGCAGGCCAATAACGACGGTGCCTACGATGGTAGCGATTCACAGAAGCGCTCAGCCAGAGGACAATGTCGCAAAAGCCCCACCCCAAGGAGCCCCAGAATGTCCGTTCCAAAAACGATGTTTCAACTCAGCGGTCGCGGTTACGCAGCGGCCACACTGAGTCATGCCACCGTGGTCATCATTGATGCCCAGAAAGAATATCTCAGTGGCCCGCTGGCCCTGAGCGGCATGGACGCGGCCGTCGCGAACATCAAACAACTGGTTGCCGCAGCCCGTGCCGCCGGTCGGCCGATCGTGCACGTGCGTCACCTCGGCACCGTCGGTGGCCTGTTCGACCCGCAGGGCGAGCGCGGCGAATTCATCCCGGGCCTGGAGCCGCAGGGTGACGAAACCATCATCGGCAAACTGCTGCCGAGCGCGTTTCACGGCACCGAATTGCTCGACCGCCTGCAGAATCTGGGCTCGCTGGATCTGATCGTCTGCGGTTTCATGAGCCACTCCAGCGTCAGCACCACGGTGCGCGCAGCGAAGAATCTGGGTTTTCGCTGCACTCTGGTCGAAGACGCCTGCGCGACCCGCGACTTGCCGTTCAAGGGCGGCGTGCTCAAGGCGGAGCAAGTCCAGGAAGCGGAAATGGCGATCATGGCGGACAACTTCGCCACCCTCGCCCTGACGCAAGACCTGATCTGATCTGATCGGCGCGGATGAGCAGCTTGCGGCGCCGCTCATCCATTAAGCCCGCTGATTTGCCGCAAATGCCATAGCCTCAGGAACAACCCGGTCAACTCCCGGTCGAAGGGCCGATACCCATTGAGGAAGGTCGGAATGAAGTTATCCGATGGATTTGACGCACGCCGCTTGCGGCCCAAAGGCCAAAGCAACTGGCGTTTTCGATTCGGTGCTGCGATCGCCGCCATTCTGGCGACGTTCGGCGTGCTGCTGGCGATGGCCGGGGCGGCCAGCCTGCTCGGGCGCCCACCGGCGCTGGGTGACTTGAACGCCACGCCGATGGGTTCGGCAATCATTCTGGCGGTCGGTCTGCTGTTTCTGTATTTCGGTGTCGCCCTGTGGCGCCGTTGCCGCCGTCGCGCACGGCAATCGCGGGAACTGAACATGTCCCCGCACCTGATGAAAAAACACGACTGACCGACGGCCTGGCTTTTTGCCGGGCCGTTTTGTTTCGACTTGGGTAAACTGGCCGCCCTTCGCGGAGGCTGACATGCAAGACGACGATTTTTCCCTGTTCAAAAGTGCCATCCAAGGCGTCAAGCCGATCAAGCACGACCGCGCCGACACCGGCAAACCCAAGGCTGACCGCGCGCAGATCGCCAAATTGCGCCAGTCCGCCACCGTGCGCAGCAACACCACCATCATCGACGGCCTGTCCGACCAGTTCGTGATCGACGTCGGCCCGGAAGACGAACTGATGTGGGCCCGCGACGGGGTGCAGGAAAGTCAGATGCGCAAGCTCAAGATCGGCCAGATCCCGTTCGAAGGCAGCCTCGACCTGCATGGCATGAGCGTCGAGAAGGCCCGGGAAACCCTCTGGGCCTTTCTGGCCGAAGCGACGAAATTTGAAATCCGCTGCGTGCGCGTGACCCACGGCAAGGCTGTGCGTCTCGATGGCAAGCGGCCGATGATCAAAAGCCACGTCAACACCTGGCTGCGCCAGCACGCCCAGGTACTCGGTTTTTGTTCCTGCCAGGCGAAACACGGCGGCGCCGGCGCGGTTTACGTGATGCTCAAACGCACAATGATGGAAGGCCGCGACGAATAATCGCGTTACACCGAACTTGCAGGGTTGTGTCCGCCGCCGTACCCTTGCCGCTTGCGAAAATCCCCCCACAGGTAGTTTCATGTCCCTGGAACAGAATTACACCGCGATTCTCGGCCAACTGGGCGAGGACGTCTCCCGCGAGGGCCTGCTCGACACGCCAAAGCGTGCCGCCAAAGCCATGCAGTACCTCTGCCGCGGTTATGAACAGACGCTCGAAGAGGTCACCAACGGTGCCCTGTTCAGCTCCGACAACAGCGAAATGGTGCTGGTCAAGGACATCGAGCTGTATTCGTTGTGCGAACACCATCTGCTGCCGTTCATCGGCAAGGCGCATGTGGCCTACATCCCGAGCGGCAAGGTACTGGGCCTGTCGAAGGTCGCGCGGATCGTCGACATGTACGCTCGCCGCCTGCAGATTCAGGAAAACCTCAGCCGCCAGATCGCCGATGCCGTATTGCAGGTGACCGGTGCGCTGGGGGTGGCCGTGGTGATCGAGGCCAAGCACATGTGCATGATGATGCGTGGTGTGGAGAAGCAGAACTCGTCAATGATCACCTCGGTGATGCTCGGTGAATTCCGCGAAAACGCCGCGACCCGCAGCGAATTCCTCAGCCTCATCAAGTAATTCGCCGCCGCAGAAAAAACCGGCTTTCATCGCCGGTTTTTTTTCGTCCGCGAAAAATCGGGTAAGCTGCGCGCCTTTCTCAATTCGCACCGTGAGGCTTTCAACGTGTTCGTCAAAGCGCTTCGTGTCGGCCTCGGCCAACTGGTTATTTTCGTCGATTTCATCACCCGCCCGGGCAAGAAACAACGCCCGGCCGCGGCTCAGGCGCAAGTCGACGCCGCCGCCAAGGACCTGACCCTGTATCAGTTCCATGCCTGCCCGTTCTGCGTGAAGACTCGTCGCGCCCTGCGTCGCCTGAATGTGCCGGTGGCGCTTAAAGATGCGAAGAACAACGAGCAGGACCGTCAGACCCTGCTGGAACAGGGCGGCCGGATCAAGGTGCCTTGCCTGCGCATTGAAGAGAATGGCCAGACGACCTGGATGTATGAGTCCAAGGTGATTATTGATTATCTGGACAAGCGGTTTGCGGCGGTCTGATATTTTTTGGGTGCATCTGAGGCCGTATCGCGAGCAGGCTCACTCCTACAGGGGAACGCATTCCAATTGTAGGAGTGAGCCTGCTCGCGATGAGCCACCACAGGCACCACAAATTCTGGACAAAAATAAACCGGCCTTCGAGCCGGTTTGTTTTTTCACGCCGCTTTATCGATCTGCGCTTGCCGAATCACCGCCGCCAATCGATTCAGCCCTTCATCCAGCCGCGCCGGGTCGATGTGGCTGAAGTTCAGGCGCAGATGCCCAGGATGGTTATCCGGATCCGGAAAAAACGGCTCACCCGGCATGAACGCCACATCGTTGGCCAAGGCATCGTTGAGCAACGTTCGGGTGTCCAGCGGCTGCTTCAGTATCAGCCAGAAAAACAACCCGCCCTGCGGCATCTCCCATTCGGCCAGGTCAGCAAAGTGCTTTTCCAGCGCCGCTTGAAACGCATCGCGCCGCTGCCGGTAGAATCCGCGCAGCTCGCTCAAATGTTGCTGATACTTGTCGCTGCCGATCCACTGCAGCGCCTGCCATTGGCCGATGCGATTGGTGTGCAGATCGGCCGATTGCTTGAGTTTGAGCAAATGCGGGAACAGGTCGGGGCTGGCGATCAGATAACCGACGCGCAATCCCGGCAGCAGGGTTTTCGACACGGTGCCGGTGTAGATCCAGCTGGCGTTCTGCAAGCGGCCGGCGATCGGTCTGGCGCTGGCGCCGTCGAACGTCAGTTCGCGGTAGGGCTCGTCTTCGATCAACGTCACGCCGAATTCATCGAGCAGCGCGGCGACGGCAGCACGCTTGGCTTCGCTGTAGCGCACGGCGGACGGATTCTGGAAGGTCGGGATCAAGTAGATGAATGCGGGGCGATGCTGTTCCAGGCGCTGGCGCAATTGCACCAGATTCGGGCCGTCGGCCTCTTGCGCAACGGTCAGGCAATCGGCGCCGAACAGCTGGAATATCTGCAGCGCGGCGAGATAGGTCGGCGCTTCCAGCAAAATCTCCGTGCCCTTGTCGATGTACAGCTTCGCCGCCAGATCGAGAGTTTGCTGCGAACCGCTGACCACCAGCACCTGACTCGCCAGGCAATCAAGCCCGAGCGCCCTCGCCTGCGCCGCTAAGGCTTCACGCAACGCCGGTTCACCCTCGCTCATGCCGTACTGGCCGAGCGACAGCGGCATGTCGGCCCACTCGACTTTCGGCAGCATGGCCTCGGCGGGCAAGCCACCGGCAAACGACATCACCTCCGGACGCTGGGCGGCAGCAAGGATTTCGCGGATCAAAGAACTTTTAAGGCGCGTGACACGTTCGGAAAAAGCCATGGAAGTCACCGGTAGCGAGGCGTGAGGAAAATGAGTCAAACTGGTTGACTGAAATTACGCCAACGTGAGCGAGTACGTCAACATGCTTGACCTTAAAAACCCGATCAGCCAGCAGCAGGCCATGGAAGCGTTTTTCTTCGGCTATCAGGCGTTCACTGCCAAGGCAGACGAAATGCTCGAGCGCCGCGGACTGTCGCGGGTGCATCAGCGCATCGTGTTTTTCATCGCGCGTTACCCGAATCTGAGCGTGAAGGAATTGCTTGCGCTGCTCGGCGTGAGCAAACAGGCGTTGAACATGCCGTTGCGCCAGTTGCAGGAAATGCATCTGGTGGACAGCGTGGCGTCGCAGACCGACAAGCGTAAACGCCTGCTGGAATTGACAGCGGAAGGCGCGAAGTTTGAGCAGGCCCTGCGCCGCGAGCAGGTGAAATTGCTCGAGCGGGTGTTTGCCGAGGCTGGCGAGGCGGCGGTGAATGGCTGGCTGGCGGTGAATGTGGCGCTGGGCAAAAGCCAGGCGGTTGCCGAGTGACTGTACCGGCCCCGTCGCCAGCAGGCTGGCTCCCACATTGACCTGTGTGGGCCATATATCCCTATCAATGGACAAACTGAAGACAAAACCAAAAACAATATTTGCTTTATTTGTACACAAAAGCATAATCCACAGCGTGCGAGTTCCTGACCGCATGGTCAACAAATTCGCGTATGCCTCAAAGGGCCGCTGCCACCCCTCATGGGTCCGGCCCTGGAAATAACAATAAAACTCTTGAGGAGTACTCGCTGTGGAAAGCCGCAAATCCGAAGCATCGCCGCTGGATCTCTCGCCGCCCCTACGCACTGGCCTGCTGGAGCGTCTGTTTAAACTCAGCTTGCATGGCACCACGGTGAAGACCGAGCTGATTGCCGGTCTGACAACCTTCATCACCATGGCTTACATCATTTTCGTCAACCCGAACATCATGGCCGATGCCGGGATCGATCACGGTGCAGCCTTCGTCGCCACCTGTATCGCCGCCGCGCTGGGCTGCCTGTTGATGGGCCTCTACGCCAACTGGCCGGTGGGTCTGGCGCCGGGCATGGGCCTCAACGCATTCTTCACCTACACCGTGGTCGGGACCATGGGCTACAACTGGGAAACCGCACTGGGCGCGGTGTTCGTTTCCGGTGTGCTGTTCATGATCCTGACGTTCTCGCGCATCCGCGAATGGCTGCTCAACAGTATCCCGGTCAGCCTGCGCTTCGCGATGGGCGCCGGCGTCGGCCTGTTTCTCGGCCTGATCGGTCTGAAAACCGCTGGCATCGTCGTCGATAGCCCGGCCACCCTGATCAAGCTTGGCTCGCTGCGCGAACCCGGCCCGCTGCTCGCCGCAATCTGCTTTCTGATGATTGCGATCCTCAGCTACCACAAAGTCTTCGGCGCCATTCTCATCAGCATCATCACCGTTACCCTCGCCGGTTGGGGTCTGGGCATCGTTCACTACCAGGGCATCATGTCCGCCCCGCCAAGCCTGGCGCCGACCTGGATGGCCATGAACGTCGCCGGCGTGTTCAACGTCAGCATGATCAGCGTGGTCCTCGCCTTCCTGTTCGTGCACATGTTCGACACCGCCGGCACGCTGATGGGTGTCGCCCAGCGCGCCAATCTGGTCAACCCTGACGGCCGCATCGAAAACCTCTCCCGCGCGATGAAAGCCGACAGCGCCTCCAGCGTATTTGGCGCGGTGGTCGGTGTTCCGCCGGTCACCAGCTACGTGGAAAGTGCTGCCGGCGTGGCCGCGGGTGGTCGGACTGGTCTTACCGCCGTCACCGTAGGTGTGCTATTTATAGCAGCGATGTTTTTCGCACCGCTGGCCGGCATGATTCCCGCGTATGCCACTGCCGGCGCACTGATCTACGTCGCGATGCTGATGATGGGCGGCATGGCCCATATCGAATGGGACGAAGCCACTGACGCGATTCCGGCCATCGTCACCGCGATCATGATGCCGCTGACCTTTTCGGTCGCCGACGGCATCGCACTGGGCTTCATCACCTACGTGGCGTTGAAGGCCGGTACCGGCAAGTACAAGGAAATCTCCGTCAGCCTGTGGGTGCTCTGCGCGATCTTCATCGCCAAGTTCATCTTCCTCTAAGCGCTGCGCGGTCCCGTTTCCAGACAGCCCCACCCTCGCCGGTGGGGCTTTTGCACATTCATGAACACAACAAAAAAAGGAGCAACAAGATGAGTCTGGAAACCTGGCTGCTGTTCAGTGGCGCTGCGCTGGTGGTGATCCTCATTCCGGGGCCGCTGTCGTTGCTGATGATCAGCAACAGCCTGAACTACGGATTGCGCCGTTCATACCCGGCGTTCCTTGGCGGTGTGACGGCATCGATCTGTCTGCTCAGCGCATCGGCGTTGGGGCTGGGCGCATTGTTGCTCGCTTCCGAGCAACTGTTCAGCGCGCTGAAAATCGTCGGCGCGCTGTACCTGTTCTACCTCGCCTGGCAGAGCTGGCAACAGTCGCGCCAGCCGTCGGTCGGCGCCGACGTCCCGCAAGCCGCACCGGTGCCACGTTTTCGCGCACTGTTCACCCGCGCCTTCGTGCTGGGCGCGAGCAATCCGAAAGACATCCTGTTTTTCGCCGCGTTCCTGCCGCAGTTCCTCAGCGCCGAGCAACCTTTCCTGCCGCAACTGCTGGTGATGATCGCCACCTGGACCGTGCTGGACCTGCTGTGCAAACTGGCCTACGGCCTCGGTGCCCACGGCGCCGCGCGCTACCTGCGCAGCGGCAAGGGCCAGAGCTGGTTCAACCGCATCAGCGCGGGGCTGTTCGGCGGCGCTGGCGCCGCTTCGTTGCTCAGCAGCCACTGAAATCGTTGACCGCGTCGCGGTCTATCGCCCCACGCCAGTCTGACTTGAACTGTTCCAGGTCAGGCTGGTGTCCTCCTCGCCTATCGGCAATTCCCAACGCCCTGCTCTCCTGCTGGCCGCGCAATACACCGCAACAACCCGTCGATATACATCCTCGGAACGCTCCTCGTACTATCTCAGCGTGTTTTTATGACAACCCGCCTGAACAAGGACGTTCACATGGCCACCCTGATAAGCGAAGCCTCGATACAAACTGACCCGATCGTCATCACGGATATGCAGATCGAGACCAATGAACATAACGCCTCGACCATCGATTTCGACGGCACAGGCGACAGCGCCGCTGCCCCTTCGAATAAAAGCCCGGTCAATCAGCTGAAATTGAACGACGAGGTTTTCGGTCCTATACAAATCGGCGAAATCTCGATCACCCGAGCGTCTCTCGAGGCTCTGGGGGCAACGATCGATGGCCAACCTTTAACGGGTAAAAATACTTTCTCGCGGACTCCCCAGCGATCCTTCATCAACTCGTTGCAGTTCAGCGCCAGTGCCATCGAACGGCACATGAAGTCCTCAAGCGGTAGCAACGCCTACCTGCTGCCGACCTTGCTTTTCGACATGGCCAGCCGCCGCCCGCTGACCGCACCGCCGCTGATCAGCGATAACCCGGAAGACGACGTCGATTCATCGGGTTACCGCAGCAAGATCAAGAAACTCCTCGGCTCGGCACAGAAGCTCGATCTGCAGCACAGTCAGTTACCGCAAAACACGCGGCGCTGGGTTGCCACGGCCAAGACGCACCTGACCGTCGGCTCGAGCGTAGGACTGCAGGCGTTCGGCATATTCACGGGTTTGCGTGGCGTGGTTCAGGCCGTCAAGGCCGGTGATAACGCTGAAGTCGTGATCAACAGCGTGGGGATTGCCTCGGAACTGGGTTCCATTGCCATCGACATCGGGGTCAGCAAGATCGCCGCCGAGATGCTGACGGCAGGGCAAAGCGCTTTCAAGGATTTCGCCAAAACCAGGTTTGCGGTGCGGCTTGGTCGATCCGGTGGACTGATTGGCGGAGCGCTAACATTGCCGTTCGATGTGTACACCGCCGTCCGCTCGCTGAATGCCGCGAGCCATGCAACCGGCAAAGAGGCCATCGACCATTACGTCAGCGCCGGCTTGAGCATCACCAGCGCGGCCATGACCATCATTCTCGGTAGCGCTGCGCTGGCTGGGTTGTCGTTCGTGGGACCGGTAGGCCTGCTGGCCGGCGCGATGCTGGCCATCGGGTCGCAGATCTACGGCGCGGTACGCATCGTCGACGACATCGACGATTACATCGAGCTGAGCATCGGCGAACGTTGGCGCTCGGGCTTTTTTTCGTTCTGCATGATGGATGTCGAACAAGGCGTCATGGATCGCTACAACCAGGCCAGAACCCTGATCCAGCACGCCGAAAAACTCAAGCGCAATGCCCGCAGGCTGCTGGACGTCGATCGGAAGGATTCCACCGAAGCGGTGGTCAACGGCGCGTTCGAAGTCGATCTGGTCAGCACACAGATATGGAAGCGCAACTGGTGGACGAAAGTCGACTCGTGGCAGACGGAAAACGTCCCGGTGATACGGGGGAGTGATGACACCATTGATGCTCGTGAAGGCGTCACCAAGGACACACCCGGCGCGGTACTGGGTGTTGCCGGAGACGACAAGAATATTTTGTGGCTGCTCGGTGATGGTCGTGATTCGATCAAAGGTGTGGAAAAGAAATCGAACATTTTCCAGTACGGCTCGGGGGTAAAAGACCTGACCGGCGGCGAGAAAGACGATCGTTTCGTGTTCCAGTCGGCGGCCGAATCGATGTCGAAAAAGATCGAAGGATCGGCGCATTCGAAGTTGAGGGGCGGCGCAGGTAACGACACGCTGGCTCTGGAGGGTTACAAGTCCACGCAACAGGGCCATGACATCGATTTGCAGGCCGGCACGCTGCAGGTGAGAAAGCCCGATCCGGATGCCGACGACGGGGCTGACTTCACGTTCCACAGCCTTCTGGAAAGCATTGAGAATGTTGAAACGTTGAACGGTGCGGTCAGCGTAGTGACGGGCACCGAGCAACGTAACATCATCAAGTCCCGCGGCCGCGACACGATAAAAGCGGGCGCTGGCAATGACCAGATACAGTTGCTGCACAAAGACGCGACAGCTTCGGGTGAAGAAGGTATCGATGAGTATTTCATCGCCCATCAGGACGGCCGGTTTTGCATCATCGAAGACGGCAAACAGGAAAGCACTGTCGAATTTGCCTGGAGAATCGGTCTGATCGAAAGCTGGGCCATTGAAAAGAACTCGCTGGTCATCACTTCCGGATTCGAGTTTCAGGACAGGCCGAAATGCGTTGTATTCATTCATGAAGTCTATGAAACGGTCGGTAAAGAACGCCGTTTGAAAAACGACAAGCTGACTTTCCTGACCAAGGATGGTTATGTGTTGCGACCGGACCTGCCTGAAACAATCGAAAACGGCCAGACGGTCGATATTGAAGTGGTCATCCTGAAACTCGGGAAGCCCCCGAAACCCGTCATTCACTACAGCCCTGAATGCTGGACCTTGCATCAATATGAAGCGCGTTATTTTCTCCCGCGCACAGAACAAGGCACTACGTTCTATTCGGCCGAACGGCCTGACGTCATCACCTGTATTTACCTGGATTATGCCAGCACTGAATTGAGCAAGGCCGAAGCTCATTTCCGCGGGAGGGAGTCGGATAAACACAGTGACCTGCTGGCTGCTTGTGACTTGACCTACCACTTAGGCGATAAAACCATAACGCTGCAACATTTTGCCTGGGCACGAGGCGGTTCTGATCCCAGGAACATGGTCAAAATCCTGCGCACCATGGCCGCCCGCCCCAGTCACCAGTATCTGCTGATATTCAACGACGGCGTTGCACTGAATGCGCAGCTTACGCCGGAAACCGACGCCGCCCCTGCCGACGACAATTATGAGGTGAATGCTTTCAAGTGCTGGACGACAGCGCTGAAATTACCCCTGGAGTTTCGCGAGCGACAGTTCGCTTACGAGTTACCAACGAACGAAGCATGGAAGCTGAGTGCAAGGAATGTATGCGCGGTCATTGCGCCCGGAGCCAATCAAACTGCATTGGAAACGCTGGAGGGTGAAGGTGGCACTTACCTGATTCACCTGATCGGCGACAGGACCATCAGGCTGACGACCCCGGGCGCATTGGCCAACGCTACGGTCAGGCTGCCTTACTCATCCACTTGGGAACTCGACGCGACAGCGCTGGGGAAGATTGAGGTCAAACTGGAAAACAACCAATTGCAGATCGGCACCTGCACGGTCCGTTTGCCCGTTTATGAAAGTGAAGACCTGATCGACCAGATCCGCGTAATCACCGAAAAAGGCATCGTCCACGTGGTGGATCTTTCCTTCGACCGCGTCTATCAGGACGGCCTCGATGCGCGTTTTTTTGAAGCACCCGACGCGGCTGAAGCCTTGCCGGAGCCCTTCGCATCGATGGCGAACCAAGAGGTCAAGGTGCGCAACATCATCTTTGCCGACAACTGGCCCGGTGAGTTCAGTTACAGCTTTGCCGCCCACGGCTGGATCCTGCGCAGCGACAAATCCCGCGTCGAGTATTCAAAGTTGAGAGTCATCAATCGGTGCAGCCATCAGGATGCGCACATTTTCAATCCGCCTTTGCTCAATGTTCCGCCGGCATAAGGTCGACACCCGATCATCAACACCCGCAATTTTTGCGCACTGCGCAGAACTGGCAACCGAACTTCCACAGCACGTTCCAGAGCAGATTATTCCGGGACGCCTGCACGCGTGCCTGAACAATGCCGCGAGCCACTATGCGCTCGACATCAACACCGAATGAGTAATGACACATGGCCAAACCACCGAAGAAAATTGCTGTGACCACAGCAGCTGACACCACCGTTACATCACGACCCGCACAGTCGGGCTCAGGTACTCGCGCTCACGTCAGTCTGCCTGACGTCCCGTCGTCTGGCGTCGACCCCACCACCGGTCCGGGCGCCTCCACCTTTTCCCAGGCGGCGATCACTGTCAGTACGATGCCTGGTGCTGGCATCGACTCGGTCAACGCACCACGCCATGGCGTCGCCTGGCCTGCCAATCGCCTGAGCGAACTGACACCGACCGACGACAACAGCGGGCTGTTTACCGGCCCTGACCAGCGCACCTACGCTCAACTCGGCAGCGAAGGACGGTTTCTCGTCGAACAGGACGCACAAGGCCATTATTTCATGCCGATGACCTTTGCTCCCGGGGTCGCCGGGCCGGCGCTGGTCAAAGTTGACGGGCACGCCAGCTGGCAGATCCGGCGACCGGTCTGGGCATCCGCACAGACGCTGCGCACGAGCACCGATACACCACAGCGCCTCGTCTATCTCTCGCCAGAGGATGCCAACACCCTGACCCGAGCGGACCTGTCGACCGATGGCATCCGTTACAACAAGCACAAACAGGCCTTTGTCGATACGGCAGAAGGCACGGTCATGGTTCGCAAAAACCCGCAAGGAGCGTATCAGTACGCCTCTGCGACAAGCCGAAATACCCCCGACCGCATTTTTGAACAGATTGCCGGCACGCTGCTTTGGCGGCAAAAAGCCGCGCCAGTGCTCGCTGCGCGAATCTCAAGCGGCGCACCTCGGCGGATTGCCGATCTCGAGCCGGTTGCAGGCCCGAGCAAACGTGCGCGGATCGATCCGAGTGAACAGCCGGATGCTGCACCAACGTCATCGTTCAAAGCCGACGCATCTGCCGAGCAAACGCCGTTTTTCTGGTTACCTTGGGGGCATCTGAACAAGCCGCCAGTGGTGGAGTCGGTCCAGTTGGGCTGGTTTCATTATCCGATCGTGCCGGTGGGTTCCAATCGCACGCCGAAAGTCTATTTCGTGCAGCACCCGGACTTCATGCCCGCCCGCTTCGATGCGTTTGAGCAAATGTTGCGTACCGAGCCCTCGCTGCAACCGGTGGCCACGTATCGTATCGGTAACGAACCGGGCGAAATCCACCCGGGCAAACGCTTTTTCGAGGAGCCGATCTCGCAATCGGTTGCCAACACCTTTCCTGATTTTTCCGCAGCCACGGCGTGGGCGGTTGCGAGAAAACTGTTCGAGCTGGCGGATAATTCTGCCGTCATTACCGGCACCGGGCTGATCAATATCCAGGCCGTCCTCCATCAATGGAAGCAGAAACCGTTCCCCACCGCACCGGTCTATGCCGACCCACTGAATATGCTGGCAGTGGCGCCCTCGATCGACGTCGGTGGGAAAAAGCTGATCCCCATGCCTTCGCAGTCGGATAGCGAGTTGCAACGACTGACCTTCGATCCACAGCGGTTTTCCATCGAATGGAATCACTACAAAACGTACCCCACCGATCTGAATCTAAGACGTCTGCTCGGCGCTTTATTGGTTCGCAGCGGCTATGACATATTTCCTCTGACCTACGAACACCGCCAGCCGACATTGGTCTTCAGGCGCGCAGGCCATGAGCCTGTGTACTTTCTGAAACTGGGCTCGGTCGGACAGGCCGGCTTGTCCCATACCCCCGGCAATGAACTGGCAGACCCGAGCTTGCCGAGCAGGATTGGCAGCGATGCGTTCAGCGCCCTGAACACAGCGGTCACTCAAGGCAAAGTAATCTGGCTCATTGGCGGCGTATTGAAGGTCGAGTCGAATCCGGATTCGGTGTTCATTATTCGCGAGCGCTGAGTACCCGCTTCCAGCACTCGCCCCTCGCAGGCGAGTGTTGGTAGCTGGCTGATAACGCCTCGCAACACGCGGCAACACGCTTGCTCAGCGCAATATCCCTGTACCGCACGCATCGCCTGCCTTTTGCCGAACATGTCGCTATTCAAGCCTGTGAATCGGGCGGTTGCGATACGGTGCAACACCACCGCGAGCCAGCCCCCGATCGGCATTCAATCGGAGCAGTTCAATGGCCAAGCCTCCCAAGAAAATCCCTAGACCGTCTTCAGCGCAATCGCCAGCGACGGCGACACATCACTCACCCGATCCGCACGGAACATCCACCCGCGATAGCGGCCAGCCCCACCCAAGCGTGATCACCGCCAATCCTCTCTCGGCCCTCCATGCCACCCGCCCCACCGTCATCATCAGTCCAACGCGTGCTTCTCAAGCGTCATCAAGCTCGGCGCGCGCCATTGATTCGGTGCAGCCGCATGCGATCGGCAACGAAGCATTTGTGCCGGCAAGCCCATCCACAAGCGAAACTTCGTCAGAGCCAGTGCTGATCAATCCCGAATTCGCCAGCCAACTGAAGCGCAAGCCAGGCAGCGACGAGGGTTTTCTGCACGACAAGCGCAAAAAAATCTATGTCGAGCTACACGAAGGTTTTGTCATGGTCGGCCGTACCGTCGATGGTTGGCGCCAGACCTATGCCGGCGAATCGACGCCAACAGGAAGAAAAGTCGAGCAGATTCAAGGCTCGACACTCTGGCGCGAAATCGACGCAGCGCAACCTGCGCCGGCATTGATGATCCACCCCGCTCAGGGCGCGCCTGCAGCACAGCGCTCGCCTGCCCCGAGCGACACCAGCACACTGGTAGACAATGTTGTGTCGCGCCAGACCGCCGCCCTGGATCTCTCCGCCGGCCAATGGAAAAACTGGGGCAGATCCACCCGACCCGAATCAGGTGAATCGATCGAAATAGATGGGCTGCACTACCCGATCCTTGCCCAAAACCTCGGCATCGAAAGCGGCCTGGTCTATCTGCAGCATCCGGGTTTTGCCCCGGACAGGTTCGACGCATTCGAAAGCATGTTGCGCAATGAACCGTCGCGCCAGCCGAAGTGGGCGCGCCAACGTGACGGCCACTGGCAGGTTCTGGACGGCTACCCGCCGTTTGAAATGTCCCCGAGCCAATACGTCGCCAGTGCGTTCAGGCATCTGTCAGAACAGTCGAGCAGCAACCTCGCCCGAGCCGTGTTCGATCGAGTCGCTCTGCCCACGGGCATCAACGGCGACGGGCTTTCCGTCGCGTCACTGACGTATCGCCATTGGCTCGACCGGGTGAATAACGCCGCGCCGGGGATCGGGCTTGCCGAACCCTTGCTGATGCTGCCAATACTGCCTACGCCACCCGGCAGCACGGCAGGCGCAGGACTGCTTGCGTTGCCTGACTATCACTCCAGCCTGCTGCAGCGTCTGGACTTCGACCCAGGCAAATTCCCGCTGCAATGGGCCAGCTATACCGGGCAACCCAATGCAGTCAATCTGCGTACGTTATTTATCAACCTCCTCCAGGACAATGGCTACAGCGTGGCTCCGCCGGTAGATATGCTTGTGGAACACGCTTTGGTCTTCCATCGCCCTGGTATCGCCGGGCTATTCATACTGAAACTGCCGCTGGTCAGTGGTGATCAAGTCCCTCGCTATACCGCACCCGGCTCCAATTTCGCCGATCCGGATTTTCAGGCATGGCTGAGCGCAGAAAACAAACGACACCTGGATCAGTACCTGAGCCAGGTCGAAGTCGCCCACCTTGTGGGTGGCGTGCAAAGGCTGTCCGCCGACACCCAGACACTTTTCATTGTGCGTGAGGGTTGAGAACCATGGTCAAACCACCCAAGCGCGGCGCGGGAGTCGGTCCTGCCGATATTTCGCTGATAACCCTGCATCCGATAAAAGACGCACCGGAGCCGCCTCGTATCGATCTGCACAACAACCGTCACGCAAACGAACAGACTGATTCTGCTGGCGGACCAGACGCGGCCACGTTGCCAGCGTCCGTGCTGATCAAGGCAGAACGGCAACCGCTGTGGAACGTCGAAATACCGGACTGGTTGACGCACGATCCCCAGCGCGAAGAGCAGTATGCAGAGGCTGGTCAACCGATTTACCTTGCACCCGGCGACGCCGCCCGTCTTTCATCGCCCTTGGATGACATCGACGGCATCCGCTATGACAAGCACCGAAAAATGTATGTCGATACGGCGCAAGGGACGGTCATGGTGCGTAAAAACAGCGCCGGCGAGTATCAGCAAAGCTCTGCGACGAGCCGCACCCCTTTCACCCTGCTGTTCGAACCGATTCCGGGGACACGACTGTGGCAGCGCAAAGCGGCGCGCGATGATGCTGCCTCATCCCCCACCGATCCCGGCGCGGCACTGGCGGCCAGCCTGCTATCAGCCAGTCCCGAGGCGACGAATTTGCGTTTCGGACTCTGGCGAGACTGGGGACGCAGCGGCCGCCCGTCACTGGGGCAGCATATTGAAATAGACGGCCAGTACTACCCGATCGTCCAGCAGGACCTGAATGCCCAGCCATCACTGGCGTACCTGCAACACCCGCTGTTTTCCCCCGCCCTGTACGACGCCTTCGAATCCATGCTGCGCGATCACCCGTCACTGCAGCCCAGGTTCGTCGTTAACCGCAACAAGCGGTGGACGGTGCTGGATGATCCCGCTCCCTTTGCAATGCCGATCACCCAATACATCGCCACAACATTCCGATCTCTTGCGGACCGCTCCGTCAGCGCACTGGCCCGGGCCATGTTCAATCAGGCCAGTCACTGCGAAGTCATCACCGGTGCAGGGTTGGCTGTGCTGAATCAGGTCTTGCGCTATTGGACGAACAGACATGAGCACCAAGCGCCGCGAGGAGAGCTGGCCGACCCGTTGCTGATGCTACGCAGTCCGCCCGTCATTCCGGGCCTGGCCCTCTCCCAGAAGCCAGATCACGGTTTGCTACGCCTGGACTTCGACCCGGGACGCTTCGCCCAACACTGGAACCGCTTCGCCAGCGAGCCTTCGACGCCCCGCTTGCAAAGACTTTTCAGCCAAGTGCTGGCCGACGAAGGCTACGTTATCGAACGCGCCGCTGGTGGGGAATCGAGGCGTGAATTGCGCTTTCATCGCGACGGCATTGATCAGCTATTTGCCTTGACGGTTTATCCGTTGAGCGCACACGAAGATGCCGGGCGTGTGCCGACCAAAGGTGATCTGGAGCGCACGCATACCGAAACCGGTAATAAACGCGAAATTGTCTGTTTGCGCGGTGGTTTGCAAACGGACGCGCTCGGGCAGACAACGTTGTTTGTTGTCAGGGAACGTTAAAGGGGGCCGCCAGACGAAAAAAAGCCCGCAGTGTGAGCGGGCGAAAGACCAAAAAAGCTATATGCGCAGTCGCTTCCCGGCAGGGGCAGCCGCTTGGGGGATCAACTGCCCCGATAGGTGGAATAGCTGTAAGGTGAAATCAGCAACGGCACGTGGTAGTGGTCCTGCTCGGCAGAAATACCGAAACGCAGCACTACCACATCCAGAAACGCCGGCTCCGGCAACTGGACACCGCGGGCGCGGTAGTAATCGCCCGCATGGAACTGAACCTGATAAACCCCGGTGCGATAATCATCGCCCTGCAACAGCGGTGCATCGACCCGGCCGTCGCTGTTGGTGACCGCACTGGCGACCAATTCCAGTTGCGAACCCTCGACGCGGTACAGCTCGACCTTGATCGAACTGCCCGGGCAACCGTGTGCAGCGTCCAAAACGTGAGTAGTCAAACGTCCCATTGATTCTGCGCGCCTGCCTGCGTCGAGCAGTCAGACTTCGCGCCTCCCGAAGTCAGTTGAAAAGGAGACCGCACCGATTCGGAGCACGAAACGCTGCGGCGAGCGACTGATTAAGACACTTTTAAAAAAAATTGTACACAATAAAAACGACATTTTTTACGTCACCCCCGCCATTCGAGGGTTTCCTCCTGATTGAACGGCGATACGCCTATTCATTGCGCCTTTCGTTGAATAGCTGACGGGGCAGGCAGGTTTCTTGCAGGCTCACGCCAATATCAGGAAAAGATGACAGTCGGCGAAAAATGCGAAAATTCAGGCTTACAAAATGTAAATAAAGTTGTATACAATCAGCCCATCGCTGTGACGCCAGCCTGTTCCCTCACCGCCAGGCCGCCACACCCTCTGTCAACGTATAAGAAGGAAGACTGCAGTGAGCGCTGACTATCCACGCGACCTGATCGGTTACGGCAGTAACCCTCCTCACCCACACTGGCCGGGCAATGCCCGTATCGCCCTGTCCTTCGTGCTCAATTACGAAGAAGGTGGCGAGCGCAACATTCTCCACGGCGACAAGGAATCCGAAGCGTTTCTTTCCGAAATGGTCGCCGCGCAGCCGCTGCAAGGCGCGCGCAACATGAGCATGGAATCGCTTTACGAGTATGGCAGCCGTGCCGGCGTCTGGCGCATTCTGAAACTGTTCAAGGAATTCGATATTCCGCTGACCATTTTCGCCGTGGCCATGGCCGCTCAGCGCCACCCGGATGTGATCCGTGCGATGGTCGAGGCCGGCCACGAAATCTGCAGCCACGGCTACCGCTGGATCGACTACCAGTACATGGACGAAGCGCAGGAACGCGAGCACATGCTCGAAGCGATCCGCATCCTCACCGAACTGACCGGCGAGCGCCCGCTTGGCTGGTACACCGGCCGCACCGGGCCGAACACCCGTCGTCTGGTGATGGAAGAAGGCGGCTTCCTCTATGACTGCGACACCTACGACGATGACCTGCCCTACTGGGAGCCGAACAACCCGACCGGCAAGCCGCATCTGGTGATTCCGTACACCCTCGACACCAACGACATGCGCTTCACCCAGGTGCAGGGTTTCAACAAGGGCGACGATTTCTTCGAATACCTCAAAGACGCGTTCGACGTGCTTTACGCCGAAGGTGCCGAAGCGCCGAAAATGCTCTCGATCGGTCTGCACTGTCGGCTGATCGGCCGTCCCGGTCGTCTCGCTTCGCTCAAACGCTTCATCGAATACGCCAAAAGTCATGAACAGGTGTGGTTCAGCCGTCGCGTCGACATCGCGCGCCACTGGCACGCAACCCACCCGTACCAAGAGGCCGCCCAATGAGCCGCTTTCAAACCCTGCAACCGTCGACCCTGAGCCGCGACGCTTTCGTCAACGCCTTCGCCGACATCTACGAACACTCGCCATGGGTAGCCGAAAAGGCCTACGACCTGGGTGCGGACGTCTCGATCGATGAGATCGAAACCCTGCACCAGCGCATGAGCGACATCCTGTTGAGCGCCGATCACGCCAGTCAGCTGGCCCTGATCAACGCTCACCCGGACCTGGCCGGCAAAGCCGCCGTCCAGGGCCAACTGACCGAAGCCAGCACCAACGAACAGGCTGGTGCCGGTATTCACCAATGCACGGCCGAAGAGTTCCAGCGCTTCACCGAGCTGAACGACGCCTACAAAGCCAAGTTCAAGTTTCCCTTCATCATGGCGGTAAAAGGCAGCAACCGGCATCAGATCCTCGCGGCGTTCGAAACGCGCATCAACAATTCGGTGGAAGCCGAGTTCAAATGCGCGCTGGCGGAGATCAACAAGATTGCCCTGTTCCGTTTACTGACTCTTTAGCAAGCTTGGCCCGAGCGTGAATGAACGCGTAAACGCCCAGGGCCCTGCAAGCATCCCCAGCCACTAATTCAAAGGCAGACAAGAAGAATGAAAGCTTACGCCGTACCTTTCGAAAAATACGTCAACCTGGCCGATGCCCGTCTGGGCACCAAGATCATTTCGGTCACCGATGACTGGTTCGCAGACGCCAATCGTCTGTTTCAGCCGACCCCGGCCGTATGGAAGGAGGGCGTGTTCGATGACAACGGCAAGTGGATGGACGGCTGGGAGTCGCGCCGCAAGCGCTTCGAAGGTTACGACAGCGCGGTGATCCGTCTCGGCGTACCGGGCTCGATCAAAGGCGTCGACATCGACACTTCATTCTTCACCGGCAATTACCCACCGTCGGCCTCGCTGGAAGCCTGCTTCCTGGCCTCGGGCGAGCCGGATGAAAACACCCAGTGGACTGAAGTGCTGTCGGCCGTCGAACTGCAGGGCAACAGCCACCACTACCACGAAATCAGCAACGACCAGGCGTTCAGCCACCTGCGCTTCAATATCTACCCGGACGGCGGTGTCGCCCGTCTGCGCGTGTACGGCGTTCCGTTCCGCGACTGGTCGGCAGTTGGCGACAACGAGCAAGTCGACCTGGCAGCTGCCCTCAACGGTGGCCGCGCCCTCGCCTGCTCCGACGAACACTTCGGCCGCATGAGCAACATCCTCAACCCGGGCCGTGGCATCAACATGGGCGACGGCTGGGAAACCGCACGTCGTCGCACGCCGGGCAATGACTGGGTGATCGTCGCGCTGGGCCATCCGGGCGAGATCGAGAAAATCGTTGTCGACACCCTGCACTTCAAAGGCAACTACCCGGACACCTGCTCGATCCAGGGCGCGTTCGTCAAGGGCGGCACCGACAGCCAGATCGAAACCCAGTCGCTGTTCTGGCGCGAGCTGCTGCCAAGCCAGAAGCTGGAGATGCACGCCGAACACACCTTCGTCGAGCAGATCAAGGCACTGGGCCCGATCACCCACATCCGCCTGAACGTGTTCCCGGATGGTGGTGTGAGTCGCCTGCGTGTACTGGGCAAGGTCGCTAAACAAGGTTGAACCCAATCGCTGGCAAGCCAGCTCCCACAGGTTTTGTGAACGCCCCAGTCCACTGTGGGAGCGGGCTTGCCCGCGATGGCGATAGATCTAACAACACAGAATCCGGATAAGAAGAACAGCATGCGCACACTGACGATTGAACCGCTGACCAAAGAAGCCTTCGCCCCTTTCGGTGACGTGATCGAAACCGACGGCAGCGATCACTTCATGATCAACAACGGTTCGACCATGCGCTTCCACAAACTGGCGACGGTCGAAACCGCACAGCCTGAGGACAACGCGATCATCAGCATTTTCCGCGCCGATGCGCAGGACATGCCGCTGACCGTTTGCATGCTGGAACGCCATCCGCTGGGCAGCCAGGCTTTCATTCCGCTGCTCGGCAACCCCTTTCTGATCGTGGTCGCGCCACTTGGCGATGAACCTGTATCAGGCTTGGTCCGCGCCTTCGTCACCAACGGCAGGCAGGGCATCAATTACCATCGCGGCGTCTGGCACCACCCGGTGCTGACGATCGAAAAGCGGGATGACTTCCTGGTGGTTGATCGCAGTGGCACAGGCAATAACTGCGATGAGCATTTTTTCAAAGAGGATGAGCGTTTGATCCTCGCCCCCCACCAATAAGAGAAGGTCTGATCACTCGACAACAAGAGTGACAGGCGAGAGGTAAAGACTGTGGAAGCACATCTGTTGGAATGGCTGAACCTGAGCGTGCGCTGGGTTCACATGATCACTGGCGTGGCCTGGATCGGCGCGTCGTTCTACTTCGTCTGGCTGGAGAACAACCTCAACCGCGTCAACCCGAAAACCGGTCTGGCCGGTGATTTGTGGGCGATCCACGGCGGCGGCATCTACCACCTGGAAAAATACAAACTGGCCCCACCGTCCATGCCGGACAACCTGCACTGGTTCAAGTGGGAAGCCTACTTCACCTGGTTGTCGGGGATCGCGCTGCTGTGCGTGGTGTTCTACTCCAACCCGACGCTCTATCTGCTCGCACCGGGCAGCACCCTGAGTGGTCCGGAAGGCGTGGCCATCGGTCTCGGCTCGCTGTTCGTCGGCTGGTTCATCTACTCCTTCCTCTGCGACTCGGCGCTGGGCAAACGCCCTGCCCTGCTGGGCTTCATTCTGTTCGTGCTGATCATCGGCGCGGCGTATGGCTTCAGCAAAGTGTTCAGCGGTCGCGGTGCGTACCTGCACGTCGGCGCGATCATCGGCACCATCATGGTCGGCAACGTGTTCCGCATCATCATGCCGGCACAACGCGCACTGGTTGCAGCCATCGCTGAAAACCGTACGCCGGACCCGGCGCTGCCGGCCAAAGGCCTGTTGCGTTCGCGACACAACAACTACTTCACCCTGCCGGTGCTGTTCATCATGATCAGCAACCACTTCCCGAGCACCTATGGCAGCCAGTACAACTGGTTGATCCTGGCCGGGATCGCGGTGCTGGCGGTGTTGGTGCGTCACTACTTCAACACCCGTCACGACAGCCACAAGTTCGCCTGGACCCTGCCGGTCGGCGCGGTGGGCATGATCTGCCTGGCTTACGTCACCGGCCCGATGCCGATGTCGAACGCACCGGACGTGGCCAAGGCACCGGCGAAAATCGAGTACCAGCCATTGCCGGAAACGGCGCTGGGTGGTGGCGCGAAACCGGCTGATGCGGCGCAACCTGCCGAGCCTGCCGCAGCACCGGCGCAAGCCTCCAATGCCGGTCCAGGTTTCGACAAAGTGCACCACGTGATTCAGGAACGTTGCACGGTTTGTCACTCGTCGAAGCCGACCAGCCCGTTGTTCAGCGCAGCGCCAGCGGGTGTGATACTCGACACCCCCGAGCAGATCCGCCAGAACGCGGCGCGCATCCAGGCACAAGCCATCACCACGCAGATCATGCCACTGGGCAACATCACTCAGATGACCCAGCAGGAACGTGACCTGATCGGTGCATGGATCGCTCAGGGAGCGCAGACCAACTAAGCCGTAAAAGCATCGCTGGCAAGCCAGCTCCCACAAGGTTTTGCACTGCCTGTGTGGGAGCTGGCTTGCCAGCGATTGGCCGCAACGCGGTCAACCTGATGCAAAGAAACAGCTGCAAGCAACCCGGCAGCTGTTAATCACAAGAATAAAAAAGATCCGAGGTGTTGCATGTCCGAGCTGTCCAAAGCGCGCATCCCCGACGCACCCGCCATTCAGCGTTTGCCCCTTTTGCAACTGATCCTGGTCGGTCTGCAACATGTTCTGCTGATGTACGGTGGCGCCATCGCGGTGCCGCTGATCATCGGACAGGCCGCTGGCCTGAGTCGTGAAGAAATCGCCTTCCTGATCAACGCCGACCTGCTGGTCGCCGGCATCGCCACCATCGTGCAATCGCTGGGCATCGGCCCGATGGGCATTCGCATGCCGGTGATGATGGGCGCCAGTTTTGCGGCGGTCGGCAGCATGGTCGCCATGGCGGGCATGCCTGGCATCGGTCTGCAAGGGATCTTCGGCGCAACCATCGCCGCCGGTTTCTTCGGCATGCTGATTGCGCCGTTCATGTCCAAGGTCGTGCGTTTCTTCCCGCCGCTGGTGACCGGCACGGTCATCACCTCGATCGGTTTATCGTTGTTCCCGGTGGCCGTGAATTGGGCCGGCGGCGGTGTCGACGCTGCACAATTCGGCTCACCGATTTATCTGGCCATCGCCGCTCTAGTGCTGGCGACCATTCTCTTGGTGCACCGCTTCATGCGCGGTTTCTGGGTGAACATTTCCGTGCTGATCGGCATGTGCCTAGGTTATGTGCTGTGCGGCGTGATCGGCATGGTTGATCTGAGCGGCATGGCCAGCGCGCCATGGATTCAGTTCGTCACCCCGCTGCATTTCGGCATGCCGAAATTCGAATTGGCGCCGATTCTGTCGATGTGTCTGGTGGTGGTAATCATCTTCGTCGAGTCGACCGGGATGTTCCTCGCGCTGGGCAAGATCACCGGCCAGGAAGTCTGCCCGCGCATGCTGCGCCGCGGCTTGCTGTGTGATGCCGGCGCATCGTTTTTCGCCGGGTTCTTCAACACCTTCACCCACTCCTCGTTCGCGCAGAACATTGGCCTGGTGCAGATGACCGGCGTGCGTTGCCGCTCGGTGACCATCGTCGCCGGTGGTTTGCTGATCGTCCTCAGCCTGCTGCCGAAAGCGGCGTTTCTGGTGGCGTCGATTCCGCCGGCGGTGCTCGGTGGTGCAGCGATTGCGATGTTCGGCATGGTCGCTGCGACCGGGATCAAGATTCTTCAGGAAGCCGACATCGGTGACCGTCGCAACCAGTTGCTGGTCGCGGTCAGCATCGGCATGGGCCTGATTCCGGTGGTCCGTCCAGAGTTCTTCGCGCACCTGCCAATGTGGATGAGCCCGATCACCCACAGCGGTATCGCCATGGCCACCCTCAGCGCGCTGACGCTGAACCTGTTGTTCAACATTCTCGGCGGCAAGGAGCGTGCGGCGATCAATGATTGCCATGCGCACTGACAGCCACACAGTGATCTTTATGCAGGAGTGAGCCTGCTCGCGATAGCGGTATGACATTCAACAATTGAGTTGACTGAAAGAACGCCATCGCGAGCGGGCTCACTCCTACAGAAGCGACAGCTCTGCGCCTCAACAATAAAAACAAGAGTGAGCAACCGATGATCCGCACGCAAACCAGCGTCATGTTGAGTGGTGGCCTGCTGGCCGCGAGTCAGGCCATGGCCGGCGATCTGCTGCTGTGGCAGACCAACAGCCTCAGCTATCTGTACGGCAAGAACTTCGCCATCAACCCGTCGATCCAGCAGACCGTGACCTTCGAGCACGCCGACCGCTGGAAGTACGGCGACAACTTTCTGTTTGTCGACAAGATCTTCTACAACGGCAAGGAAGACGCCAACAAAGGTCCGCACGCGTTCTATGGCGAATTCAGCCCGCGCCTGTCGTTCGGCAAGATCTTCGACCGCAAGATCGAGTTCGGCCCGATCAAGGACGTGCTGCTGGCGATGACCTACGAGTACGGCGAAGGCGACAGCGAGGCGTACCTGATCGGCCCCGGCTTCGATCTGAAAGTCCCCGGTTTCAATTACGTCACGCTGAACTTCTATCGCCGCCAGACCGAAGGCCCGCGCCCCGGCGACGGCGTCTGGCAGATCACCCCCGCGTGGTCTTACAGCTTTGCGCTGGGCAACTCCGACGTGCTGATCGACGGCTATCTGGATTGGGTCGTCGACAACGACGAAAACTCCCGCGGCACCTACCACGCCAACCTGCACATCAATCCGCAGATCAAATACGACCTCGGCAAAGCCTTGGGCTGGAGTCAGAAGCAGCTGTACGTCGGCACTGAATACAGCTACTGGAAGAACAAGTACGGCGTCGAAAACACCCCCAACTTCGACACCAATCAAAACACCGCGAGCCTGCTGCTCAAGGTGCACTTCTAGGATGATCCGCAACCGTGCGCCCTGCCTGTCGTCGGTGCTCTGTTGCGGGGCACTTGAGACCTGGCCGTTGAGTCAGTATTCTCCGCGGCCTTCCGAATTCGGTCTAAAAAAAAGCCCGAATTTAATTCCTGACCGAAAAGCCAACTTATCCCGGCCCCGGTCAGTACCGAGGCAACCCGAAAACACGCGCAATCGACTGTTTTTCAACAGCCGAGCGGGCGTTTTTTGGCTTTTCGAACGCCTTGGCTCAGCTCTTGCTAACAGCATTGAAGCTGACCGATCGGATGGATTTTGCAGCAACGAAAAAAGGCGCCACACCAGAGCGCCGATCTTAAAAAAACAAACGTGGAACACCTACTTTGGGAGCAACCGAATGAAACGTATGTGCACCAGCCTGATGCTTGCGGGATCGCTGCTGGCCGGGGGGCAGGCGATGGCCGACGGCCTTTTGCAATGGCAGAACAACAGCCTGACCTACCTCTATGGCAAGGACTTCCAGGTCAATCCGCGCATTCAGCAGACCGTCACTTTCGAACATGCCGATGCCTGGAAATATGGGGATAACTTCCTGTTCATCGACAAGATCTTCTACAACGGCAAGGAAGATGGCGGCGTCGGCTCCAACACCTACTACGGCGAACTGAGTCCGCGTCTGTCGTTCGGCAAGATCTTCGATCAGAAACTGGCGTTCGGCCCGGTGACCGACGTGCTGCTGGCGATGACCTACGAGTTCGGTGAAGGCGATACCGAGTCGTACCTGATCGGTCCGGGTTTCGATCTGGCGATTCCGGGCTTCGACTACTTCCAGCTGAACTTCTACCAGCGTCACACCCAGGGCGCGCGCGCCGGTGACAATGTCTGGCAGATCACGCCGGTGTGGTCCTACACGATTCCGGTGGGCAACTCGAATATCCTCATCGACGGTTTCATGGACTGGGTAGTCGACAACGACTCCAACTCCAAGGGCGACTATCACGCCAACCTGCACTTCAACCCACAAGTCAAATATGACCTGGGCAAGGCGCTGAATTTCGGCGAGAAGCAATTGTATGTCGGTGTTGAATACGATTACTGGTCGGACAAGTACGGCATCGAAGACAGCCAGTACTTCAAGACCGATCAGAGCACCACAAGCTTCCTGGTGAAGTTCCACTTCTGATCCAGCGGCGTCCTCACCGACGCCTTCGCCAGCAGGCTGGCTCCCACAGGGTTCTGCGCTGTACACAAAACCAATGTGGGAGCCAGCCTGCTGGCGATGGCCGCACCGCCAGTGCTGGCTCTTGCATTGGTTTTGGGTACACCGCAAAACCCCTGTGGGAGCCAGCCTGCTGGCGATGGCCGCACCGCCAGTGCTGGCTCTTGCATTGGTTTTGGGTACACCGCAAACCCCCTGTGGGAGCTAGCCTGCTGACGATGGCCGCACCGCCAGTGCTGGCTCTTGCATTGGTTTTGGGTACACCGCAAAACCCCTGTGGGAGCCAGCCTGCTGGCGATGGCCGCACCGCCAGTGCTGGCTCTTGCATTGGTTTTGGGTACACCGCAACCCCCCTGTGGGAGCCAGCCTGCTGGCGATGGCCGCACCGCCAATATCAAGCGGGTGCCACCGCCTCACCAATTCCCAAAAACTTGCACAGTTCTTCTCTTTTTGCCAACGCATCCCGCCGCCCCAGCTCAATCAACTCGCTGCAATACCCCGCCTCGAACAGCAGATAACTGAGCACCCCCGCCCCGCTCGTCCTGGTCGCCCCCGGCCCGCGCAAAAACAACCGCAACGCCGCCGGCAGTTCCTGGCGATGGCGTGCGGCGATTTCATCGATCGGCTGGCTCGGCGCAATCACCAGCACCTCCACCGGCGCCACGCCCAACTCGCGGGTCGGCGTACCGTCCGGCAGCAAGTGACTGAACTGGTTGAGGCGCTGCAGCAACTCGATATCGCTCTCAAGACTGTCGATGAACGTGCTGTTAAGCATATGCCCGCCGATCTGCGCCAGCGTCGGCTGCTGACCGGTGTAGCTGCGCGCCAGCGGTTGTTGCGGATCGACCCCGCGCGGGTTGCCGCTGACGCCGACCACCAGCACGCGGCTGGCACCCAGGTGCAGGGCCGGGCTGATCGGTGCCGACTGGCGCACAGCACCATCGCCGAAAAATTCATCGTCGAGTTTCACCGGTGCGAACAGCAACGGGATCGCCGAGCTGGCCAGCAGATGCTCGACCGACAACGACGTTGGCACACCGATGCGCCGATGCCGCAGCCATGCATCGATGGTGCCGCCACCCTCATAAAAGGTCACCGCCTGCCCCGATTCGTAGCCAAACGCCGTCACCGCCACCGCGTGCAGTTGCTTGCGCGCGATGGAATCCGCGATGCCGGGCAGGTGCAGTTTTTCATTGAGCAATTCGCGCAGCGGCGAACTGTTGAGCAGCGCCACCGGCATTTGCCGGCCGAGGCCGAGCAGGCTGTGGCTGACGAAGCGGCTGGCCTGGCGGATCACCCCGGGCCAGTCGCTGCGCAGTACACGATGGCTGCGCAAGCCTTGCCAGAACAAGGTCAGGCGTTCGATGGCGGCGCGAAAATCCGTGGCGCCGCTGGCCAGGCTGACTGCGTTGATCGCCCCGGCCGAGGTGCCGACGATCACCGGAAACGGATTGTCTGCGCCCAGCGGCAACAGTTCGGCAATCGCCGCCAGCACGCCCACCTGATACGCCGCTCGCGCCCCGCCGCCGGAAAGAATCAAACCTGTGACCGGTTCAGCTGGGCGCATCGCAACCCTCCAGGGTGCTTATAGAAAAGGCTCGATCAGGCGCGTTTGGCGTACAGCTTCGGCTCGCCCGGCGGGCGGCTCTTGAAGCGCCGATGCGCCCAGAGGTATTGCTCGGGACATGCCCGCAACGCGCTTTCGACCCACTGATTGATGCGGATGCAGTCGGCCTCTTCGGTTTCGCCGGGGAAATCTTCGAGCGGCGGATGGATCACCAGCCGATAGCCGCTGCCGTCCGCCAGACGCTCCTGAGTGAACGGCACCACCAGCGCCTTGCCCAGACGGGCAAATTTGGTTGTCGCAGTCACTGTCGCCGCCTGAATGCCGAACAGCGGCACGAAGATGCTCTGCTTGGCGCCGTAGTCTTGATCCGGTGCATACCAGATCGCCCGGCCTAAGCGCAGCAGCTTGAGCATGCCGCGCACGTCGTCGCGCTCCACCGCCAGCGAATCGAGGTTGTGTCGCTCGCGGCCGCGACGCTGGACGTAGTCAAACAAAGGGTTTTTGTGTTCGCGGTACATGCCGTCGATGGTGTGCTGCTGGCCGAGCAGCGCCGCGCCGATTTCCAGGGTGGTGAAGTGCGCGGCCATGAGGATCACGCCTTTGCCCTCGCGCTGGGCCTTCTGCAGATGCTCGAGGCCTTCGACATGAGCCAGTTTCGCCAGGCGTTCACGCGACCACCACCAGCTCATCGCCATCTCGAAGAAAGCGATACCGGTGGAGGCGAAGTTTTCCTTGAGCAGGCGTTTGCGTTCGGCGGCGGACTTTTCCGGGAAGCACAGTTCCAGATTGCGCCGGGCGATGGCCCGTCGGTCGCTGGCCACGCGATACATCAACGCGCCCAAAACTCGACCGATGGTCAGCAGTGCCGGATACGGCAACTGCACGATCAGCCATAAAAGCCCCAGACCGCACCAGAGCGGCCAGAAGCGCGGAGCAAGAAATGCTTTTCGAAAACGCGGGCGATCCATTAAAGCTTCCGTAAATACAGTGGCCGCGCATTCTACATCGTTCGACCCGGCTTGCGGCTCGCGGGCGTTCTCGTTATAAGTCTCGGCACTTTTAGTGACAAGCCGTTGTATGCCGACATGAGCCAAACCGACCCGTTAGACCAAGATCCCGTATTCCAGCTCAAGGGCAGCATGCTGGCCATTACTGTGCTGGAACTGGCCCGTAACGACCTCGAGAGCCTCGATCGGCAATTGGCCGCGAAAGTCGCCCAGGCGCCGAATTTCTTCAGCAACGCGCCGCTGGTTCTGGCGCTGGACAAACTGCCGCCGAGCCAGGGCGCCATCGACCTGCCGGGGCTGATGCGCGTGTGCCGTCAGCATGGCCTGCGCACGCTCGCCATTCGCGCCAGCCGCATCGAAGACATCGCCGCCGCCATCGCCATCGACATCCCCGTGCTGCCGCCGTCCGGCGCCCGTGAACGGCCGCTGGAAATGCCCGAAGCCGAAGTCAAAAAGAAGCCGGAGAAACCGCCCGAGCCGACGGTCAAACCGACCCGTGTCATCACCACGCCAGTGCGTGGTGGCCAACAGATATACGCCCAGGGTGGCGATCTGGTGGTGGTGTCCTCGGTCAGTCCGGGGGCGGAACTTCTCGCCGATGGCAACATCCATGTATACGGCCCGATGCGTGGCCGCGCGCTGGCCGGCGTGAAAGGTGATACCAAGGCACGGATTTTCTGTCAGCAATTGAGCGCTGAACTGATCTCCATCGCCGGTCATTACAAGGTCTCCGAAGATTTGCGTCGCGACCCGATGTGGGGTTCGGGCGTGCAGGTCAGCCTGTCGGGCGACGTGTTGAACATCATTCGGCTTTAACGGATACTGCCGCATTTTCCAAGCATCTCTAAAACGTAGCGAAAACGGCTCAAACGAAGTAGGAAAAAGGCCTTATAGCCAAATTCCAGCCAAGGCTGTCCGACTGCAGTAGTTTTCAAGAGATGTTTTTCAGGGGCTGAACAGTCCTTCTTCCTTAGGGGTGAAACACCTTGGCCAAGATTCTCGTGGTTACATCCGGCAAGGGTGGTGTGGGTAAGACCACCACCAGCGCCGCTATCGGTACCGGTCTCGCGCTGCGCGGCCACAAAACAGTGATCGTCGACTTCGACGTCGGCTTGCGTAACCTCGACCTGATCATGGGTTGCGAGCGCCGCGTGGTATACGACTTCGTCAACGTCGTGAACGGCGAAGCCAACCTGCAACAGGCGCTGATCAAAGACAAGCGTCTGGAAAACCTCTACGTGCTGGCCGCCAGCCAGACCCGCGACAAAGACGCGCTGACCGTCGAAGGCGTGGAAAAAGTCCTGATGGAGCTCAAGGAACAATTCGAGTTCGTCGTCTGTGACTCTCCGGCGGGCATCGAAAAAGGCGCGCACCTGGCCATGTACTTCGCTGACGAAGCGATCGTCGTGACCAACCCGGAAGTCTCCTCGGTACGTGACTCGGACCGCATGCTCGGCCTGCTGGCGAGCAAATCGCGCCGCGCCGAACGTGGCGAAGACCCGATCAAGGAACACCTGCTGATCACCCGCTACCATCCAGAGCGTGTTGAAAAAGGCGAAATGCTCGGCGTTGAAGACGTCAAGGAAATCCTCTCGGTAACGCTGCTCGGCGTGATCCCGGAATCCCAGGCGGTGCTCAAGGCATCCAACCAGGGCGTGCCAGTGATTCTCGACGACCAGAGCGATGCCGGTCAGGCCTACAGCGATACCGTCGACCGCCTGCTGGGCAAAGAAAAAGCCCACCGATTCCTCGATGTCGAGAAGAAGGGATTCTTCGAGCGCCTGTTTGGAGGTAGGTAATGAACCTTTTTGACTTCTTTCGTGCCAACAAAAAGCCAAGTACCGCCTCGGTAGCGAAAGAGCGTCTACAGATCATCGTGGCGCATGAGCGCGGCCAGCGCAGCACGCCGGATTACCTGCCAGCCTTGCAGAAGGAACTGGTCGACGTGATCCGCAAGTACGTCAACATCGGCAACGACGACGTACATGTTGCACTGGAAAGCCAGGGCAGTTGCTCGATCCTGGAACTCAACATCACCCTGCCCGATCGCTGAGTCGACCCGGCAGGTACGACGGCGGTTCAGGGCCATTCCTTCAGTGGAGTGGCCCTGAACCGCCGTTGGCATTTGTTACGAGGCTGTTTAATGCCGCTGTCCAACATCCGCATCATCCATCAGGACGCCGCCGTACTGGTGGTCGACAAACCGACCCTGCTGCTCTCGGTGCCCGGCCGCGCTGACGACAACAAGGACTGCCTGATCACCCGCCTGCAGGAAAACGGCTACCCGGAAGCGCGCATCGTCCATCGTCTGGACTGGGAAACCTCGGGCATCATCTTGCTGGCCCGCGACGCCGACACGCACCGCGAACTGTCGCGACAATTTCACGACCGCGAAACCGAAAAAGCCTACACCGCACTGGCCTGGGGTCAGCCGGCGCTCGACAGCGGCAGTATCGATCTGCCCCTGCGTTACGATCCGCCGACCAAGCCACGGCACGTGGTCGATCACGAATTCGGCAAGCATGCGCTGACGTTCTGGAAGGTGCTGGAGCGTTGCGGCGACTGGTGCCGCGTCGAACTGACGCCGATCACCGGGCGCTCGCACCAATTGCGCGTGCACATGTTGTCGATCGGTCATCCGTTGCTCGGCGACGGGCTCTACGCCCATGAACAGGCGTTGGCGGCGTGGCCGCGGCTGTGCCTGCACGCGAGCATGCTCAGCTTCACCCACCCGCAAACCGGCGAACGCCTGCGCTTCGAGTGCCCGGCGCCGTTCTGACCGAACACCGTCCCCCTGTAGGAGTGAGCCTGCTCGCGATTGCGCTCTGTCAGTCAATCAACAATGATCTGACACACCGCAATCGCGAGCAGGCTCACTCCTCCAGGGGTTATGGTCCGGATTCAATTGTTCGGCCAATACGTTAAACTCGCGCCCATTGCTGTCTGGAGTTTCTTATGCGCGAAGAGTTGAACCAAGGCCTGATCGACTTTCTCAAGGCCTCCCCTACCCCGTTCCACGCCACCGCCAGTCTGGTTCAGCGTCTGGAGGCTGCCGGTTACGTGCGTCTCGACGAGCGCGAGCCATGGACCACCGAGCCGAACGGCCGCTATTACGTCACCCGTAACGACTCTTCCATCGTCGCCATCAAAATGGGCCGCACCTCGCCGCTGCATGGCGGTATCCGTCTGGTCGGCGCGCACACCGACAGCCCGTGCCTGCGGGTCAAGCCGCAACCGGAATTGCAGCGTCAGGGCTTCTGGCAGCTGGGCGTCGAAGTCTACGGCGGGGCATTGCTGGCGCCGTGGTTCGACCGCGATCTGTCGCTGGCCGGCCGCGTGACCTTCCGCCGCGACGGCAAGGTCGAGAGCCAGTTGATCGACTTCAAGGCGCCGATCGCGATCATTCCCAACCTGGCCATTCACCTCAACCGTGAAGCCAATCAGGGCTGGGCAATCAACGCGCAGACCGAGCTGCCACCGATCCTCGCGCAGTTCGCCGGTGACGAGCGCGTGGATTTCCGCGCCGTGCTCACCGATCAACTGGCCCGCGAACACGGTTTGAACGCCGACGTGGTGCTCGATTACGAGCTGAGTTTCTACGACACGCAAAGCGCGGCGGTGATTGGCCTCAATGGCGATTTCATTGCCGGCGCGCGCCTCGACAACCTGCTGTCGTGCTACGCCGGCCTGCAAGCCTTGCTCAACGCCGAAACCGACGAAACCTGCGTGCTGGTGTGCAACGATCACGAAGAAGTCGGCTCCTGCTCGGCCTGCGGTGCCGATGGTCCGATGCTCGAACAGACCCTGCGCCGCGTGCTGCCGGAAGGTGATGAGTTCGTTCGCACCATTCAGAAATCCCTGCTGGTCTCGGCCGACAACGCCCACGGCGTGCACCCGAACTATGCGGAGAAGCACGACGCCAATCACGGTCCGAAGCTCAACGCCGGCCCAGTGATCAAGGTCAACAGCAACCAGCGCTACGCCACCAACAGCGAAACCGCCGGTTTCTTCCGTCATCTGTGCATGGCTGAAGAAGTCCCGGTGCAGAGTTTCGTGGTGCGCAGCGACATGGGCTGCGGCTCGACCATCGGCCCGATCACCGCCAGCCACCTGGGCGTGCGCACCGTCGACATCGGCCTGCCGACGTTCGCCATGCACTCGATCCGCGAGCTGTGCGGCAGCCATGATCTGGCGCACCTGGTCAAAGTGCTCAGTGCGTTCTATGCCAGTCGTGACCTGCCTTAAAGGCTGAGAAGCTTCGCGAGCAGGCGCGCTCCTACCCTGGAAAGCATTCCAACTGTGGGAGCGAGCCTGCTCGCGAAAGCGCCAGCCCAGACACAAGAAACCGCAAAATTCCTGCACCATATCACTCCCCCGGATCGAAAATCCGCCTAGACTCCAGTCATCTCAAAGACAAGGCAGTCTCCATGATCTCGATGTCGTCGTTCCACGCCATGCTCATTCCGATCCTGAGCGGAATGCTCCTGCTGGCGATCGGTTTCAACTTCCGTGACAAGAACGCCGGCGTCTTCGCCATGTGGATCGGCATGTTGATGATCCTCGCCACAGTGATCTACAAGATCCTCGCCAAACTCAACGAATAACCCGTGCCGGCTCGCATTGCGCCCATGGGGCTCGTACACTCCAGCGCATCCACCCTTTGCCCGGTTGACCGCCTCGTGTTCGCTCGTTTCCTTGCCTTACCCAGCCTGCTTCTCGTTTTTCTGATGACCCTGCTGCCGCTGGCACCCGCCCATGCGGTCGGTTTGCCCGGCATGCTTAACACCGGCAAAGCGCAGCCTGTCGCAGAGGAACCGCTCGGCCAGTCCCTCGACGAAGTCATCAAGTCTCTGGAAAACGACCAGCAGCGCGCGCAACTCTTGAGCGACCTGAAGAAACTGCGCGACGCCACCAACAAGGCCCAGGCCAGCCCCGAAGAAGGCGTGCTCGGTCTGATCGGCGGCACCCTCGCCAATTTCGAAAAACAATTCACCGGCGCCGACAGCCCGCTCAATCGCTGGGGCAATGAATTCGATCTGGCCAAGGACGAATTGCGCGGCCTGATGCTGCCGACCAATCAATGGCTGCCGATCATTTTCGGCTTCGCGATGATCCTGATGGTCTGGAGCCTGCTCGCCGCCGCGCTGATCTGGCTCGGCCACCGCGTGCGTCTGCGCTTCGGCCTCACCGAAGAACTGCCGCAACACCCACGCGCCCTCGACATGCTGCGCTTTGCCCTGCGCAAGCTCGGGCCGTGGCTGATCGCGTTGGTGATGACCGTGTACATGAGCTACGCGTTGCCCTCGTCTCTGGGCAAGAGTCTGGCGATGGTGCTGGCGTACGCGCTGGTGGTCGGCACCTGTTTTTCGGCGATCTGCGTGATCGCGTTCTCCCTGCTAGACGGCCCGCACCGCCATCGCGCGCTGTACATTTTGCGCCATCAGGCCTTCCGGCCGCTGTGGCTGATCGGCAGTTTCGCCGCGTTCGGTGAGGCCTTGAGCGACCCGCGTCTGGTCGCCAGCCTCGGCGTGCATCTGGCGCACACTGCCGCGACCGTGGCCAATGTGCTGGCGGCGCTGTCGACCGGTCTGTTCATCCTGCGTTTCCGCCGACCGATCGCACACCTGATCCGCAACCAGCCGCTGTCAAGGCGCCTGACCCGTCGCGCCCTCAGCGACACCATCGAAATCCTCGGTACCTTCTGGTACGTGCCGGCGCTGGTGCTGGTGGGTATTTCGCTGTTCGCCACCTTCGTCTCCGCCGGCGACACCAGCACGGCATTGCGCCAGTCGCTGATCTGCACGGTGCTGCTGGTGCTGTGCATGGTCATCAACGGCCTCGTCCGCCGTCATTCGCTGAAACCGCAACGCGGGCCGAAACGCCATGCGCTGTATTCGGAACGCCTGAAAAACTTTTTCTACACCCTCGCGCATTTGCTGGTGTGGCTGCTGTTCATCGAACTGGGCCTGCGAGTCTGGGGCCATTCGCTGATCGGTTTCGCCGAGGGCGACGGTCATGACGTCAGCGTCAAACTGTTCAGCCTGATCGGCACGCTGATCATTTCCTGGCTGATCTGGATTCTCGCCGACACCGCCGTGCACCACGCCCTCACCCGTTCACGCAAAGGCCTGGCCAACGCCCGCGCGCAGACGATGATGCCGCTGATCCGCAACGTGCTGTTCGTGACGATTTTCATCATCGCGCTGATCGTCGCCCTGGCGAACATGGGCATGAACGTCACGCCGCTGCTGGCCGGTGCCGGTGTCATCGGTCTGGCCATCGGTTTCGGTGCGCAGTCACTGGTCGCGGACCTGATCACCGGCCTGTTCATCATCATTGAAGACTCGCTGGCCATCGACGATTACGTCGACGTCGGCGGCCACCTCGGCACCGTCGAAGGCCTGACTATTCGCACCGTGCGCCTGCGCGATATCGACGGCATCGTCCACACCATTCCGTTCAGCGAAATCAAAAGCATCAAGAACTACTCGCGTGAGTTCGGCTACGCGATCTTCCGCGTGGCGGTGCCGTACAACATGGAAATCGACGACGCGATCAAACTGATGCGCGACGTCGGGCAGAAGATGCGTACCGATCCGCTGCAACGACGCAATATCTGGTCGCCGCTGGAAATCCAGGGCGTGGAAAGTTTCGAGTCGGGCAGTGCGATTTTGCGCGCACGCTTCAAGACTGCGCCGATCAAGCAGTGGGAAGTTTCCCGCGCGTTCAACCTGTCGCTCAAACGCCATCTCGACGAGGCCGGGCTCGACCTGGCAACGCCGCGCATGAGCGTGCAGGTGATCACCGCCGGTGGCGGCCAGCCGAAGGAATAGCACTCAGGCACGCGGTTGCAGTCACAGGCAAGGAAGCCCGACAACAACAATCAAGGAGAAGCTCATGCAACTGACGCGCATTGCCCAGGCAGTTTTGCTCAGCCTGATCGCCAGCCACGCCGGCGCCGCCACCCTCGACAGCAGCCGCCAGCAGATCGCCGAACAGGCGCAAAAACTTGAGCCCGAACTGCTGGAAACCCGCCGCGACCTGCACGCCCACCCGGAACTCGGCAACACCGAAAAACGCACCGCCGAGCTGGTCGCGGGGCAGCTCAAAGCCATGGGCCTGGACGTGAAAACCGGCGTTGCCCGCACCGGCGTGGTCGCTATTCTCAAAGGCGCCCTGCCCGGCCCGACCGTGGCCCTGCGCGCTGACATGGACGCGCTGCCGGTCAAGGAAGTTTCCGACCTGCCGTTCGCCTCGAAAGCCAAAGGCACCTACCTCGACAAGGAAGTCGACGTCATGCACGCCTGCGGCCACGACGCCCACACGGCGATCCTGCTGAGCACGGCGAAAATCCTTACCGGCATGCGCGACACCCTGCCCGGCACCGTGGTGTTCTATTTCCAGCCCGCCGAAGAAGGCCCCAGCGACTTCATCCCCGACGGCAAAAACACCTGGGGCGCGAAAATGATGGTGCAGGAAGGCGTGATGAAATCACCCAAGCCCGACGCGGTGTTCGGCCTGCACGTCTGGGCCGGCGTCCCCGCCGGCCAGATCGCCTACCGCCCCGGCCCGACACTGGCCAGCTCCGACGACCTGCGCATCAAGATCCTCGGCAAACAAACCCACGCCGGCCGCCCCTGGGACGGCATCGACCCGATCACCGTCAGCGCCCAGACCCTGGTCGGCCTGCAAACCGTGGTCAGCCGCCGCACCGACATTTCCTCTTATCCATCCGTGGTCAGCATCGGCACCATCAACGGCGGCACCCGCTACAACATCATCCCCGAATCCGTCGACATGACCGGCACCCTCCGCTCCTACGACTACGGCATCCGCCAGAAACTGCACAAAGACGTCCGCCAGACCATCGAAAAAATCGCCGAAAGCGGCGGCGCCAAAGCCGACGTAACGATCATCGAAAAATACGACCCGACCATCAACAACCCGGCGCTCACCGAGAAAATGCTGCCAACCCTGAAATGGGCCGCCAAGGACGACGTCGTCCAAGGGCCGCTGGTGGGCGGCGCGGAAGACTTCTCCTTCTTCGCCAAGGAGGCGCCGGGCTTGTTTGTGTTTCTGGGCGTGACGCCACGAGATCAGGACATGAGCAAAGCCGCGCCGAATCATAATCCGGGGTTCTTTGTCGACGAGTCAGCGCTGGTGGTTGGAGTCAGGACACTGGCCTCGCTGGCGACGGATTATCTGTATGCGAATGCCGAGGTGGGCAAATGAGACCGAAATGGATGAAAACCCTCAACGTCAAAAGCCCCTCACCCTAACCCTCTCCCGGAGGGAGCGGGGACTGACCGTGGTGGATGCGAGAGCTAAACCGACCCGCGATACCGAGTCGAACGCAAGTCTCGAAATCAACCAAAATCGGCTCCCTCTCCAGGGGGAGAGGGCTGGGGTGAGGGGCAGCCACACCACAAATCCAAAGACATGCGCCGCTTCTAACCACTCAACAATGAGCGTTAGCTCGAGTGCCCTTGATCTTGATTTTGCCTAACCAGCGACATCGGAAGGCTGAGCGGAGGGATCGATCCGGGCGTGGGAGCGCAGCGACCGTACGACGAAGTCGTACACAGCGGAAGTAGGTGCAGCGAAGCAAACCGTAGCCGCTGCGCCCGGATCGGTCCCGGAGCGAAGGGACCCGAGCCTGCGAGGGCCGTACGTAGGAGCAAGCGTTTTTTGCTTACTTTTTTAGGCG